>DASTVZ010000028.1:0-6191 GCA_035758845.1 Vicinamibacterales bacterium
CCCAATTCAAACGCCTCAGCCGCCAGGTTCGGCGACGTGGCCGGGCCAGCAAGGAGGAACCAGCTGGTACTCGCCGTCGTACAGTCCGCGCACCGGGCTTTTCTACATTCCAACGTGGGAAGATGTGTCGGGCGTCTTCACGAGTCAGCCGGCTCAATATCAGCCTGGTCAGTTTTATTGGGGCGGCAGCTTTCGCACGACGCGGCCCGCCCCCGACGCGCCGGTGGCGCCGAACATTAGACGTGGCCCGATTAACAACTGGACCGACGAGCCGTCACACGGCGCCGTCGTCGCTCTCGATCCGCAGACCGGCGAACGCAAGTGGACATTTCCGATGTACGACCTCACCGACGCTGGCATCTTGACCACGGCGTCGGACCTTGTTTTCACGGGAGGTCGCGAGGGATATTTCCAGGCGCTCGACGCGCGCACGGGCGAGCTGCTGTGGAAAGCCAGTCTTGGCTCGGCGCAGATCATGATGGGACCGATCACCTACGAGGTCGAGGGCAAGCAGTACGTATCGGTGATCTGCGGCAATGTGATGGCGACGTTTGGGTTGAGAGAGTGAATCGTGCGGACGGAGGGAACGGAGATCACTCCGTCCTACTTCACTTCGGCAACGCGAACGCCACAATTCCGTGCGGTAGATCGGGACGCAGATTTCTATTCGGCCCGACGCCCGGATCCGACGCCGTCATCAGCAGATACTGCCGTCCTTTGTATTCGTACATCGACGGAATGCCTCGGCTCGCGGCGCCGAGCGCGCGTTCCCACAACTGCTTTCCCGTCTCCGCATCGTAGACGTGAAGCTTGTCGTCTCCGCCAGCGACGAACACGAGGCCGGTGATGGTTGGGATCACGCCGAACTTGAAGTCACCCGCCGTTCCAGTCCCGGTAACACCAAGACTGGCGAGACGCGGATCATCGCCAAGCGGAACCTGCCACCTGATGGTGCCTTTGTTCAAATCGTACGACGTCAATGTCGTGTATGGCGGCTTGACGATGTTCGAGTAGAGGCCGTAGCCGTTCATCGTGTAGCGTTCCGTCGGCCCTTCGGCGCCATCGAAATCGCTATACGCCTGGGGACCAAGGCCGCGGGCTCCTCGACCACCGCCGCCCGGTCTGACGACCGCCGGACCTGACTGCACGACGGGTCCGGGCGGAAACACCACGCCCGATCCGGCACCGCGCCCTCGTCCGCCGCCGCCGCCGCGTCCGTCGGCAGCGGAGAGATACGCCACGACCGCGTCGACGTCAGTCGTCGACAGATGCGGCATTGCCTGCATCCGTCCTTTTCCGTTCGTGATCACCGACCGCATCTCTTCCGCCGAAAGGCGTGAGGCGACACCAACGAGCGATGCGCCGTTCGGCGTACCGCTGCGATCGGCGCCGTGGCACACCACGCAGTTCTGTTGAAAGACGCCCAGGCCAGGTCCGCCTGCGCCACCGGCTCCGCGGCCGCGATTCCCGCGCGCGGCAGCTTCCGCGGGCGTGAGCAGCCGCATGATCGCCGGGATGTCGTAGCTGATCACATACACGGTGCCGTCATTCGGATTGGAAGACGTGCTGCCGAAGTTCGATCCGCCGTTGTTCCCCGGCATGTGGATCGCCTCGCCAAATCCGATCGGCGTGAACAGTCCTTCATTCCGTGCCGCTGCAATGCGCTGTTTGAACTGCTCGCGCTCGGCGTCGGTCAGCATGAATGGATTGATGTCTTCGACCGTGAACTTCTGCCGCGCGAACGGCGGCGGGTTTGTCGGGAACGGCTGCGTCGGCCAGACCTGCTCACCCTGGACCTCAGTCTTCGTCGGCACCGAGCGCTCTTCGATCGGCCACACCGGTTTGCCGCTCACGCGATCGAAGACGTACAGAAATCCGGTCTTGCCCGCCATCGCAACCACCGGAATCGTCTTGCCGTTCTGTTTGATGGTCGTCAGTTGGGGCGCCGACGTGTTGTCGTAGTCCCAGAGATCGTGATGCACGTTCTGAAAATGCCACAGCCGCTTGCCGGTGCGCGCATCAAGCGCGAGCAGACAGTTTGCAAACAGGTTCGCGCCAGGGCGATCGGCGCCGTAGAAATCGAACGTCGCCGATCCGGTTGGGAAAAACGCGATGCCTCGCTCCGCATCAACGGTGATCTCACCCCAGGTATTGGTTCCGCCAATGTACTTCCATGCATCTTTGGGCCACGTGTCGTACCCGAACTCCCCTGGATGCGGCACGGTGTGGAACGTCCAGGCCACCTTTCCGGTGATGATGTCGTAGGCGCGCAGATCTCCGGGGGGCGAAAAGTACGCTTCGCCGGTCGCCGAGCCGAGGATCAGTAGATTCTCGAAGACCTTGCCTGGCGTATTCGACTGGATGCGGCCAATCGTCTTGGGATCGCGTCCGAGGCCTTCGCGCAGATCGACGACGCCGTCGGTCCCGAACTGGATGATCGACTTGCCGGTCGTGGCATCGATCTCCTGCAGGTAGTCGCCGATGCTGAAAATGAGCCGGCGATCCTTACCGTCCTTGCTCTCCCAGTAGTTCATGCCGCGGCGGGTGATGCCTTCGAGACCTTCGTGAATCCAGATCTCCTTCCCGGTCCCGGCATCGAGAGCGACCAGCGAACTGTTCCGCCCCTTCGCGTAGATCACGCCACGCGCGACGATTGGGTTGAACATGGTTTCGCCGAACGGGTATGTCCACGCGACATCGAGCCGCGAGACGTTCGATTTGTTGATTTGTTTCAGCGTACTGAACTTGGAGTTATCCGGACCGCCGCCGTAGTCGCGCCATTCGCGCGTGCGCTCGTCAGCGGCCGCGATCACCGCCGCCGCCACGGCAACCAGGACGCCAATCTGTCCGAGATAAATCACCCGCCGCGCTGCTGATTGACGTCTCGAGACCGCCATCAGTGCCACTCCTTGGACAAAGATGCCGGTATTATCTTCGCGGAACGTGGGTTCTACAAGGTTCGGACGAGGTAGAACCCGATCACCGGGCCGCGAGAGCGGCCTTGACTCGTTCAGACGTGAACGGAACCTGTCGGATGCGAACGCCGGTGGCGTCGAAAATGGCGTTGCCAACGGCGGCGGCAACGACGGTGATCGCGGTCTCGCCGGCACCAGTCGCCTCGACGTCGTGACGATCGATCAGCACGCTCTCGACTGCCGGCATCTCATCGCCGAGCGTCATGCTGTGATACGTGCGCCAATCGATTGACGTCACCTTCTGATCGTCCCAGGTGACTTCTTCGGCGAGCGCGCGGCTCAGGCCCTGCAGCGCGCCTCCTTCGAGCTGGTTGCGCATGCCATCAGGGTTCGAGACCGGCCCGCAATCCTGAGCGACGAACAGGCGCCCCGCGATGACCTTTCCGCTCGCTGTGTTGACGTCAACCTCGGCAACAATCGCGACGTAACCGTTGTCCCCTTCGTAAACGACGCACGCGACACCGCGGCCCGAAACGACACCGGTACGCCTCGCGCCAGGTTTTGGCGACGGCCGCGCCTCCCAGTGCGCGACCCTGGCCGCCTCGGAAATCACCTGCTTCAACCGCGGATCGCTGACATGCCTGAGCCGGTACGCGACCGGATCCGCTTTCACCCGGGCGGCGACCTCATCGATCACGCATTCGTGCGCGAACGTGTTTTGCAGGCGCGACGGCGATCGCAGCGGGCCGGTGAAGAATGGCGACGCGCTCGTATGCGTCAAAACACGCTCACTCGCAACCACACCGGCGCCTCCGGCCGTCGTCCCCACTCTGCCGACGACGTAAGAAGGGGCCGCATTGCTGCCATTGTTGAATCGGCCAGTCGGATCGCTGGCCGCGCGAGGGGCGAATGGCGCCGGTGAAAACCCCGCCAGCATTCCGGTGACGACATTCCCTGGCGTGCTCGTTCCCGGTCGACCACCCATCGACGCGAACCACGCCTCGTGGTCCCAAACGATGATCGTGCCGTCGCCGTCGATACCGACGCGCTGATCGATGACGTAGGGAAACCCGTAGTTCTCCCACGCCATTTCGTCCTGCCTCGAGAGTTGAACTCGAACTGGTTTGCCGACCGCCTGCGACAGCAGGGCCGCATCGTACGAGACCGTATCGGCGCCATTGATTCCGTAACAGCCTGCACCCCGAACGAAGACCACCCTGACGCTGTCGGGCTGCAGACCAAGGAGCATCGCGACACCGCTGCGCGTCGGATATGCCGACTGCGTCGGCGACCACACGGTCGCTTTGTTTCCCTGTACATCCGCGACGGCGCACGACGTCCCCATCGATCCGTGCATCTGGTACGGATGGAGATACGTCGCCTTGATGACGGCCGCAGCCTTGGCGAGCTTCTCATCAACGTCTTTCGAATTGACGATGAAGGCATCGCGCGATGGCTGCTTGCGCAGGTAGTCGTAAAAATCGCGCGGCGACGGCAACCCGGTTCCCTGCGTCCACGAGACCTTCAGCTTTGCAGCGGCTTGGCGCGCTTGCCACGGTTTCTCGGCGACGACCCCAACGAAGTTCTTCCTCGTGACTACTTTGACGATCCCGGACATACCGGCAATCGAGCTTTCGTCGATACCCGTGAGCGTCGCGCCTGGCGCGGGTGGACGGACGACAACGCCGTGCAGCATGCCCGGCACGCGAACGTTGTGAATGAACTCGAACTCCCCAGCGATCATCGCCGCCATGTCGAGCCGCGGCACGGGCTGGCCGAGCACTTTCCATTCGCCGGCAGGTTTCCGTTTTGCCTGCGGATCGATGTGAAGATTGAAGGCTTTGCCTGCGAGCAGCTCTCCGTAGGTGACGCGCCTGCTGTCGTTGCCTTTGATCGAAATCGCACCGCCATCAATCGCGAGCTGATCGCGAGACACGCCCAGCCGCGTCGCCGCCATGGTTGCCAGCGCTTCGCGCGCCGTCGCGGCCGCCTGTGCGAGATTGCGTTCATTGAAGTTGGTCGGCGTCGACTGGCTGCCCGACGTCGTCCCCTGATCGGGGCACACGGACGTGTCGCACTGAACCAGCGTCACGGAACTTACGGGCACGCTCAGCTCCTCTGCAACGAGCTGCGTCTGCGCTGTGAACATACCCTGGCCAAGTTCGGCCTTGCCCGTATACGCGGTGACCTTACCGTCTGCGGCGATCGCGACCCAGGAATCGAGTTTCTGCGGATCGATATGCGACGGCCGCGTATCGAAGGGGCCTTGCGCGCCAACCACAGACGCCGTACCAAACGTGACCACCAGCACGCCAGACGTCTTGAGAAAATCGCGCCGCGAGAAGCCGGCACGGACGAATGCATCACGCGCGTCAGGTGTCAGGTCACACCTCCTGGCGATAACGTTTGATCGCGCGAAGCATGCGAACGTGCGTGAAGCAGCGACACAAGACGGTCGACATCGCCTGGCGGACCTCGGCGTCGCTGGCTTTCGGATTCTGATCGAGAAGCGCTTTCGCGGTGAGAATCACGCCGCTGAGGCAGAAGCCGCACTGCGCCGCTTCTTCCTGAACGAACGCCTTTTGGATGGGATGTGGACGATCGACCGTGCCGAGTCCTTCGAGCGTCGTGATCTCAGCTCCCGCAACCGCGCTGGCCGGGGTCACGCACGAGCGAATCGCGCGACCGCCCGACAGCACGGTGCACGCACCGCATTGTCCGAGGCCGCAGCCGAACTTCGGCCCGCGGAGACCAAGATCGTCGCTGAGAACATACAGAAGCGGAGTCGTCGGATCGACGTCAACCGTGTGGCGCTGGCGATTGACGGTGAGAGTAATAGAGCTCATGAGCTGTTCGCAGAGAAACTCGCCGTTTGAGAGTACGGCTCGGAGTATTCGGTGTCAAATCCCGAAGAAGAACGTCACAGGACAACGGAGTCTAATTTTCGCTCTGACTAGCCTTAGCCAGCCTAGTCACTGCCGAGACCCGAAGGATCTCGCGCAGAGCGCGCAAAGGGCGCCGAGAAGACTTCTCACTCCGGCCAGCGCGCGAATCGATCACCGAATCTTTTTCGAATCGTGCGTCGGTCAATGATGGCGTAGCGGGACGGCGAGGCAACAGACGTTGGTGCCGACCGGTCGCGCGCCGGCCTTCGGCCGGCGTCTGCGATGGAGCACGTGGAGGAAAACACAAGCGAGGCGTGAATCAGTTCGACGCTTGTGTTTCCTCCACGTGCTCCGTCGCCAGCGCGAAGCGCTGGCGCGACCGGTAGCTGCG
>DASTVZ010000030.1:0-14506 GCA_035758845.1 Vicinamibacterales bacterium
AGCGTCGAACCGGGCTTGTATTCCCACCGTAGCACGTTGGTCGTGCGGAACGATCGGTAGTTGAAATCAGGATTGCCGGCGTACTCGGTCGGCTTGTAGCGGCCTTCGTACGATTTCGATCTCCCGTCAACCAGCTCTTTGAAGTTCGAGTACTCGCCGGCGGATACGAACGGCTCCGCATACATCTGAATCGAGAGTGCCGGCGTCACCGTATAGTTCAGCCTCGTCCTGATGCCTACGGTCTGTTGATGCAGTCGGGCAAAGACATAACGCCCGTCATCAGTGTTCTCGACCCATTGCGATTCGTCGTGATTGAGCGAGAGATTCAGCCCGACACTCATTCTCAAGAATGACGATGGACGGTAGGAGATGCTCGGACTGACGTTGTGCAGGGTCGTGCCTTTGCCGTCTCGTAGATTGAACGTGAATACGTCCACGGAGACGGCGGGTCGCTGATCGCTCTCCAGGTATGCCCAAATCGATTGCTGGGCATTGCCGTACACGCCAGGTCCGCCGCGCGTCCCGCGATCGTCAAACGGCTGCGGGTTGATGTTGCCGCCGGTTCCGGTCGCCCAGTTGTTCTTGAACACAGCATGCGCGTTCACGTTGTAGCCCGAGAACAGCCGATCGCCATCGTAGTTCCAGGAGGCCCACTGGTTCAGGTTGTAGCGGAAGCTGCGCAGCCACTTCTGCGACGGCTTGTCGTAACGGATCTGCACCCAGTTGCTCATCGAACGCTGATCGGCGCGTTGCAGGAAGCCGACGTCGTTGATTTCGAATCCGGGGCTCTTGAAGCTGACGTTCGAGCTGAACACCATTCGTTGACCGGCGATCTTGGAAACCGAGGCGGAACCCGCGTATCCGTTCATCGACGTCCGAGTCGGGTCGTAGGTGAGGTCGGTAGCGTCCGGTCGCTGAAAACTATGAACGTTGCTGCGCTGCAGTTCGTCAATCGCCTGCGCTTCACCATGCACGCTGCTGCCGGCGAGAAATCCTCGGATGGCATATTTCGGACCCAGACGCCAATCCGCATCGAGGCCGCCGGTGTAAGCCCCACCCGGGAGGAACCGGGTCGAATCATCCAGATTGCGATTGGTGAACGTCGTCATGAACCCGAGCGACGATTGATTGGTGAATTCGCGGCGCGCGCGGACGACGGCGTAATTGGTGAGCGGTTCGATCGTCTGACGCGTCTGTGCCGTGCCGTTCGCGATAATCGCATCCTCGTCAGAGGTGACGGCGTTCAGCGCGCCCACCGAGAAGTTGCCGATCCGGCCAGTGAGTTTGGCCGCGCCGAGGATCGTTGTTTGGGCTGGCGACGCCGAGTAGCCTCCGTCCGGAACATCCGGCTCCCCCCGCGGCGTCCGCCCGATTCGTCGCGAATAGAACAGCCCGCTGCAATCGCCGTCATTGCAATCGACGCTGAAGTTAAAGATGCCGCCCCCTTCGACGAAGAAGGGCCGGCGCTCCGCGAAAAAGGTTTCAAACGCCGACAAGTTCACGACCGCAGGATCGGCTTCAACCTGACCGAAATCAGGATTGACCGTGGTGGTGAGCGTCAGCCCGGGCTTCAGCGCGTACTTGAGGTCGACACCGAGGGATCCATCCGGATCGGTGGTGTTGATCAATGAGTTGCCTGGTTCGCCAGGCTGGGTCCTAACCTGACCGACGACGTACGGCACGACCTCGAGACGCTTCGGAGCGCGATCGAGTCGCAGACCTGTCAGCTCGCCGAACGACGACACATAGCCATTAGCGCTCTTCGCAAGCAGCGGCCACGTTGACGTCTCGTTGAGGCGGCCGATCGTGCGGGTGATCGCCAGGCCAAACGTCGAGGTTTGCGAGGGACGATACCGCAGCTGCGAGAACGGGATCCTGAACTCCGCGCGCCAGCCGTCCTCGCCGCGTGACACGGCAACATCCCAGACCGCATCCCACCCGTCATCGTTGTTGGTATCGTTGAACCAATAGCTGTCTTGCTTCACGCCGGCCGGGTTGACCGCGAACTGGAAGGCTGATCGCTTGTCGTGAAATGAATCGACGAGGATGCTGACCCAATCCGACGGTGAGCGTTCGTCGCGCCGCGTAAGGATGCCGACGATTTTGCCTGGATCAGGATCGGAGGCCTGCACCGCGACATAGAGCGCTGTCGCGTCGTACGCGACCCGTGCTTCGGTCTGAAATGTCGGCGCCGCGCCTTCGCGCGGATCCCGCTGCTGAAACTCGGTGATCGGCGGGACCGTCTGCCAGAGCGCATCGTTCAATTCACCATCGACACGAATCGCCGTCGCCTCAGGCACGAACGTTGCCGCAACGCGCGCCACCGGCGGCGCAGCCTTGACACTGATTGCCGTGATGCACACGGCGACAAGCACAACCGCTGTTCGCATGAAGATTGACCCTACCGAACCCGCAGATCCGAGGAGGAACCTGCAGTGCCTGACGTGTTCCGGACGCTGGCTTAGACGAAATCCGGCGCCTGAAGGTTGGCAATAAGGGCGGAACTAATGAGGCTCAGTCGGCTACTGAGGGACGAATGGTGGGGCGAAATTGTCAATGACTTGCTGGCTCCTGGCGGCTGGCTGGCGGCTTCGCTGTGCACGCCATGCCAGCGTGACCGACACGTGGCACGCACGGCAGAGCAATCGATAGTTTTCAAGCCCGCACTCGCCGCCGCCATCAGCGACGGGAACAATATGATCGGCTTCCCACCTGGGACGCGCGGCGCGCCATGCGCGTCTCGCGGCGCGATCCGTTACCGGCGGTTTCGAACGCGTCCACTGCCGATGCGCCTGGAGCACGTTGAAACCACAGATCTGACAAACGCCTTTGTCCCGCTTCTTGATCTGTTGGCGAACGTACCACGGACTACTTCGAATCTTCCATTCGTGAACGCAGGCATCACTGCAGAAGGTGCGTCGCGGCGACTTGACGACAGTGTGACACCAGCGACAGATCGGATCGCCAGCGGCGTTACGCTCGGGCTTGCCCCATTGATCGGCGGTGACGACACACGTCCGACGAGTGCTCACGCGCGAAGCTATCGGCCGGAACGATGACGATCTTTAGCGTAGCCAGCCGCCAGCCGCCAAAGATTACACACCCACCATGAGTGACAGCGCGAAGCGCGCGTCGGCGTCAATCCACTGATCGCGCAACGCGAACCCGCACTCGGCACCCATCTGCTCGATCTGATCGGGCTGGTACTTGTACGAACTCTCCGTCCAGATGTGTTCGTCGCGGACGAACGGGACAGACAGTCCGGCCGCCTCGATCCGGACGATCTGGTCGGCACGACTGACGAGGCGCATTTCGATACGCTGTTCGAGGGCATTCCACGCGGCGCGGTGGTCGAACGCGTCGAGATTGAAGGTGCCACCGAGCTCACGATTGATACGCACGAGCAGGTTCTTGTTGAATGCCGCGGTCACGCCAAGCGGATCATCGTAGGCGAGGCGGAGTTCGCGCTCCGGTTTCACCAGGTCCGCGCCGAGCAGCAGAAAATCTCCAGCTTGCAGCACGTCACGAATTCGACGCAGGAACGCGAGCGCGGCGGGGGTATCGAAGTTCCCGATGTTCGAGCCGAGCAACAGCACCAGCATCGAACCATCACCATCTCGCGCCGCAGCCGCCCGCCGTAATCCAACCTCGTAGGTCGACTGATGGCCGACGACAGACACGTGCTGTAACCGGGTGAGCCGCTGCTCTGTCTGTTCCAGCGCCTGGGAGGAGATATCAATAATGTGGACGCGTGCGACGCCTCCGGCCGCTTGCAACGCTTCGGCGAGCACGGCGAGTTTCTCGCCACTGCCCGGCCCGAGTTCCACGATTGTGGTGGGATCCGGGCCGAGGGCCGAGACGATTTCTCCGGCGTGCGTGATCAACAGTCGATTCTCCGCACGCGTGATTCGGTACCACGGCAATCGGCAAATCGCTTCGAACAGGCTCGAGCCGAGAGGATCGTAGAGATATTTCGACTGAAGCTGCTTCGGCGTCAGCTGGAGATCGCGGCGCACCTCGCTCGCGAATTCGGTTGCGGCGGTAGTAATCATCATTAATCGGATCCCGGATCCCGGACCACGCCCTTCGACAGGCTCAGGGCGTCCTGAGCTTGCCGAAGGACGGATCCCGACTCAGCGTACCGTCCTAAAGGTCGCATACACGTACGGATAATTGGGCCGGAACCAGTTGCGGAAGCTTCGGCGGATCAGTTCCTTCGCGGTCGCCGTCGATGCGCCCTTCATGACGTAGTGCTGTCCGTCGAAAAAATCCGCCGAGTACTCCGGGTACGACGCCATCGGCTCGAAGCCAGGAAACGGACCGAACACGGTGGACGTCCATTCCCATCCGTTGCCGACGAGATCGTGCACGCCCCACGCGCTTGCACCTGCGGCATAGGATCCCACCGGCGCTGGTTCGAACCGCGCGAAATCAAAGTTGCCGCGCTCCGCGCCTGGCGCGGCTTCTCCCCACGGATAAGACTGCTCATGGCCGTCAGGCGTCCCAAAGGCGGCGCGGTGATACTCCGCTTCATTTGGCAGTCGTCGTCCCTTCCACCGCGCGTAAGCGTCCGCTTCGGCGTGACTGACGTAAACCGGCCAATCGGGGGGAAGCGGGATGGTCTCGAACATTCCGATCCACGAGCGGGAGGCTGTTGGGCCTTGGGGAGCAGACCAGAAGGATGGATGAGTGATCCCATTCTCCTGCACCCATTTCCAGTGCTCGTCGCACCACAGCGATCGATCCCGATACCCGCCGGCTTCGACAAAGTCGAGAAACTCCGCATTCGTCACATTGTGAACATCGATCTCGAATGCGCGCACGTCGACGCGGTGCTCGTCGAACTCGTTGTCCCAACCGAAGGGAATGCGATTGCGATCGGCGCCGAGTGTGGCGATGCCGGCGGGGACGCGGACTCGTTCAGTCGATCGAGATCTTCGGGCTGACCAGCCTCCGCTAAAGCTACGGCGGTCCGCCGGAGCCTTGGCGAAGGCGGAAGGCGGAAACCAGGAATCACTCTTTTCCGATCCCAGACCACGAATCCCGGATCCCGGCTGGTTCTTGTGGTGAAACGGAAGCCGATGCCACATGTAGAGCAGTGTTTCCTGGTGCATCGCCTCGTGTTCGAGCGCCGTATAGAGCGCCTGCGCGCGGTGCATCGCCGGACGATCGTCGCGAAGCTCGGCCTCCTCCAGCGCCTCGAGAATGGCGGTATCGGCGCGACGGGCAAAGTCGAGCACTTCATCGCGCGACGGCCAATCGGTATTCGCGCCGCTTCGCGGGACGGCAGTGTCGCTACTGTCAGGATCAATGCCGCGCTCGAACAGCTTCTCGAGCCGAGCGTCAACCGCCGGTCTGCCCAGGCCGCGACGCAGAAATGAAATCACGCTGAAGGCGGGGAGATGTCCCTCGTAAAAAACGATGGGGTTTCGCAGCGCGATCGGCCGCGAGTAATACGCGGACGGATCGATCAAATCGAATAGCGCGCGCGTCCGCGCCCGGTTGCGCCGATACCAGTCAACTACTGATGAGCGGTCAACGGCCAGAGAGGACATCCGGCAAGTATATGAAAGGCAAAAGGGAAAAGGGAAAAGGGAAAAGGTTCCTTCTAAGCCGCGTGTTTGGACTTTCGGCGGGTCGTCTTCCCGGCCGCTTTTTTGGCCGCCGGCCGCGCCTTCGGGCTTGCCGAGCCCTTGCCTTCGAGGCTCGCGCGCAGGCGCGCCATCAGATCCACCACGTCGGCCGACTGAGCCGTCTCCCGCTCCTGCAGGCGCGGACGCCGCCCCTTCAATTTCGCTTGAATAACCTTCATCAGGTTGTCGCGGTACTCGTCGGTGTACTTCTCAGGATCCCAATCCGCGCTGAGGCTGTCGATGAGTTGCCTGGCCATTTTCAATTCGGCGGGTCTGATTCCCTCCGCCTTTGGAAATCTGAACTCAGTCAGCTCCGCAAGTTCATCGGCGAACCGCATCATCGTCAAAACCAGGGCATCGCCAATGGCTTCGACTGCCGCGAGATGCTGCGCATCGCGAAGGATGATCTTGGAGATACCGAGCTTGCCGGATTCTCGAATCGCCTCGCGAAGGAGCGCATACGATCGTTCGGCCCCCTTCGCCGGCTGCAAGTAGTACGGCGTCTCGAAATATCGCTCGTCGACGTCCTTCGGATCGACGAAATCAATGATGTCGATGGTCTTGGTCTTTTCGACTGCCGCCGTCTTGAAATCGTCCTTGGTCAGGACGACGAATTGCCCCCTCTCATATTCGTAGCCCTTCACCAGATCTTCCCAGCCGACTGGTTTCCCCTCGGTCTGGCAGACCCGTTCGTAGCGGATCGGCGCTTCATCCTTGGCGTGGAGCAGGCGGAATTTCGGGCGGTGATCGCGAGTTGCGCTATACAGTTCGATCGGGATATTGACCAGTCCGAACGCCAGCGACCCCTTCCACATAGACCGAGCCATCGCGGAAACCTCCGGGTAAAGGGTGTGCAGAATCCGCGCCAGCGCAGGTTAGAATCAAAGGTCGGGGCGGCGTGGCGAAATTGGCAGACGCGAGAGACTTAGGATCTCTTGGCCACAAGCCGTGGGGGTTCGAGTCCCTCCGCCGCCAGCCCTTCGCCTCTTGAGCTAACGCTGGGCGAGGCTTCGGCCAGGCGCGTCGTGCCGTGCCGAAGGATGGCGCGACGCGCCAAATCACGTCGAGCACTGGTTAGCGCACGGCGAAGGCTGTCTCGCCGAAGCTCCAAAGGAGCGGAGGCGGACGAGCATTTGTAGAAATGAAAACCGAATTCATCAACGTCAGCGACACACAGAAAAACCTCGTCGTCGAGATTCCGAGCACGGTGGTCGACGCGGAAATAGATAAGGTGGCGCGCGATTACAGCCGCGCGGCGCGCGTGCCGGGGTTTCGCCCGGGCAAAGTGCCGCCAAAGGTGGTGCGCCAGCGGTTCCGCGATCAGATCCTGCACGATGTCGCGCACGGCCTGATCCCGCGCGCGGTCGACGAGGCGCTGCGAGAACGCGGCGTCGAGCCGGTCGATACTCCCGACATCCGCGACGTGGTCGTCGAAGAAGGGCAGCCGCTGAAATTCACGGCCTCATTTGAAACTGTGCCGCCGATTGAACCGGGCGACTACGCCACCATTACGCTGCACCAGAAGAACGCGACGGTGTCGGACGCGGCGGTCGACGACGCGCTCAACAATCTGCGCGAGCGTGCGGCGCGGTACGAACCCGTGGTTGAAGCGCGCGGCATCCAGCGCGGCGACTCGGTCGTGATGGATCTGGTTCGCACGGCCATCCCGAAAGAAGAAGAACCGCTCGTCGTGATCGCCGGCGAGCCCTCTCCGCCACGATCCAGCGAACCGCAGAGCGATAAGCACGACGATGTGACCGTCGAGATCGGCGCGAGCGCAAACCCGCCTGGCTTCGACGATCAGCTGATCGGGATGGACGAAGGGCGGCAGAAGACGTTCGACATTCGATTTCCGGACGATTACCCGGTCGAGGAACTGGCCGGAACGACCGTCAATTACTCGGTTGCGATCAAAGCCATTCGCACGCGCGTGGTCCCTCAACTCGACGACGAGTTCGCGAAGGATCTGGGAGACTTCGAGAACCTGGAGTCGTTGCGGACGCGCGTGCGATCCGACCTCGAGCACGAAGCGTCACATGAAGTAGAGCGCGATCTGCGGGGGGAACTACTGAATCAGCTGGCGTCGCGGGTCACCTTCGAGCTGCCGGCCTCGCTTCTCGATCGAGAAATCGATCGCCGCATGGAAGAATTCGTCCGGCGGCTGATGGATCAGCAAATCGATCCGATGAAGGTGAACATCAACTGGGAAGAGTTTCGGGAGAAGCAGCGCGAGCCCGCAGCGGAGGCGGTTCGCGGCGCGCTGGCACTCGACGAGGTCGCACGGCGGGAGCACATCACGGTCAGCGACGACGAGATTAACGCGGAAGTGGAGCGCTACGCCGAGCGGAGCAACCGCTCGGCGGCGGCGGTTCGGGCGAAACTCGAGAAGGAGGGGGGCATTGCACGCCTTTACTCGGGGTTGCGCCGCGAGAAGACCGTGGAGTTCCTGCTCTCCAAAGCCACAAAGATTCAGGCGGGATGAGCCGATAGTTTTGTCGGGAGAAGGTTTCGGATTGTCACGACCGCGTGGTACAATTACGGCGACGATCCCGACACCTCCCTGATTTCAAACGACGGCACCCCCAGCAATCCGAACGCGCGACGAGAACTTCGGGGATCGATTTTTTATGGCCGAACGCATGCAGCTCATCCCGATGGTGGTCGAACAGACCAACCGAGGGGAACGGGCCTACGACATCTTTTCGCGGCTGTTGAAGGACAGCATTATCTTCGTCGGTACGCCGATCGACGACAACATCGCCAATCTGGTCATCGCCCAGATGCTCTTCCTGGAAGCGGAAGATCCGGACCGCGATATCCTTCTGTATATCAATAGCCCCGGCGGCGTCGTGACCGCCGGGATGGCGATTTACGACACGATGCAGTTCATCAAGCCCGACGTGGCCACTTACTGCATCGGACAGGCCGCCTCGGTCGCCGCGGTACTGCTGGCCGCAGGGGCGAAAGGCAAGCGATACTCCCTCCCGAACTCACGGATTTTGATTCATCAGCCCTGGGTCCAGGGGTTGGGCGGCCAGACCACCGACATCGATATCCACGCGCGGGAGCTGCTCCGAACGCGGGAACGGCTGAACCAAATCCTGGCCCAGCACACCGGCCAGCCCTTGAAGCGAATACAGGACGATACCGAGCGGGATTACATCATGGGCCCCGAACAGGGCAAAGAATACGGTATTATTGACGATGTCATCCGGAAGCGGGCGTAGGCGACGGATGGCCCAGTTTCGAAGAACCCATGGTTAAAAAAGCCGGCGACGGCGAGATTCTCCGCTGCTCGTTCTGCAACAAGGACCAGAACGACGTCCGCAAACTGATTGCAGGACCCACGGTTTTCATCTGCGATGAATGCGTCGAGGTCTGCAACGACATCATCGCCGACGACAACAAGTTCGAGGCACGCGGCGGGGCGCGCACCTCGCTGCCTGTCCCGCAGGAAATCAAGAAGTTCCTGGACGAATACGTCATCGGCCAGGAGCAGACGAAGAAGAAGCTCGCGGTCGCGGTCTATAACCATTACAAGCGGATCGAGATTCAAAAGCAGACCCGCAGCCGCAACGACATCGAGCTCACCAAATCGAACATCCTGCTCATTGGTCCGACCGGCACCGGCAAGACCCTCCTCGCCCAGACACTCGCAAAGCTTCTGTCGGTTCCCTTCACCATCGTCGATGCGACGACCTTGACCGAAGCGGGCTATGTCGGAGAGGACGTCGAGAACATCATTCTGAAGCTGCTGCAGGCCGCGGGCGGCGACATCGAGAAGTGCCAGCAGGGCATCATTTACATCGATGAAGTCGACAAGATCTGCCGCAAGGATGAAAACCCGTCGATCACGCGCGATGTTTCCGGCGAGGGGGTCCAACAGGCGCTGCTGAAGATTCTCGAGGGCACCGTCGCGAACGTCCCGCCGCAGGGCGGGCGCAAGCATCCGCACCAGGAATTCTTCCAGGTCGATACCACGAACATCCTGTTCATTTGCGGTGGGGCCTTCGTCGGTCTCGACAAGCAGATCGACCGGCGCACGGGCAAGAAAACCCTCGGCTTCAAGGCCGACGTCAAATCGGTCTCGAACCGCGACGTGGGGACGACGCTCGAAATGCTCGAGCCGGAAGACCTCATCAAGTACGGCCTGATTCCAGAATTCGTTGGACGCCTGCCGATCGTCGGCACGCTCCACGAACTCGACAAGGCCGCCCTCGTTCAGATTCTGACGCAGCCTCGCAACGCCATCACGCGTCAGTATCAAAAGTTGTTCGAGTACGAGAACGTGAAGCTGCGCTTCACCGATGATTCGCTCGAGGCGATTGCGGAAGCGGCACTCGCACGCAAGATTGGCGCCCGCGGCCTCCGGATGATCATCGAGGATCTCATGCTCGACCTGATGTACAACCTCCCCGGCCAGAAGAAGATCCGCGAGTGCGTCATCACCCGCGAGGTCGTGCAGTCCAAGGAAAAGCCCATTACGCTGATTGAAAAGGCAGGCTAACTAATTGCTGATTTTCGATTGCTGATTGCTGATTGTGCGTTCAATCGGCATTCAGAAATCAGCAATCAGAAATTTCAGCGTCTCTACCATGGAACTCTACGAAACCTTACCCATAGTCCCGCTTCGCGACGTCGTCGTGTTTCCGCACATGATGATGCCGTTTGTCATTGGACGTCCTTCCTCCACCCGGGCGCTCGAGCACGCGCTGGTGAAGGACAAGCGGATCTTTCTCGCCGCCCAGCACGATGCCGCGGTCGACGATCCGCAGCCGTCCGACATCTTCACCATGGGCTGCGTCGCCAATATCGTCCAGAGCCTGAAGTTGCCCGACGGCAACATCAAGGTCCTGGTCGAAGGCATCGAGCGCGCGCGCGCCGTCGAGTGGAAAGAAGACAAAGGCTTCTACCGCGTCGTCGTCAAGGTGATCCCGAAGCACAAGGAAGCGGGCGTCGATGCCGAGGGCACGATGAGCCGCGTCGTGTCGCTGTTCGAGCAGTACGTGAAGCTGTCGAACAACCTGCACTACGACGCGATGATTGCGGCGGTGCGCGTCGACGACCCGGGCAAGCTGGCCGACACGATTGCCGCGCACCTGCTGGTCGGTGTTGACGAGAAACAGAACCTGCTCGAGATCATTTCGCCGGTCGAGCGGTTGAATCGCATTGCCGGAATTCTCGAAGCCGAGGTGGACAAGCTCCAGGTCGATCGCCGGATCCAGTCGCGCGTGAAAAAGCAGATGGAGAAGGCGCAGAAGGAGTACTACCTCAACGAGAAGATGAAGGCGATCCAGAAGGAACTGGGACGCAAGGACGAGAAGGGCAACGAAGTCGACGATCTGAAGAAGAAGATCGAGCAGGCGAAGATGCCCGCGGAAGTAGCTGAGAAGGCCATCCAGGAACTGAAGCGGCTCGAGGCAATGCCGCCGATGTCGGCCGAAGCCACCGTCTCGCGCAACTATCTCGACTGGCTGATCGCGGTGCCTTGGTTCAAGAAGACCAAGGAAAGCCGCGACTTGAAGCGCGCCGAGCAGATCCTCAACGAAGATCACTACGGGCTCGAAAAGATCAAGGACCGCATTCTCGAGTTCCTCGCCGTTCGGGCGCTGGTCAAGAAGCCGAAAGCGACGATCCTGACCTTCTCCGGCCCTCCCGGAGTCGGCAAGACCTCGCTGGCCAAGTCGATCGCCCGCTCGATGAATCGCAAGTTCGTCCGCCTCTCGCTCGGCGGCGTGCGCGACGAAGCTGAAATCCGCGGTCATCGTCGCACCTACATCGGCGCGTTCCCCGGCCAGATCATCCAGATGATGAAGAAGGCCGGGACGATGAACCCGGTGTTCCTGCTCGACGAAGTCGACAAGATGTCGATGGACTTCCGCGGCGATCCGTCGGCGGCGCTCCTCGAGGTCCTCGACCCCGAACAAAACAGCACGTTCCTCGATCATTACCTCGACGTCGAGTACGACCTCTCGAACGTCATGTTCATCTGCACGGCCAACGTGCTGCACACGATCCCGCAGGCGCTGCGCGATCGCATGGAAGTGCTGCAGCTTGCCGGCTACACGGAGCAGGAAAAGATCGAGATCGCGAAAAAGTTCCTGTCGCCAAAAGCCATCGAAGGCGCTGGACTGACGAAAGCGAACATCACCTTCCTCGACGAAGCGTTCCAGGCCATCATCCAGCGCTACACGCGCGAGGCCGGCGTCCGGAATCTCGAGCGTGAGATTTCATCCATTTGCCGGAAGATCGCGCGCAAGGTCGTCGTCGAAGGGCGGACGTTCAGCGAAGAGATCACGGCAACGAAGGTCACCGAGTATCTCGGCGTCCCGCGATTCCGCCCCACGCTTGCCGAGGAGTCAAACGAAGTCGGCGTCGCGACCGGGTTGGCCTGGACAGAAGTCGGCGGCGAAATCCTCGTCATCGAAGCGACGCTGATGCCCGGCAAGGGGCGTCTGACACTCACCGGCAAGCTCGGCGACGTGATGCAGGAGTCGGCGCAAGCCGCGATGAGCTACGTCAGATCGAAGGCGAACGAATATCACATCCCGAAGAACTTCACGCGGACGACTGACGTCCATGTGCACATTCCGGAAGGGGCGATTCCGAAGGACGGCCCGTCGGCGGGCATTACGCTGGCGACGGCGCTCGTCTCAGCCCTGTCGCAGGTGCCGGTCAGGAAAGATGTCGCGATGACGGGCGAGATCACGCTGCGCGGCAAAGTGCTGCCGATCGGCGGCGTCAAGGAAAAGGTGCTCGGCGCCCACCGGGCGGGTCTGAAGACGATCCTGCTGCCGCGCGATAACGAGAAGGACCTCGCGGACATTCCCAAGAACGTCCTCGACACTCTCGACATCTATATGGTCGACACGATGGACGAGGTGCTGAAGATAGCGCTCGCCGGCCCGCTGCCCGCGATCGCACCGGCGGCGCCGCAACCCGACGTTCAGCCGGCGATTTCGGACGATACGATTACTCACTGACGCTTGCCGGGATGCGTGATCCGGGATGCGGGATCCGTTCGGGATCCGGATCCCGGATTCCGGATGCCGGATCCTGATATTGAAAATTCTGAGCGCGCAGTTCGTCACCAGCGCGGCGTCTGGCGGCCGCGCGGACGACATCCCAGCGGACGGGCTCGCCCAGTTTGCGTTCGCGGGGCGCTCCAACGTCGGCAAGTCGACGCTGTTGAATGCGCTGACGCGCGCGAAGCTCGCGCGCACCAGTGCGGCTCCTGGTAAGACGAGGCTCGCCAACATCTACCGGGTCACGGTCGAGGGGGGACCCGGCGGACCGGGCCAGTGGCGCGTGTACTTCGTCGATCTGCCCGGATACGGATACGCGCGCGGGGGATCGGACGCAGCCTCGGAGCTTGGAGCGGTAGCGGCCGCGTATTACGCGTCGGGATCCGTGGTCCGGGATCCGGGATCCGATCGGACTGTCCGAGCAACTCCGGGATCGGATCCCGGACCACGGATCCCGGATCACGAAAGCGAGCGCGCACCTCGCGCGACACTGCATTTGATCGACGCGCGTCACCCGGGTCTTGATTCAGACCTCGATGCTGCTCGATGGTTTGACGCCCGCGGGGTCGCGCGCCACGTGGTCGCGACGAAGATCGACAAGTTGAATCGTTCGGAACGCATTCGGAACCTCAAAGAGCTCGAGCGGATTCTCGGAAGGCCGCCGCTGCCAGTTTCGGCAACGAGCGGCGAAGGATTGGATGAACTGTGGAAACTGATAGCAAGAGCAGCGAGGGAGCGGCACCCGTGAATACAGGCAGGCCTGCGCACGACCGACACGCCCGCGGGCGGGGACGCCCGGAGCAGGTGGCCGTCGCGGTGGAAGGCCAGCCGGCGGCGCCGGTGGTTGAACTGTCGACGCTCAAAGATATGAGCGTCACCGAGCTCACGAAGATCGCAAAGCAGCTGGACGTGCCGGGATCGTCCGGCATGCGGAAGCAGGAGTTGATCTTCGAGATCCTTCGTTCGCGCGCCGAGAAGAGCGGGCTGCTGTTTTCGGAGGGCGTGCTCGAAACCTTGCCCGACGGCTTCGGTTTTCTTCGCGCCCCCGACTACAACTACCTGCCAGGCCCGGACGACATCTACGTTTCCCCCTCACAAATACGAAAGTTCGACCTTCACACCGGAGATACGGTTTCCGGCCAGATTCGTCCACCGAAGGAAGGGGAGCGGTATTTCGCGCTGATCAAAGTTGAAGCGGTCAACTTCGAACCGCCCGAGAAGGCGCGCGAAAAAGTCTTCTTCGAAAACCTCACACCGCTCTATCCGCAGAACCGGATCAGTCTCGAGACCGCGTCCGATAACCTGTCTGCGCGCGTGATGGATCTCATGGTCCCGATTGGCAAAGGCCAACGCGGACTGATCGTGGCGCCGCCGCGGACCGGCAAGACCATGCTGCTGCAGAACATCGCCAACAGCATCACGACGAATCATCCCGAGGTGTACCTGATCGTGCTGCTCATCGACGAGCGGCCGGAAGAAGTCACCGACATGCAGCGCTCGGTGAAAGGAGAGGTCATTTCGTCGACCTTCGACGAGCCCGCAACCCGGCACGTGCAGGTGGCCGAGATGGTGATTGAAAAGGCGAAGCGCCTGGTCGAGCACCGGAAGGACGTGGTCATTCTGCTCGACTCGATTACCCGGTTGGCGCGCGCCTACAACACGATCGTCCCGCCATCGGGCAAGGTGCTCTCCGGTGGCGTCGACAGCAACGCGCTTCAGCGGCCGAAGCGCTTCTTTGGCGCCGCTCGCAACATCGAAGAAGGCGGATCGATGACGATCATCGCGACTGCGCTCATCGACACGGGGTCGCGGATGGACGAAGTCATCTTCGAGGAGTTCAAGGGCACC
>DASTVZ010000040.1:0-50327 GCA_035758845.1 Vicinamibacterales bacterium
GAACGAGAGAACGAGAACTCGCTCTGATTGATTCAGCGCTCGCAGAACCCGAGGACCTTCCGCCGTACTGGCAACGCGATCTTCGTGTGTATCGAACACTGCTGTTGAAGAACGCCCACAAGCCCTCATTCTTATTGCCGCTGGAGTTCCATCGAGCGCGAACCGTCAGCGCGGGATACGACGAGCTCCGGGAGCTCGTCGACTCGGCTGGCAGGCTTTACGTGAAGTGGCCGGCGCTCTGGATGAAGGCGAGAACCAAGCTGCGCGGCTTCGTCACGCTTGCTGCAACTTCTCGACAGGATCGAGCCGCGACGCGCGATAGGCCGGGATCACGCTCGCAACAAGCATCGCGGCAAGAAACAGCGCGACTGCGCCGGCGAACGCCGGACGATTGATTCCGACAACGCCGTGATACTCCGACTGAAGGATCCGGCTGGCTAGAAGAGCTGCGCCGCCGCCAAAGATTAGACCGGCCAGGGCCACGCGCATCGACTGCCCGAGCACCATCGACAGTATCGCGCCGGGCGTTCCTCCGACCGCCATTCGAATCGCGATCTCGCGACCGCGCATCGAGACCACATACGACGAGATCCCGTACAAACCCGCAGTCGCGAGCAGAAGCCCGACCATACCGACAAAGACCGCCGCCCGGGCAAGCCACAATTGCTGCGAGAACGATCGCTCGTTGAACTCTTGCAGCGATCCGATCTCCTGAATCGGCACGCGAGGATCGACCCGGCTGACCAGCTCGCGGACAGGTTGGGCGAGTGCGGCCGCTGAATCTCTCGTACGGATGTACACCGCGAGCGCCGGCTCCGGCTCAATCGGCACCGGCAGATACATCTTTTCTGCCGGGAGCCCATCCTCGTGCCGTGGTTCGACCGTGGACTCGACGATCCCGATAATGCGAACGTCGAGCGCGGACGGGAAATCACGGCCTCGTGGTGCGACGCGCAGGTTGGTGCCTATGACAGGACCATTCATGCGAGCGGCGAATGCACGATTGACCACGGCAACCTCGGGTTGCGGGTGGTGACGATCCGCATCGACGAACTCGCGGCCGCCAATCACGCGCAGCCCGACAGCTTGAAAGAGATCGCCGGTGACATACCCACCACCCACCCCGCGACCTGCCTCGGGAGGATCCGAGAGCTGCCATACGCGGACTGACGCCGAGGATCGGCCGAAACTCCACACGGATGTGGCGCGCGCGAGACCCGCAGCCTCGACGCCGGGAAGACGCGAAATGCCGCGAAGAAGATCGGCGTAGAACCCCTCCGTTGCCGAGGCGGTCACATTGAGAGGCTGCAGATCGAATCGGCCGATGAGAAGCCGATTGGCTGGCGTCCCGCTCGACACGGAATCGGCCTGCACCGTTGATACCAGCTGCCAAGCCGTTGCCAGCAGGCCGAGCGACAACGTTGCCTGAACGACAATCAACAGGCGTCGCAGGCGCGACTGCCCCGGTGCCGCATCACTATGCCCAGCGATCGTTCCGAGCGTCGTCGATGGACGCTGCGCGCTGACGCGGAGCGCCGGCATGAGGCCGAATGCCATCGTCGTTGCGGCAGCCGTGAATACCGTCGAGGCGAGCACGATCGCGTCGAACGGGATCGGCGTTCCCAGCGGGTTGCTGGCAAACTGCAGACCGCACCACGCGAGGCCGAGCGCGACCATTGTTGCCAGGATAACGAGGCATGCACTCTCGACGAGCAACTGGCGAACGAGGCGCCGACGACCGGCACCAATCGCCAGACGAATGGCAATCTCGCGCTGCCGCTGCGATCCGCGCGCGAGCATCAGGTTGGCCGCGTTCACACACGCAATCACCAGCACCAGAATTGGAATCGGCAGCACGATGATTGCCCCGAAGTGCCAGCTCTCGGGCCGAACTCGCCAGACGCGACGCACTTCAGCTCTGGTCGCCGGCGGCGTCTCGCTTCGAAGCCTTGCGACTTGCTGTGCAACAACAGCCGCTTGCGCCTGCACCTCCTCAACGTCGACGCCGTCCCGCAGTCGGCCGACGAAATCGACCGAACGCTCGGCGCGGCGCACGTCCGCTTCCGCGAGCGGAACCAGCCGATCCGCAAGCCACATCGGCAGCCAGATGTCAGGGTTGTCGACTCCCGATCTGACGCGATAGATCCCGATAAAGAAAGGAGGCGCGACACCCACAATCTGAACGAACTCACCGGCGACACGAATCGATCGACCGACAACCGATGGATCACCGCCAAACTCGCGCATCCAGGCGGCATGTCCGATCACGGCAACCCCCGCGTTCGTCCTTTCATCAGTTGCCGTGAACACGCGGCCAGTTGCAGGACGGACGCCCAGCACGTCGAAGTAGTTCGCCGATGCCAGCAGCGCGCGCATCGCGCGCGCATGCGGTATCCCGACCGACACATTGCCGGCCGCGTAGCCCGCCAGCGATTCGAGGCCGGTCAATCCTTCGGAGAGCGCAGCGTAATCGGCAGGCGAGGACATGGGTGCCCAGCAGTCTCCGCGTCCACAGTTTCGAGTAACCGACACTCGTACGAGGCGCTCCTGCTTGGTCACTCCGGGGAATGGCAGAATCATGGACGCATTCAGGAGCGCGAGCGCGGCAATCGTCACGGCCATTCCAATGGCGAGAGTTCCGATCACCGATAGGGTATAACCGCGCGAATGATGCAGCGCCCGCACAGCGGAGCGCACGTCATTTGCGAACGCGTCGAACAGATTCATTCAACCCTCTTCGGAATGTAGTCGGCGCGCTGGCTGGCGCGGAATTCAATCACCCGGAAATCAGCGAGCCCGAATGTGTAGAACGGATCTTCCTTGATCAGACTCTCAATCTGCTCCCGGTCCTCTCCCACGGCGATAATGATCCCGCCTTCGCGCGGAATCTTTCGTCCTGAGATAACGAAGTTGCCCGAGGCGTAATACTTTTTGAGAAACTTCACATGCTCGGTCATGTGCGCGTCGATCTGATCCAAAGCCACCTTGTAAGTCAGTTCAACGACAAACATGGTTCCTTCCGTGTGAGTCCGTGTCATTCCGTGGTTTCAGTTTCCGTGTTCATCCTGTCATTCCGTGGCTGACGTTCCGTGTTAGTCCGTGTTAGTCCGTGGCTGACGTACCGTGTTAGTCCGTGGCTGACGTACCGTGTTAGTCCGTGGCTGACGTACCGTGTTAGTCCGTGGCTTAGGTTCCGTGTTTCTCCGTGGTCAGATGCTCGGTGACGACGTACTGCTCGCGGCGCGAGAATACCCGTAGCATGCTTCCTGCTGTGACCAGGATGATCGGACCCAGCACGAGACCAATAAAGCCGAAGGCGGCGGCGCCACCGAGCAGTCCAAGAAACACGACGAGGCCGCTCGCGGTCGTCCGGCCGGCGAGCAGAATCGGACGCAGGATGTTGTCGGTAAGGCCAATGGCGAAGACGCCGACCAGGACGAGCACGATTCCGCGGACAATTTCTCCGGACAGCAACAACCACAGTGCCGTCGGGACCCAGACCAGCGTCGCTCCAACCAAGGGAATCAACGAACAGACCGCCATGACCACGCCCCAGATGACGGCGGCCCTGATTCCCAGCACCCAGAACGCCACTCCACCAATCGTGCCCTGAACCGCAGCGACGACCAGCGCCGCACCCACGCTCGCGATAATCAGATCGCGAGTGTCGGTCATCAATCGATCGCGGGCGGACTCGGGCAGCGGCAGCAGATCACGGACCTGCCGCGCCAGCGTGTGTCCATCGCGTAGCAGAAAGAACATCGCAAACAGCATCACGAACAGGCTGCCAAGCGTCGCGAACAGATCGGCGACTGCCGCGCCGGCGCGCGGCGCAAGAAACGCAAGAATGCGCTGCACGCCCTCTCGCACCACAAAGGCGGGATCCTCAGGCAGCGGCATGGGGCTTCGGCGACGGATGACTTCCCATACCCGGTCGATCTGAGTCGGTGCGCTCAACGACATCTGCTGAAGGTAGTCGATGACTTGCGGCGCCTCCCGCGCGACGATCGAGACGAGCACGACCCCGGGAGCGACGATAAGGACAGCAGTCATCAACGTGGCGGCGAGGGCCGAGCCGCTCGGTCCAATCCGTGGTGACAATTCGAGATGAACGCGATAGAACATGACCGCGAACACCGTCGCCCACGCCAGCGGAGCGAGGAACGGATGGATCACCAGGTAGGTGAGATAGCCGACCATCAGGATCAGCACGTAGAACACGAGCTGCGCGAACTTCTCCCGGCTGGTGTCGGCCATAGCGACTGGTGGCATGGTACTGCGAACCCACGCAATTGGTGAATTGGTGAATTGCGCGATTACAATCAGCCCCATGCATCGACGCGCCTTTATTCTTGGCACCGCGGCGGCTGCTTTGCACGCCTCACGAGCGCTGGCTGGGTCGGCGGCGGCCAATGTCGAACTGGGCTCGATTGATGGCAGCGTAGGCGGCAACAACTTCACTCCGGCCCAGTTTCTCGACTATCTGAGCTCGATCAAGCTGACGTGGGCGATGGTGTCGCTGCCGGCGGCGACGCTTCGCGATGAGGCCGCGACCCGGCAGATTCGCGAGCATGCGGATCGACTCGGCATCAAGCTGCAACTGGCATTCGGCTCGATCTGCCCGAGCGCTCGATCGTTCAACGCCGAGCAGGGGACGCTGGAGGAACAGCTCGGACGGGCGCTCAAGGCGTCGCAAATCTTCGGCGCAACCTGCATGCGCTGCGTTGTCGGCGGCGACCCGGAGCGGCCGCAAATCGACATGCACATCGACAACACGATCAATGCGGTTCGCAGCATCCGGACGCGCATCGCCGACTCGGGCATCAAGCTCGCCGTCGAGAACCACGGTGGCGACCTCCAGGCGCGCGAGATGAAGATGATGATCGACGCCATCGGCCGCGACATCATGGGCGTCTGCCTCGATTCCGGCAATCCTGTGTGGATGCTCGAAGATCCGCACATGACCCTGGAGGTGCTTGGCCCTTACGCCGAGACCTGTCACGTCCGCGACAGCGCCGTGTGGAAGGCACCCGAAGGCATCGCGGTTCGCTGGGTCAACATGGGCGAGGGTAACGTCGACATCGACGGGTGGATCAGGAAATTCATCCAGGCGAAACCCGGACTGCCGATCATCTTCGAAAATTTGGTGTCGGCGAATCCACGCATCCACGCCATCTACAATCCGCAGTTCTGGGACAACTGGCGCAAGATGCCGGCATGGGAGCTCGGTCGGTTTCTTGCAATCGCTGAAAAGGGCACGCCCAAACTGGCGACTCCACGCCCCGAGGGAAAGACGGCCGGGCAACAGCGGATTGAAGATCTCGAAGTCTGTGTTCGCTACACGCGGGATCTGCTGCAGCGCCTTTGATGAGCCCCGTACGAGTCTTTCTCATTGGCGCGGGATTCATCGCGGACATTCACGCCGAGTCCTACCATCGCTTCGTCCCTGATGCCGAGATCGTCGGCGTCTACTCTCGGAGTGACGATCGTGCGCGCGCGTTCGCCGACAAACATCACATTCCGCGCTGGTCGACAAATCTCGACGAATCACTGATCCGCGAAGACTACGATGTCGCAGACGTCTGTCTACCCAATAGCCTGCACGCCGCCGTCACCATTCGTGCCGCCTCGGCGGGCAAGCACATCATTCTCGAAAAGCCACTGTGCCTCACGCTCGAGGAGGCCGACGAGATGATTGCCGTGTGCAAGGCGCACAAGCGCAAACTGATGTATGCCGAGGAACTGTGCTTTGCGCCGAAATACGAGCGCGTCAGGCAACTCGCGCACGAAGGAGCTCTTGGATCGATCTATTACCTGCGTCAGTGCGAAAAGCACTCAGGGCCGCACAGCGACTGGTTCTACGACCTCGATCAGTCCGGTGGTGGCGCGCTGATGGACATGGGGTGTCACGGTTTCGCGTGGTTCCGATGGATGCTCGCGCCAGTGCAGAAGCCGGTGAGTGTGCTCTCGCATATGCGCACCGGCATCATTCACGGCCACCGCACTCGCTGCGAAGAGCACTCGATCTCGATCGTAGAGTTCGACGGCGGCGCGGTTGGGATTGTCGAGAACAGCTGGGCAAAGCTCGGTGGAATGGAGGACCGCGTCGAAGTGTGCGGCACCGGCGGAGTCATGTATGCGGATCTGTTCATGGGAAACTCCGCGCTGACGTATAGCGAAAAGGGCTACGGCTACGCGATGGAGAAGGCCGGCACAACGCAGGGGTGGACCTTCACGAATGTCGAGGAAGCGTTCAACCAGGGCTATCCACAGGAATTGCGACACTTCATCGAGTGTGTGCGGAAGGACACGACGCCGGTGACGACCGGCGAGGATGGGCGCGCCGTTCTCGAGATGCTCTACGCCGCGTATCATTCCGCTCGGCGAGGCGCGAAAGTGTCCTTGCCCTTCCACCAGAAGGTTGCCAGACCTATCGACTTGTGGCTCGCGCGGGACTGAATGAACGTTCTGCGATTCGATTCCGAAACGCAATGGACACAGGCGATCGCTTCGCTCTGGCGCGACCGCCTGCGCATGACACCGGACCTCCGAATGTGCCTTCCATCCGGAACAACACCGGTCGGCGTGTACACCGAGATGTCGCGCGCCGCGCGCGCCGGGCTCGTGTCGTTCACGCGGTCGAGCATCTTTGCGCTGGATGAATTCGGCGGTCTCGCGGCCGACGATCCTGGACGTACATCGCATACGCTGCGACGGCAGCTGATAGACGCCATCGATCTGCCGCGTTCAGCATTCCACGTTCTCGATCCCGACGACACGGATGTTGCCAGCCACTGCGCCGGCTACGATCTCGCGATCGACGACGGTTTCGATCTCGTACTGCTCGGAATTGGCCTCAACGGCCACCTTGGAATGAACGAACCTGGATCACCGATCGACAGTCCGACGCGACGCGTCGAGCTGCACGACAGCACGGTGCAATCGTCGGCGAGATACTTCGCGCACCAGAATCTGCCGCGCTGGGGTGTTACCGTCGGCTTGAAAGCCCTGCTCGGCGCGAAGGAAGTGTGGTTGCTTGCGAAAGGGGCGGCAAAGGCGCAGATCGTGCGTGAAACGCTCCGCGGGGAGATCGCGCCGGCGAATCCCGCATCACTCCTTAGACGTCATCCGAATGCGTGGCTGTTTCTGGACGTCGCCGCCGCGGCGAGTGTCGATCGGATCGAGCGGCCGCTCGCATGAAGGCGCGTCAATTTCGTGGTGGGAGAAACGATTTCGCGAGGTAGGAAAACCTGCTTCACTCGTAGTGAAGCGCCTTGACCGGGTCCAGATTGGCAGCTCGAGCGGCCGGATACAGGCCGAAGACCAGGCCGATCGTAACCGACACGAAGAAGGCAAGAACAATCGACGTCGTCGTCACGATCGTCGACCAGCCGGCCAGATATCCGATCGCGCGAGACAGCGCGACGCCGACGATGACGCCGAGCACCCCGCCGGCGAGCGAAATGATCGTCGTCTCGATGAGGAACTGACGGATGACGTCGCGTCTCTTGGCGCCGATCGCGCGGCGAACGCCGATCTCGCGCGTGCGCTCCATCACGCTCGCAAGCATGATGTTCATGATTCCAATGCCACCGACCAGCAGCGAAATCGATGCGATCGCGACCATCACCATCTCGAAGACGCGCTGGGTGCGACGCTGCTCAGCGAGCAATTCGGCAGGCGAAACAATGGTGAAGTCGCCGGCCTGGCGATGCGACACGTTGAGCAGCCCGCGGAGCAACGCGGCGGCCGAGGGAATGTCTGACCCCGAGCGCATCTGGAGGTAGATGCCGTCGATTTCGTCCTTCTGTTGCGACTGGCCGTCCTCGAGACGAAAGATCGCGGAATACAACGGCACGTACATCAGGTTGTTGCGATCCTGTGCCGGCAGTCCCGCCACCTCGGACTGGACGGTGAGCTGTGGACCCGCCACGCCGATGACCTGGAACCACTGTTCGTTGACCTTCACGTAACGGCCGACTGGATCCTCGGCACCGAAGAGTGACGCCGCCGCGGCTTCACCAAGGACGGTCACCGGTGCAGCGCCAGCGGTTTCACGCTCGTCGAAAAAGCGCCCCGACACGACGGCCAGATTGGCGATGCTGACGTACGCAGGACTGATGCCGTAGACCATTGGCGGATCCGACTGCGGGCGCGGAATCAGTTTCGATGGGGTGAATCGCTTCCGAGCCGTCGCCGCGGCGATGCCTTCAACGTTGGCTTGTATGACGCGAAAGTCCTTGAAATTCAGGCCTGGCGACAACTGGCGGATCTTCTGGAGCGTCTGTGAATCCGGAGCCTCACGCGCTTCGACAATCAAGTTACGGACGCCCAGCTGCTCGATGAACGCCATCACCTCCTGCTGAGCACCGGCGCCGATCGAGAGCATGGCGACGACCGCCGCGACACCGAAAATCATGCCGAGCATCGTGAGCAGCGACCGCAGCTTGTGCGCGCGCAGATTGTCGAGACCCATGCGCAGGTCGGGCAGGAAATCCGTGTTCGCGGGCGACAGGAGGGTTCTCGCGACGTTCAACGAGGTCCTCCACTCGACGGCACCGTCGGTGCCGATGGTGAACCTGTTGTCGTGGTCCGTGCCGTGGGATCCACGAGTGCGATCTCCGTGCCTTCGGGCAGACCCGAGATCACGACCCGGCTCTCGGTGCGCTGCTCGACTTTGATGTCGCGCGGCTCGAAGTGTTCGCCGGTTTTCACGAACACGTAGTTCTTTCCGTTCTTGTCGAACACCGCCTGCCGTGGAATGTGGATGGCGTCCTGCAGTTCCTTGCCGTCGAGCGTAACCCGCACGGAACCGCCCGCTTTGAGCCGCGGATCTGGTTTGTCGAACTGAAGCGAGAGGTCGAACAATCGCGTGGCGCTCGACGATTCGAAAAAGTTCGCTCGCGACGCAAGGCCGGAGAGCTGACCCACCTTCGCGGCGAACGTTTCACCCGGGAGGGCATCGACCTCGACAATCGCATTCTGACCAGTAACGAGGTTGGGCCGGTCGCTTTCATCGATCTTGGCGCGCACCTCCATTCGTCCGGATTCAATGACATCGATCACCGGACGCCCCGGCCATATCTGATCGCCGGCCCGGTACTCCGGCAGGATCATCCCCCAGAAGATCATGCCGCCCGAGGCGTCGCGATTCTCTTTCACCGAGACGACGCCGTCGAACGGTGCGCGAATGACCAGACTGTCAATCACCTGCTGCGCGCGCTGCATCGAGAGCAGCGCCTTGTTCCGCTTCTCGAGGGCGACGGCAAGCGATGCCTGGTTGGTCGCTGTCCGCGACTTGACGTCTTCCTGCAACTGCGCGAGACGGCGGCGTGCCTCTTCGAGCGACAACTTGTTTTTCTCGGCGTCCATGGCGCCCACGAATTCGTTTGCCATGGTGTCCAACTCGCCGCGTCGCACGTCGAACCGCGCCGTCAACAGCGCAACTTCGTCCTGCGCCGCCTGGACAGCGGCATCCGCTCTGATCTTGACGATGTTCTGCTCTGCCTCGGCGAGGTCCGACTTCTCCTGCTCGAGGGTGTATTGCTGATCCGCAGGATCGAACTCGACGACTGTCGTCTCGGCTTTCACACCGGTTCCGGTTTGTGCGAGTGTGACGAGGCGCAGCATGCCGCCGACCGGCGGTGCCACCAGCGTCACGGTGCGCCCGGCCCGGAGATCCCCGATCGCGTGGACGGTGAGTTTCAGCGGCCCCTTGGTGACGTGGGTCGTCGGCACCGTCGTCGTGCGCGCCGGCAGCCGGGGCACGGCAAGCGCTGCCGCACCGATCGCAATCACGATCACAACCGCAATCGCCGCAAGAACGATCCGGCGCTTCATGATCGCTGCGCTCGCTCGCGTCGGTTGTCAGACCCGTTCATTCAGCTCTCCTGATTATCTCGGCCTGCGGCCGTCGCGTCGCAATTCGATCGCCCGGTCCGACGCCGCTCTCGATGATCGCCTGCTCTTTCCCCCGTTTGCGAATCGTGATTGGCGTCTCAACGAACATCGATCGATCGAGCTTGTAGACGATGGGCGCGCCATCGCGCTGGAAGATGGCTTCAGAAGGAACCAGAGTGACATCCGGCACACGCTGCGTCGCGATTCGCGCCACTGCCGTCATCCCGGGCCGCATCTTCGAATCGATCTCGAGGAACGCGAGATTGAGATCGAATTTCTTGGCGGGAGGCCAGCCGGAAGAGAAATCAACCTTGGCGAGAACTGAAATGTTATCGAGCCGCGCCTTGAAATCCTTTCCCGGAATCGCTTCGATGCGAACCGTGGCATCCTGCTGCGCCTGCAGCCGCCCGCGATCCGACTCGTCGAGACGAGCTTCGAGATGCACAGACGAGAGGTCCGGCAATTCGAGAATTGCAGCACCCGCCCAGGCCCGATCGCCTTCCTGAAATTCCTGTTGTCCACCGAACATCGAGCCGGATCGAAAATTGGGCAGCACGTTGACCATGCCGGACGCCGGGGCCTTCAATTCGAGATTCTGAACGCCGCGCTCTGCACGCCGGAGATCGAACAGCGCCTTCTCGCGCTTGTGCCGTTTCGCGGAGAGGTCAGCCTCGGCAGCCGTTTCATCCGATTTGACCTTTTCTTTCAGCTCGCGCTCCCGCTGCTGGGCGTCGACAACCGCCAGCTTTGCCTGCTCGATCTCGAGCCGCGAGACGGTGTCCCCTTTGGCGGCATCGAGCTTCGCCCGCTCGATGTCGTATCCGGCCTTCATCACCGCGGTCGCATTCTGCTCGCGCGCAATACGTGCCTGCGCCTGTGCCTGCTCAATCTCGGCATCCGCTTGCTTCACCTCTGATTGTTTCTCCTGGATCGTCCGTTGCAGGGTCGATGGATCGAACCGCACGAGCACATCCCCAGGCTTCACCATGGTTCCGCTCTTGGCGAGCTTCAAGATCTGGAGATCGCCGGACTGCATCGGCGACGACAGCACGATTGATTTCAGCGGACGAATCTCGCCGCGAATCTCCAGGGTGTCGACGAACTCGCCGCGGGTCACGACAACGGTGGGGAGGTCGGGTACGGTCGTGTGGCGCGCAGCAGCAAACGCCCCGACGGCTGCGATCGCCAGGAGAGCGAACGACATCACCACATTGCGCCGACGAGCAAAGAACCGGCGGACCGCAGCCATTAGTGCGACGCCCCGGATTCGCTCAGGATATTCCGAGCCACAACCGCGCCATCGTCGAGGCCGCTCGACAGCAGTGCTTCGTACGCGTTGGTTGCCTGCACCGTGACCGTGCGATCTTCAAAGCTGTTGCCGCGCTTGACCCGGACGATCGTTCGATTGCCGTCCTGGCGAATCGCGTCGCGCGGGACCACGATTGCGTTGGCCGTGCGATCCAATGCGACGTCGAGCGATGCGGAAAGATCCGGCATCAGGTTCGGATGCGACCCGTTGACGTTGACCAGGACGATGAACGTCCGCACCTTCCCCGAGAGCACCGAGGCAACGCCCAGCGGCGAAATCTGAGCGATGCGTCCGTCGAAGGCCAATGCCGGGTAGGCGTCGAGACCGACGCGCACCGATTGACCGACCCGAAGTTCGTTCACATCGGCTTGATTCACTCGCGCGCGCACTCGCATCGCGTTGGGATTGACGATGTCGACGATCGGAACGCCGGCGCGGACTTCCTCTCCTTCCTGGACTTCCGCCATGTTGTTGCCCTTCCAGATCGTCTTCACGACCGCCATTCCGCCGATCGGTGCATGGATCGACATACGCTCCGCGTTTCCGGCAGCCTGGCGTTCCGCATTCGCGGCGCGGTCGCGGCGAATCTGCAGAATGCGGATGTCGGCTTCTGCCGCCCGGCGTTTCAGCTCGTACGTCGCCTTCAACTGCTTCATCGTCGCATCGGCCTGCTCGAGCGCCAGCTTGTTCTTCTCGACATTGATTTTCGGGAGCAGTTCGTTCTTCCCCATCTCGAGCTGCGCTCGGGCGATCGCGCTCTGCGCGAGGCTCAACTCGCTGTCGTCGTGCGCGCGAGCCGCGCGCTCCTGTGCCTCGCGCTTCGCAATCTGCTGCTCCAGATCCTGCAGCTCGGCCCGTCGATCGAGCGAGTTCTTGATCTGCTCCTGGCGATCGAACTCGACGATGAGATCGCCCTGGGTGACAGTGGTACCTGGCCGGATCAAGGTTGTAATGACGAGTGAATTCGAATTCGGTCCCGACAGCCTCGGGGCAGAGATGGTGGTCGATTCGACCGCCTCAACGGTCCCACCCAGCCGGATGCTTCGCACGAAGTCGCGGCGCGACACCTTGAACAGGCCATCCTGGCGGCCAGTCGCTGACGGCTCGATCGCGGTCGGCTGGCGGGCATAAAGAAACACCGCCGCGCCTGCCAAAACGATGACAACAGCAGCGAATCCAGCGGCTCGCGCGAGAACAGACTTCCCCTTCAATAGGAGCTCCCCGTTATCAGACGACCTGAAGGCCCAGGGGGTTGGCGGGTGGCAACCTTGTATGCACTTCCGTCGGGAATAGGGCCGCGCCCACGGCTGATTTGACTCCTTAAACCGTTCCAGGTTCCGGATGTACCCACGGTGCGCGGTACGGCCGGCGGAGCAGCTGGTTCGCTTCGGTGTCGCCAACGACGACTCCCTTCGCGTGGTCCCACTGGATCGACCGTCCGAGCTTCATCGATAGATTGGCCAGAATGCACGCCGCGGCGGAGATGTACCCCTGCTCGATGTCCGCCACCGGTTGTTGCCGCGATTGGATGCAGGTGAGGAAATCCTTCATGTGGGCGCGCACCGCGGGCGCCACGTGTGTCTCCAGATCCTTCTCCGTGCGGTCCTCCGGAAACTGGTCGAATTCGTACGTCACGTCTTCGTGAATCGGCTGATCGTTTTTCGTCGCCGGAATGAAGTCGTATCCCATCACGCCGGCCTTCAGCGTTCCCTTGTCACCGTAGAACGTCGCCGCCCACGGATACTTCGGATCGGGTGCGTCGCCGTAGGTTCTGTGCGTCCACACCACTTGAAGGTTGCCAAAGTCGAACGTCGCCGTCTGCGAATCGGTGATGTTGGCTTTGCTCTTCTTGTCGACGAGAATTCCACCAGCAGAACTGATCCGCCCGGGCATCCCGAGGTCGAGCATCCAACGTACCATATCGAGCATGTGCACGCACATGTCGCCAACGATTCCGTTGCCATACTCCATGAAGGCGCGCCAACTGCGCGGGTGCACGAGCGAATTGTACGGACGCATTGGCGCCGGGCCGGTCCACATCTCGTAATCGAGATAGTCGGGCGGCTGCGTGTCCGGCGGATTCTGCGTCGCGCGCATGTGGTAATAGCAATAGACTTCGACCAACCCGACAGTCCCGAGCTTTCCTTCGCGGACGACCCGATCGCGGGCGCGCACGAGGTGCGGTGTGCTGCGTCGCTGCATCCCGACCTGGACGATGCGCTTGTACTTGCGCGCGGCGGCGAGCATCGCCTGTCCTTCGATCACGTCGACGCTGATGGGTTTCTGAACCCAGACGTCCAGCCCCGCGCGGACAGCCTCGATCATCGGCAACGCGTGCCAGTGATCCGGCGTGCCGATGAGCACGATATCGAGATCGCCAGCCTTTAACATTTCGCGGTAATCGAAGTACGTGCGCGGACGCTTCTTCGAGACTTGCCGGGTGGCTACGAGATCGGCCGCATCGGACAGCATGCGGCGATCGACATCGCAGAGGGAGACCACCTCAACGGGCGCGACCTGAACCATCCGAAGCAGATCGGTTTTGCCATACCAGCCCGTACCGATGAGCCCAACCCTTTTACGGACATCGGCGAGTTGTTGAACGTACTTCGGCAGACGTCCCAGCGCGACAGTCGCCGCGCCTCCTTTCAAAAAGTCGCGTCGGTGCATAACCGCCAATTATATGCGTCGATTAGGCGCGGCGCCTGAATTTGGTAGGCATCTTGAAGGTGAGGGCTCTTCGGTGACGGCACCACAGCCGTTCCAGCGATGGCCAGCACACGAGTTGCTCACCGGCTTCTCAGTTTCCCAGCAATTACAACAATACTGCTCTGCTCGATCGGCCTCACCTCATGCGGCTCATCGGGCAACACCGTTACCTCACCTTCCACCCTGTCCAAATGTGCGGTAACGGTTGATGGTCCAGATAACACTCTCCCTGCCGCTGGCGGCGGCGGAACGATCAACGTTCGGACCGAGCGCGAGTGTCAATGGACGGCTCAGCCTGAGGTTTCATGGCTGAGCATTTCCGCCGGCTCATCTGGCCAAGGGCCAGGCGCGGTCCAGTTCACGGCAACCGCCAACGCCGATCCCGCAACACGGACGGGCGGCGTGATGGTCAACGGTCAACGCGCGCAGATAGCGCAGGCACCGGGTGAGTGCCATTTCGAGTTGTCGAGCAACGCGACCGCGCTTCCGCGAAGTGGCGGAAGCGGAAGCGTCGATGTCCGCGCGTCGAGTGCGCTCTGCACCTGGACAGCCGTTTCGACCGTCGAGTGGATCACAATCAATTCGAACGCGAACGGTAAAGGGTCTGCACCCGTCACGTTTACCGTTGCCGCAACCACGGGGCCGCCGCGAACTGCGACAGTCACAATCGCCGGACAGCATTTCAGCGTCACCCAGGCTGAGGGATGCAATTACGCGGTGTCGCCGACGACCTACGCGGTTGGTGCGTCGGGAGGCACGCAGACGGTCATGATTACGTCGTCTGCCGGTTGTCCATGGACGGCGGCGAGCAACGCCGATTGGATCTCGATCGGAACGACGACAGGATCGGGAATGGGCAACGTGACCGTGGCGGTTGCCGCCACGAACGGTCCAGCGCGGACGGGAACGGCGACGATTGCCGGACAGGTCTTCACGGTCACGCAGTCGCCTGGCTGCACGATTGACGTTTCACCTCTGAGTCTTAGCGTGGAGGCAGGCGGCGGCACGCGCACGATCAACGTCAGCGCAGGAAGCGGCTGCGGGTGGGCGGCATCAAGCAATCAACCGTGGATCACCATTGCGTCGGGAACCAGCGGGAGTGGATCCGGAACGGTCACGATCAACGTCGCGGCCGATAGCGGTCCGGCACGATCGGGTGCGGTTACGGTTGCGGGACAAACGGTCACCATTACGCAGGGCGATGGGTGCACGTTTGCCATCGCGCCCGATTCACAATCCGTCGCGTCGTCTGGAGGAAACGGGTCGGTAACCGTGACCGCCGGCGCTGGCTGCGCGTGGACGGCCACAAGCGCGCAGTCATGGATCACGATCACATCCGGCTCGAGTGGAAATGGAAACGGAACGGTGAACTTTACCGTCGCGTCCACAAGTGGACCGGCACGATCGGGCACCATGACGATCGCCGGACGAACGTTCACGATCAACCAGGGACAAGGATGCAGCTTCTCGCTCGCCACAACGTCTGCGTCGGCCCCGGCGGGCGGTGCGTCAGGCAGCTTTGACGTGAGAACAGCGGACGGCTGTGGATGGGCGGCCAACAGCAATGCCAATTGGCTCAGCATCACGGCCGGGGCAACAGGATCGGGGAACGGAACTGTCAGCTATACAGCGGCCGCCAACACCGGTCCGCAGCGGACAGGAACACTCACAGCCGGTGGACAGACGTTCACCGTGACCCAGAGTGCGGGATGCACATATTCCATCGCGCCGCCGAGCCAGAATGTCGCGAGCGGCGGCGGCCCGGTATCGGTTGACGTGACGAGTCCGTCTGGTTGCGCGTGGACAGCAGTGAGCAACGCCCCGTGGCTGGGGATTTCTTCGGGCGGCAACGGATCAGGAAACGGCACCGTGCAGATTACCGTAGCTGCGAACCCCGACGCGGAACGCCGCGGTACCGCAACGATCGCCGGGCAGACGTACACAGTGGTGCAGGCGAGTGGGTGCTCGTACTCCCTTTCGCCGACCAGTTCACAAGCGATCCCGGCTGCAGGCGGTGGAGCGTCGTTCAACGTGAACACGAACGCGTCGTGCGCGTGGACCGCAGTCGCCAACGCGGGATGGATCAGCGTAACGTCGGGCGCGAGCGGGAATGGGCCAGGGTCGGTGCAGTTCGCCGCGGCGCCGAATTCAGGCGCCAACCGCAGCGGCACGATTACGGCGGCAGGCCAGACGTTCACCGTCTCGCAGGACAGCGGCTGCAGCGCGACGGTCGCTCCAGACACGCTGACGGCACCAGCAGCCGGCGGCCCGCAAACGGTGAGCATCTCCACCACCGCGGATTGCGCGTGGAGCGCAGCGAGCAATGCGCCATGGATTGCGGTCGCGATGCCGACGAGCGGCTCGGGTAACGGCACGGTGCGCCTCGATATTCAGGCAAACACCGACGCCGCGCGCAGCGGCACGGCGACGATTGCGGGAAAAGTCGTCACGGTCAATCAGGACAGCGGGTGCACCGTCTCGATCACCCCGGCATCCACACTGATGGTTGTTGGCGGCGGGACAGGGTCCGTGACGGTAACCGCGGGCGCGGGTTGCACGTGGACAGCGATCAGCGGCGCCGCCTGGATCACGTTCCCCGGACCAAACGCCGGGTCTGGCTCCGGCACGCTCATGTTCAACGTTGACGCGAACACCACCGGCGTCACGCGCAGCGGATCAATCACGATCGGCGGTCAGGTGTTTACGGTCAATCAAGCGGGGACGTAGGGGCGGGGTCAGACCGGGGTCAGAGCGGGGTCAGACGGGGGTCAAACCAGCCTCAGACGCGTCGAGATTCAGTTGTCATCTGTTTTTCGTGGGGTTTTCGCATGAAACATTGTCAGCGGTGGGCTTGACCCCGCTGTGACCCTCGTCTGACCCCCGTCTGACCCCAACTACCGCATACTCGGCAGCCGCGGATTGCGCTCAACGCCGAACTTGTGCTGATGCCACGTCGGGTAGGGCTCCGGTAACGCGCTGACCTCGTCGAGCGTCGCCATTTCTTCCGCTGAGAGGCGCCAGTTCGCCGCAGCCAGATTGTCGCGAAGCTGCGCTTCATCGCGGGCGCCGATGATCACCGTGTCCACAGCCGGCTTGTTCATCACCCAGTTCAAGGCGACCTGCGCCGGCGTGACGCTCCGTCGCGTCCCGATCTCGACGAGCGTGTCGACGATCCGATATACGCGGTCAAAGTCGACCGTGCCGGGGACGTCCAGTTCATTGAGACGGCTGACCGACGGGCGCGGTGCGCCGCGACGGAACTTTCCCGACAGCAAGCCCGCATGAAGCGGGCTCCACGCCATGATGCCGATCGACTGATCCAAAGCGAGCGGGATGATTTCGTGCTCGACGTCCCGTGCGATCAGGTTGTAATTCACCTGCTGGCAGACGTACCGGACTCGGCCCAGTTTTTCCGAAACCGCGAGCGCCTTCATCACCTGCCAGGCTGAGTTGTTCGAACAGCCGACGTATCGCACTTTTCCCTGGGTGACCAGGTCATCGTAGGCCCGCATCGTCTCGTCGAGCGACACGAACATGTCCGGTTCGTGACCAATGTAGAGATCGATGTAGTCGGTCTTCAGTCGCTTGAGGCTGTCCTCACAGGCTTTGATCAGATATTTGCGCGAAAGCCCGGTGTCGTGTGGACCCGTCTTACCGAGACGCATGAATGACTTCGTTATGAGGACCCAATCTTCCCGCTGTCCTTGCAGCGCCTCGCCCAGGATTTCCTCAGACGCGCCGAACGAATACACATCGGCAGTATCGATCGTGGTGACGCCGGACTCACGGCACACGTCGAGGATGCGCTTCGTCTCGGCCACGCCGAGATTGCCCATCTTGGCAAACCGGTCCTTCCCTCCAATCGTCATCGTCCCGAAACTGAGGACCGAGACACTCAACCCGGATTTCCCGAACCTCCGTTGTTCCATACCTCTCCTCTCGCGACCGCTGAAACATGTCACGTTACTGCAAGAGCAACCGATTCGTGTAGAGAAAAGGACCACGGATGGGGACGGGACCACAAACCGCGCATGGACACGGAATTCAGGCCACGGAATAACACCGAATAACACGGATTCTGTTTCTTGTTGTCGAGAAGCCTACTCGGCGCGTAACGCCTCGGCAGGATCGACAGACGCAGCGCGGCGGGCCGGGATGTAACTCGCACCCAGAGCAGAGACGCCGAGCACGGCGCACACGATGACGAGGGTCGGGATATCCCAGGATCGGACGCCGAACAATAAGCCGCGCATGAGCGTTGCCGCTCCTACCGCACAGGCGATTCCGACCACAATACCCGCGCTCGTTAACCAGCCTGCTTCGCGCAGCACCAACCGATGGATGGTGTTCGGTCGTGCACCAAGGGCCATACGCACGCCAATCTCCCGCGTGCGCTGGCTGACCGAGTACGCGACCACGCCGTAGAGGCCGACGACACCGAGCACCCACGCAATCGTGGCGAAGCCAGTCACCAGGGCCGCGGAGGAACGGCGCAGGTAAGCGGATTGGGAATCGTTGACCAGCGCGCGCATCGTCGATCCGCCGAACGTCGCGATCGCTGGATCGACCTCGCGAATCGCGGCGGTCATCGTCGCGAGAACAGATTCCTCCGCCTGACTCGTGCGAACGAACATGCCAAAGCCGCTGGTCGGATCCTGTGCAAAAGGAACGTAGATTGTCGGCGGCGTCTCGGTATCGAGGGCGGACTCCTTGATGTCTTCGACGATGCCGACGATGGACATTGGTGGCTGCGTCGTCGTCGGCGCATAGGCCAGTTGATGGCTCAACGGATCGTCTGCAGAGAAGTACTTTCTTGCCAAAGCCTGATTGATGATGACCACGGGAGGCTTCGATGCGTCTTCGTCGGCGCGAAAGTGTCTCCCGCGAATCAGACGACTCTGCAGCGTCGCAAAGTAACCGGACGTCACCTCGCGATAGTGAACCTCGTTGTGCTCACCGTGATACGGACGTCCGACAACTCTGATCCACATGGTGTTCCCACCGGCCAGCGGCCGGAGGCTCGAGACGCCAACTGATTGAACGCCAGGTAATGCTGCTAGCCGAGCGATCAGACGATCTGCGAGCACCGTGAGCTGTTCATCGTTCGAATAACGAGAGTTGGGGGCCGTCACCGTGAGTGTCGCCAGATGATCCGGCTGCAACCCGATGTCGACATGCAGTAAGCGATAGAGACTTTTTCCCAGCAGCCCGGCACCGACAAGCAGGACGACGGCACTGGCGATTTCGACGACAACAAGCTTCGATCCGAGCCGCTGCCAGTTGAGACCGGCTGCAGTACGTCCGCCTTCGACGAGCCCCTGATATGTGCCCGACAAGGACATACGCAGTGCCGGCAGAGCCGCAAAAAGAACGACGGCACCAACCGCGACGGCAATCGTGAAGCCGGAGACGCGGGCGTTCAGGCCAAGTTCGGCCAGATACGGCATTCGCGCGGCGATGTTTGCGGGAATGAGCCTGGTCAGAAACTCGATGGTCCAGTGCGCGCCGATTGCCGCGATGCCGGTGGCGATTGCGACAAGCACAACCGCCTCGATCAGAAACTGAATGAGAACCCGCGCGTTTGATGCGCCAAGCGCGGCACGGACCGCCATTTCGCGCCGGCGGGCTTCAGATCTGACGAGCAGTAGACTGGCGACATTCGTCGCGGCGAGCAGCAACAACAAGGCTGCTCCCGCTATCAGCACGAGCAGCACCGGGCGGACGGTTCCGACGATCACTTCCTCTAATGCGACGATCGCCGATCCCTGCCCGCGGTTCGAATCAGGGTATTGCTGTTCGAGCTGACTGGCGATGGCGGCGATGTTTGCGCCGGCCGCCTCAATCGAGACACCGTCACGAAGTCGCGCCACGCCGTAAAGGTTGTGGCAACTTCGTCGGCGGTCACACGGATTGGTCGCATGAAGCGACATCCAGAAGTCGGCGGGTTCCGCTGGAGCGAAATGGAACTCGCGTGGTAACACTCCGATCACCACATACGTGACATCGTTCAAGGTCAGCCCTTGGCCAAGAACGTCTGGCCGGCCGCCGTACCGCGACTGCCATGCGGCGTAACTGAGCAAGACGGTCCTCTGTGCGGACGGGAGATCCTCGCCGGGAAGGAAGTCGCGGCCGAGCATCGGCGCGACGCCGAGTGTTCGGAAGAAGTCGTCACTGACCCGTGCGGCCGAAACCCGTTCGACGCCGTCGGTTTGGGCCAGGATGGCACCGCTGCGCTGGTAAGCGGCCAGCGAAGCAAACACCGTGTTCAACCTCTTCCAGTCAACGTAATCGGCGTACGACAGGTTGGATTGAGGAAAGACTTCCGTCCGCTCGAACACCCCCACCAACCTGGACGGGTCGCGATACGAGAGCGGACGGATCAGAACGGCATCGACGAACGCAAAGATCGCGATGGTTGTCGCCATCCCCAGCGCAAGCGTGACGATTGCCGTGAAAGTAAAGCCCGGATTGCTGCGCAGTTGCCTGATGGCAAAACGGGTATCGCGACTGACGTGATCGAGCGAGATCGCCATGTGTCCTCCGGGCCCTTGACGTTCTTAGACGGACGAAGGGCTGGAGAGGGTTGAAGGCGGCCGCTCTCCAAATCCATCCCATGCGATCTATGATTTCGGCCTCCCAAAATACTGGTGTTTCCACTATCCGTCTCTCTGGAGATCTGTTGTGAGCGATACGCCTGAAGACGCCTGGCTCATCGCGCTTGGATCGGCCGTCTCCGACGGCGCCGATGTGGACTGGGACAAGCCGAACGTCAGGCCACAGACGAGTCCAAGAGGCAGATTCTGCAACAGTTCGGACTCGCGACGATCGTCAACGCCCACAGATCCGATGGCCTGAATCCGTCCGATTCGAACCCGCAAAGCACTTCAGCCTCCCGCCATTGGCGCCATATTGTCGTCTTTGAAGTGATTGGATCGGGTGCGTTCGGCACCGTTCACCGCGGCTGGGATCCAACCCTCGATCGTGACGTGGCGGTGAAGCTGCGGCGATCCGCCAATGGAGCGGCACCCTCACCGTTGGAAGAGGCGCGCCATCTCGCCCGAATCCGGCACGCGAACGTGGTCACCGTTTACGGTGCCGATCGGGAAGGGGACGAGACCGGCATCTGGATGGAGTACATCGAAGGCCACACGCTTGCGCGAATGGTGAGTGATAACCGGCCCATGAGTGCTCGTGAAGCAACCGGCGTTGGCGTCCTCCTCTTCTTCCTTCTTTCAGCCAGTCATCCGATCGAAGGCGGGACGGTCGCCGCGCTGAAGCAGGCACACGCGGAGGGACGACGTCGACGGTTACGTGATCTGCGGCCCGACGTGCCTGAAACAATCGTCCAGGTGATCGAACGCGCGATCGCGCGCGACCCGTCGGAGCGATATCAAACCGCAGGTGAACTCGAGCACGCGCTGATCGCGGCGTCCGGAGCTCACGCCGCGATTGCGCGCAGCGGAAACGCCACCGACGCCGCAACAACACGGGCCGATGCACGCGGCAACACCTGGCGATGGGTTGCTGTGCTCGGCGTGAGTGCAGTCGCTGTCACGCTCGCGATAGCGACATGGTTTCGTCCTGCCGAGGCCGCTCCCCCTTCGCTGGTGACGCACTTCACCATTGGTCCGCCCTACACGTCGGGAAGCTGGCCGCGAGTATCCCCCGATGGACGCTTTGTCGCGTTTGGCGCCATCGTCGAAGGACGCGATCGTTTCTGGGTTCGCGCCTTGGATGCAACCACGGGGTGGCCGCTGATGAACACGACTGCCAACGAATCGCCGTTCTGGTCCCCTGACGGTTCGACGCTGTGTTTCTTTGCTGACGGGAAACTCAAACGTATACCGGTTAACTCAGGTAATGCACAGCCGGAAGTGCTCGCGGACGCACCCGCACCTCATGGCGGAGATTGGCACGGCCAATCGATTGTGTTCGGCCGTGACGGCGGTCTTTTCAACGTCGCGCTCGATCAGAACGCGAGGGTGACGCAGCTCACAAAGATCGACCCGTCGCTCGGCGAGTTCCAGCATGCGTGGCCGGCGTTTCTGCCGGACGGCCGCAGATTCCTGTTCATCATCCGCAGCAAGAATGCTGAACGTAATGGGGTCTATCTCGGATCGATCGATGGTGACGCGCCTCGTTTTTTGATGCCGGCGCTTTCGCGCGTCAAGTACATCGACGGGCACCTGCTGTTCGTACGCCAGGGAATCCTGGTCGCCCAGCGCTTCAATCTCGACACGCTGACACTCGAAGATCAGCCAGTAGCGCTCGCGGATCGGCTCAAGTACCACACATCATCCGATGCCGCGTTCGACGTCTCGACAACCGGTGTGCTCGTCTACGGCCAGACCGCCGGAGAGTCGATTACGCGACTGATGGTGTTCGATGGGCGAGGACGGGAATTGAAACCACTCACCGCACCCGGAGCGTATCGTCATCCCCGCTTTTCGCCCGACGGACACCGAATCGTTGCCGAAAAGGTCAACACTGACGGCAACGTCGATTTGTGGCTGTACGATCTCGAGCGAAATGCGGTCTCACGGTTGACCAGCACGGCGGCTCCCGATTCTCACCCGACATGATCGGCTGATGGCCAACGAGTCGCGTTCTCCAAGCGCGGATCGGTGTACGACGTGTACGTGAAGGCCGTTGACACCACCGAACCGGAACAGCTGCTCGTCAGCGGGCCGGGCGACAAACTCATCGAGGACTGGTCCGCCAACGGCAAATACGTGAGTGGAACGGTCGTGCGCAGCGGTCTGTGGATCCATCCAATCGACCCGTCCGAGAAGCCCTGGCTGGTGCGCGCGAACGCAATGAGCGGGAACTGGCAGTCTGAATTTTCACCGGACAACAAATGGCTCGCTTACATGTCGAGCGAATCCGGCAATCCTGAGGTCTATGTCGAGCCAATCCCCGCAACCGGAGCACGGTGGCAGATCTCGACGCACGGCGGCGCACAGCCTCACTGGCGCAAGGGAGGACAGGAATTGCTGTATCTGGCGCCCGAGGGGTTGTTGATGTCGGCTACGCTGACGCGTGGTGGTTGGCAGAAGTCATCAACGATGGCGCTGTTTCACATCAATGTTCCGGATATTGTCGGCAGCGGCGACTACACCATCTCCCCGAGCGGCGACCGCATCGTCGTCAACACATTTATTTCTGATCCGGTGGTTCCGCCAATAGATGTGGTGGTGAACTGGAGCGGATTGCTGAAGCGATAGTAGCTGCTCCTGGCTGCTGGCCGCTCCGTTAATTGATCCTTTTCCCTTTTCCCTTTTCCCTTTTCCCTTTTTACATGATCCAACCGCCATCAATGATGCTCGTGGTACCGGTGGTGAAGGCCGATTCGTCGCTCCCTAGATAAACCGCAAGCGCGGCGACTTCCTCCGGTTTTCCGAGTCTTTGCATCGGCTGTCGTGCCATGAACGCGCGACGTGCGGCTTCGAGATCGCCGGTCGCCGCCATGCGTCCGGCCAACGACGGCGAATCAACGGTGCCAGGGCAAATCGCATTACACCGCACACCTTTGCCGACGAAATCAGCGGCCACCGACTTCGTCAATCCGATCACCGCCGCCTTCGTGGCGCCGTAGACGCAGCGGTTCGGAATACCTTTGATGCTGGAGGCAATCGACGACACGTTGACGATCGATCCGCGGCCACGCTCGAGCATGCGCGGCAGCACGGAGCGAATCGTCCGATACATCGAGGTCACGTTCAGGTCGAACGAGCGAGACCACTCTTCGGGCGGGCATTCGAGGATCGTGCCGTGGTGGACGAAGCCGGCGACGTTGACCAGGATGTCGATGTCGGGCCACTGCCCGCCGATCGCGTCGCACTGGGATGGGCTGAGCACGTCAAGCCGCGCGATTTCGATATTCGGGTGTTCCGGCTTGAGCGATTCGAGGCCGGCGAGATCGACGTCCGTCGCAATGACACGCGCGCCTTCACGGGCATACGCCAGTGCGGTCGCACGCCCGATGCCGGCCGCCGCGGCCGTCACGAATGCGGTTTTTCCTGTCAGCCTTCCAGCCATAATGCCGTTCCCTCAATACGATCTCGCGCCGAATCCTGGTGTCGTCGTTACGGTTGTCTTGATCACGCCGAAGAACGATTCCGCAAGCGCCTGATATCCGGCCGATCTGAGGTGGAGACCGTCCTGATTGACGTACTCGGCCTCGTGGCCGCTGAATCTTGGATACGTGTCGACGAGCGTTGCACCTTCTGCGCGCACGATGTTCGTAATTCCGGTGTTGGCCCGAACGATCGCGTCGTTTGCGATGCGGCGGTCTGGCGGTATTCCTAAATATGGCCCCGGTGGTGTCATCGTGCTCACGAAGATGTACTTCACTCCATACTCGGGGCTACGCCCGATCCGGATCATGTCCCTGATTCCAAAAACGACATCGGAGATTGCCTGCGAGCACGTCGGTGTATCTGACGAGCCAAACGGACAGCCTCCGTATAAATTGTTGTATCCGTCGAGGAGCAGCAACGCGCCTGGATGCTCGACCGCAAGTTCGCCCGGCAACCGGCCTATGCCGTCTTGAATCGGTTCACCGCTTTTTCCTTTGTTCAGCACCGTAATCGACTGTCCCGGGTATTCATTATTCAGCAACGACTGCAGCTTGACCGGGTAGGTTCCTGCGGGATCGATGAATCCGGACCCGAGGGTCAGCCGTCGGCCGTCTTCCCCTTCGGTCAGGCTGTCGCCGAACGCCAGGTACTTCGTCACACTCACGAGCATCGGCGTGAGCGTCACCGTGAACGAACATTGGGCCTGACGTGCTGCCGCATCGACCGCAGTGCACGACACGGTAGTGGTGCTGACGCTAAAAGACGATCCGGACGCCGGCGTGCATGTAGTAGTGACCGGCGACGCGCCACCACTCACCGTCGGAGGTGGATACGTCACCGGCTGGCCGCTACCGGGCACGCCGCGGGTCGTAATGTTCACAGGACACGTGATGGCCGGAGCGGGCGGTTGCTGGCCGGGCTCGTTCGGATTGCTGCATGCTGACAGCGCGACAGCAAGAACTCCCCAAAACGCGATGCTCTTCAAAAGCCTTCTATCAATCCAGCAAAAGGGTGTTGAAACCATCCCTACTGACTATTCCGCGCCGATACCAAGATACGTCCGCAGCTTCTCGTCGTGAAACCGGGCTTCCGCCTCCGGCTCACGAGTGACGAGGGACGCGACAATCCCGACGAGAAATCCGACCGGCATCGAGACGATCGCCGGATTGCGCAACGGAAAGATCGGGCTCGCGTAATGCAGGAGGTCGACCCAGATCGTCGGGCTCAGGACGATCAGGATGACCGCCATCAACGCGCCGGTGACAATCGACCACACCGCGCCGGCGGTGTTGAAACGGGACCAGACGATCGAGAGCAGGAGCGCCGGAAAATTTCCGCTTGCCGCAATCGCAAAGGCGAGACCGACCATGAACGCGACATTCTGTCCCTTGAACAGAATCCCCAGGAGGACGGCGACCAATCCGAATACGATCGTTGCCATCCGCGCCACGCGGATTTGCTCATGCTCGCTCGCGTCTCCGTTTCGAATCGCATGCGTGAAGATGTCGTGCGACAGCGCGCTCGCACCGGCGAGCGTCAATCCGGCCACGACGGCGAGAATTGTGGCAAAGGCGACCGCGGCGATGAAACCGAGAAACGGCGTCCCGCCGAGAAGCTCGGCGACGAGCGGCGCCGCCATGTTTCCGCCGGAATCGACCTTGCGGATGATCTCCCGGCCGACCAGCGCCGAGGCGCCGAAGCCGACGATCGGAATGATCAAATAGAAATAGCCAATGAAGCCGGTCGCATAGAGGACGGAGGACCGCGCCGCGCGCGCGTCCGGAACGGTATAAAAGCGCATCAGGATGTGCGGCAGCCCGAGAAGCCCAAACATGAGCGCCAGGCCGAGCGAAATGGCGTCAACCGGATCGCTGACAAGACCGCCAGGCTCCAGCGCGGCCTGGCCGTAGCGCCCGGCGACGGCGGCATATAGTTCGCCCGGCGAGAAGTTGAACCTGGATAGCACGAGCAATGTCAGCAACGTGACGCCAAACAGCAGCAGGATCGCCTTGATGATCTGGACCCAGGTCGTGGCGATCATTCCACCGAAGAGCACGTACGCGAGCATGACGGCACCGACGATGATGACCGCCCATTCGTAGGAGAGGCCAAACATCAGCGTGATCAGATTGCCGGCGCCGACCATCTGCGCGAGGACGTAAAAGAGGAGCGTGAGGATCCCGCCGAACGCGGCCGCAACGCGGACTGGAACTTGCCGCAGCCTGAACGCGACGACATCCGCGAAGGTGAACTTGCCGAGATTCCTGAGCGGTTCAGCGATCAGAAACATCAGCGCGGGCCAGCCGACGAGCCAGCCCGTGGCGTAAATCATCCCGTCGTAGCCGCGCAGCGCGACCAGACCGGCAATTCCGAGAAATGATGCCGCGCTCATGTAATCACCAGCCAGCGCGAGTCCGTTCTGAAATGGATTGATCGATCGGCCGGCCGCGTAGAACTCACGCGTCGATCGCGTTCGCCGCGCCGCCCAGTAGGTGACCGCCAGCGTCAACGCGACAATGATGAGAAAGGAGACGATCGCCGAAAGCGTGGGCGAGCCGAGAGTCGTCTGCATGCACTAAGAGTCTATAAACATCCGTGTTTGTCCGTGTTCATCCGTGGCCTTTTTCGGCAAGCGCTCGCAGTCGAGCGGCGGCCGGATCGTATTGCCGATTGGCCCACACGACATACGCGGCGGTGAGCACCCACGCCCCGGCGATCACGCCCGCGGCGATAAGGATGCCGGTCGTTGTCGCGCCACTGACCGGGCGCGAGACCAGCTGGCGATTGGTGGCGATCAGAATGATGTAGCCGTAATAGAGGATGAACAGCAGCGCCGTCAGCACCAGCGATACGCGCCAGCGTCCGGCAACAAGGCGGCGGAATTCGGCGGATTCCAGGACATGACGGCCGGTCTGCACGGGGGGATCATACAGGAATGTCAGTGCATCTCCGGGATCCGTTGTCCGGGATCCGGGATCCGCAAGCTAGTCACCAGCCCACCGACTTGCCCTTATTCTGTTCGTCCAGCCAGGTTTTGAGCGGCGCAAAATAATCCGCGATCGCTGTGGCGTCCATCTGACGTTGCCCCGTGAGCGCCTCGAGCGCGTCTGGCCAGGGCTTTGCCGCACCCATCTCGAGCATCGCTTTCAGTTTCGCACCCGCCTCTTTGCTGCCGTAGATTGAACATCGATGTAATGGGCCGGTGCAGCCGGAGGCGCGGGTCAAGGCGCGGTGGAACTGGAACTGGAGCACTTGTGCAAGGAAGTAGCGGGCATAGGGCGTGTTGGCCGGCACGTGATACTTCGCCCCCGGATCGAAGAACTCCTCACCACGCGCTGCCGGTGGGGCGACACCCTGGTAACGAAGTTTCAGATCCCACCACGCGCGATTGTAGTTGGCCGGCGTGATGCGGCCGGCAAACACCTGCCATCGCCACTGGTCGACGAGCAATCCGAACGGGAGAAACGCAAGGCGCTCCAACGCCGCCTTGAGCAACAGGCCTGTATCGGCTGACGCATCAGGCGCCTTGTCCAGGAGCCCGATCTTCACCAAGTACTCGGGCGTGACCGACAGAGCGAGCGTGTCACCAACGGCTTCATGAAACCCATCGTTTGCGCTGTCTCTCAGGATCACCGGCAGCTGGCTGTACGCGCGCTGATAGAAGTTGTGACCGAGCTCGTGATGGATTGTGATGAAGTCTTCAGCGGTGAGGTCGATGCACATCTTGATGCGCACGTCGCTCTCGCTGTCGATGTCCCAGGCGCTTGCGTGGCACACCACCTCGCGATCGCGGGGCTTGAGAAACAGCGATCGCTCCCAGAAGCTCTTCGGCAGCGGTTCGAACCCGAGGGAGGTGAAGAATCGCTCGCCGATTCGGACCATCTCGAGCGGTTCGATCTTGTGCGATTTGAGATTTTCGGTCAGCGAGTAGACGGGCTTGTCGCCTGGCGGCGCCACGAGGTCGTAGATGTTGGACCAGTCCTGCTGCCACAGGTTGCCGAGCAAATGCGCGGGAATTGGGCCGCGCTGCGGCACAACCGCGCCATACTTGTCATGCAGCCGCGCCCGGACGTAGGTGTGCAGCGACAGATATAACGGACGCAGCTGCTCCCACAGTCGATCGAGCTCCTTGGCGAAGGCGTCCGCGGGCATGTCATATTTGCCGCGCCACATCGCGCCGGTGTCCGGATAATCCAGCGCCGCCGCGCCTTTGTTCGACAGCTCGACAAAGCGCGCGTAATCCTTGCGCATCGGACTCCCTACCGTGTGCCAGCCCTCCCACACTTCTTTGAGGCGAGCGGGATCGCGATTCTCAGCCAGGATCTCGGTGATCTTTTCGATGTCCAGGCAGTTGTCGCCGGTCGCACCCTTTGGACAGTACTTGCCGCTGCCGTACGCACCTTCCATCGACGCCACGAGCCGCGTCAGTTCCTCGGCCTCCTTCGCATTTGGCGGAGCCGACATCGTCAGCGAGTTCTTGAGGACCTCGAACTGTCGACGATCGGACGCCGGAAGTTGGACGCCATCGAAGCGGCGTGCTTCCTTCGCGTACTTCGTGCTTGCGTTGACGAGCAGCTCGTTGGCCCGCGCGGCCAGCAGCTCCGTATCCGGTGTGATGTATGTGTTCTGCACCCAGCCGGCGCGATTCGCCTCGTTAATCAGCCTGAACAACTCCTGATTCGCGTCGGCGAGAAACTTTCGTGCCTCCTCGGCAGTTACCGCACCGACAGGCGATTGCGCCGAGACAACTACCGACGCGGCAAGCGCGGCTGAGACGACTAAAGCTGAGAGACGATGTGTCATGTCTGCTTCTCTTATTGCTCGCGGGGCCCCACCCCCGCTCGCGCTCGCTCGGCGACTTCGCGCCTCGCTCGGGCCGCAGGCGCTTTCGCAGCCTGCGCAGGACCGCTTCGAACCGACTTGATGAGCTGGCGAATCTTCACGCGCCGATGGATCGCACGCTTACGATTGATCTGATAGCGGGACTTGTCTCCATTTCGTGCCGACATAGCAGCCTCCATATAAATTATTGACGATTTTCTGTCCTCTTTACTCAGTGCGCGTGGGGCCCCACCCCCACGCGCGCTCGCTCGGCGGCGCGCTTCGGGCGCTTCACTCCGTCGCCTCGCTCGGGCCGCAGGCGCTTTCCCTTTGGCCTTTGGCCTTTTGCCTTTTGCCTTTCGAGTATACTGACCCTTTGGTCATTTTACTGAATGCACGGTCATCGGAGGCCCACCAGAACCGACGTCATTACCGAGTATCGCCGCGACGCATTGCTCCAGGCAGCCACCCGCGTATTCGGCAAATACGGGTTCGATGGCGCGACGATGGAGCACATTGCGCGGGAAGCGGACGTCGCGAAAGGCACGACCTATCTGTATTACCGATCGAAGCAGGCCATCTACCACGCGGCGCTCAGCCGCGGCCTGGCCGAGCTTGATCAGCGGACGCACGCCGCCATCGACCGGGCACCCAATCTGGATGACGCGATTGCGGCCTTCGTGACCGCGCGAGCGGAGTACTTCCTTGAGCACCGCGACTTCTTCCGGATGTATGTCGCGGCCATATCTCGCCAGATCACCAGCGTGAAACCGCGGGCGTCGGAATTCCAGGCGATGGTCGATCGGCAGACCCGCCGGCTCGAAGGCGCCATTGCCCGTGGTGTTTCACGCGGCGAAATTCGCCAGGTCGACCCGGCCGCCGCGACCCTGGCGATCTTCGATCTCACGCGCGGCCTGGTCGCGCGCGCCATCGTCGCGACGAAGGCCTTCGACGTCGCGAGCGAGGTTGCATTCGTGACTTCGCTCGTGTGGACGGGACTGAAGAAAGGTAAAGCGCCCGCGGCCCGAGCGAGGCGCGGAGCCGCCGAGCGAGAGCGAGCGGGGGTGGGGCCCCGCGAGCAGTGAGTAAAGCGGACAAGGGAAAAGGGAAAAGGCGAAGCGAGAGGGTGAGAAAAGCTGACAAGACAGAAGGCGTAACGAAGATGCGTAGACGTATTGCGTGGACCGTGGCGGCGTTGCTCACTGTGGCAGCACCCGTGAGCGCGCAGACTGGAGAGGGACAGGCAACCAGCACCAGTCCATTCTTCGGCAGCGCTACCCAGGGCACCGCCAGCGCGACACCAATCAATCTCTCGGTCAAAGAGGCGGTCGAACGTGCGTTGCAGTTCAATCTCGGCCTCCTGCTCCAGGAAGAAGAGGCGAGGAACGCGCACGGCGCGCGTTGGCGGGCGCTCGCGGGTCTGCTGCCTGACATCTCGACCGGGATCACCACCAGCCGCCAGATCATCAACCTCGAGGCTTACGGGTTTCAAGCCGATCCCTCGGTCATTGGTCCGTTCAATGTCTTCGATGCGCGCGTGTATGCGTCGCAGCCGGTGTTCGATCTTCGCGCGCTGAACGACGCCCGCGCGGCGTCGGCAAACGAGCGCGCTGAAACACTGGGGATCCGCACCGCACGCGATCTCGTCACCTTGGTCGCGGTCAACTTGTATCTGGAAGCGGTCACCGCCGCCAGCCGTGTCGAAGCGGCGCACGCGCAGCAGGCAACCGCCGAGGCACTCTCGACCCAGGCCACGGATATGAAGCAGGCTGGCGTAGTCGCGGGCATCGACGTCCTTCGCGCTCAAGTGCAGGTGCAGAATCAGCGGCGTCGGACGATCCGCGCGGAGAGCGATTTCGAGAAAGCAAAACTGCAGCTCGCACGCGCGACTGGCCTTCCGCCCGGTCAGGTGTTCACGCTCACCGACAAGATCCCCTACGCGCCGCTCGCCGAGGTCACGCTCGACACGGCGCTGAAAACGGCGTTCGAGTCGCGCGCGGACTATCTCGCGGCACGTGAGCGTCTCACCGCCGCCGAAGCGTCGCGCCGCGCCGCCGCGAGTGATCACATTCCAACCGTGCATCTCGACGCCGACTACGGTGCACTTGGCCAGACCGTCTCCGGGTCGCACGAGACCTACCGCGTGGCCGCGACCGTGAGACTTCCCATTTTCGATGCCGGCCGCTCGACGGCGCGCCGGATCGAGACGGCGTCGGAGGTTGGGCGGCGGCAGGCGGAGCTGGACGATCTGCGTGGACGCGTGGAGTACGACGTGCGCACGTCGCTGCTGGATGTTCGCGCCGCCGCGCAGCAGCTCGAAGCCGCGCAGGCCAACGTCACGCTCGCGGGGCAGGAACTTGAACAGGCGCGCGACCGTTTCGCCGCGGGTGTCGCGGGAAACATCGAAGTCACCCAGGCACAGGAATCAGTGGCGATTGCATCCGAGAGCTACATCGATGCGCTCTACGCTCACAACCTCGCAAAGGCATCACTCGCGCGCGCGGTCGGGACGGCGGAGCAATCGGTGAAGGCGTTTGTCGAGGGAATGAAATAGATGGATCCGAAAGTCGAGAACAAGACCGACACAGAGAATCAAGCGACACCCGGACGGTTCGCCGGGCGCGGCCGTTGGCTCGCCCTCGCCGGGGTCCTCATCGTCGGTGTGGTGATGGTCTACCTCTGGGTCACCGCCGGCCGGGTGTCGACCGACGATGCGCAGGTGGATGGACACATTACGCAGGTCGCCGCGCGCGTCGGCGGAACGGTGACGACGGTCAACGTCAAGGAAAACCAGTACGTCGAGGCCGGCACCGTACTCCTCGAACTCGATCCACGGGATTATCAGGTCGCCGTCGATCGCGCGCGTGCAGAACTTGCCGACGCCGAAGCCAACGCATCCGGTGCGGCCACCGGCATTCCGTTGACCCAGGTATCGACAGAGTCGAACCTGCGCACGGCAACCGGCGGCGTCGAGGAAGCGCAGGCCGGCGTCGCCGTCGCGGATCGCCAGGTCGAAGCGGCACGCGCGCAGCTGGTCGCGGCGCAGGCGCGTCAGCGCGAGAAGGAAGCGACTGCGGCGAAGGCGGCCAAAGATGTCGACCGACTGAAAGGGCTCGCCGCGAAGGAAGAGATCGCCCAGCAGCAGTATGACGCCGCGATCTCGTCCTCCGAGTCTGCTCGGGCATCAGCCGATGCCGCGCGATCCGACGTCAGTGCGGCGGAGGTTGCCGTCTCGGTTGCCGAGCAGCGCGCGCGGCAGGCGCGGGGAGCGGCCGCGCAAGCGCAGGGCGCGCTGCAAGCGTCGCAAACCGGACCCGAACAGCTGCGCGTCACGAAAGCACGCGCTGATGTGGCCAACGCACGCGTGCAGCAAATGACGGCCGCACTTGCTCAAGCGGAACTGAATCTGCAGCGCACGAAGATCACCGCGCCGTCCACCGGAGTAGTCAGCCGAAAAACGGTGGAGGTCGGTCAAGTCATTCAAGCCGGGCAACCACTCTTCGCGCTGGTCTCGCTCGGCGACGTGTGGGTCACCGCAAACTACAAGGAAACGCAGCTCCAGCGCGTCCAGGCTGGTCAGCGCGCGAAGATCGCAGTCGATGGACTGGACCGCGTGTTCGATGGACATGTCGACAGCATCGCGGCCGCGACCGGGGCGAAGTTCAGCCTGCTGCCGCCTGAGAACGCCACGGGAAACTATGTCAAGGTCGTGCAACGCCTGCCGGTGAAGATCGTGTTCGAACCCGGCCAGGATCCGGATCATCGGCTGCGACCCGGCATGTCGGTGACGCCGACGATCGACACCAACAACTCGTCGCGATGACGGCAGATACCGAACATCCGCAGGTCAACCCGTGGATCGTCGCGATCGCGGTCATGTTCGCGACCTTCATGGAAGTGCTCGACACAACCGTCGTCAACGTGTCGCTGCCGCACATCGCCGGCAATCTGTCGGCGTCGATTGATGAATCGACCTGGGTGCTGACCTCGTACCTCGTGGCGAATGCGATCGTCCTCCCGCTCACCGGCTGGCTCGCACGGCATTTCGGACGGAAGCGACTGCTGATGACGTCGGTCGCCGGCTTCACCATTTCTTCGCTCCTGTGCGGCATCGCGCCTAACCTGCCCCTGCTCGTCGCATTCCGCATCCTGCAGGGCGCCACCGGCGGCGCGATGCAACCGCTGTCGCAGGCCGTTCTCCTCGAAGCATTTCCTCCGCACGAACGCGGAAAGGCGATGGGCTTCTGGGGTCTCGGCATCGTCGTCGCGCCGATTCTCGGACCCGTGCTCGGTGGCTGGCTGACCGATACATACAGCTGGCGATGGGTGTTCTACATCAACCTTCCGGTTGGCATCGCGTCGTTGATCATGACCAAGCTCTACGTCTTCGATCCGCCCTACCTGCGTAAGGACACCGACACGATCGATTACTGGGGCATCGGCTTGCTGGCGTTGTGGGTCGGCACGCTGCAACTTGCGCTCGATCTCGGCCAGGAACGCGACTGGTTCTCGTCCCGCTTCATCACCGTCCTCGTCGTGACGTCGGGCGCCGGCTTGATCGCATTCCTCGCTCGCGAGTGGATCACGCCGGAGCCGGTCGTCGATCTGCATGTGTTCAAGGTGCGTACCTACAGCACCGGCGTGTTCTTGATGACCACCCTTGGCTTCGTGCTGTACGGCAGTCTCGTGCTGTTGCCAATCATGCTGCAGACGCTGCTCGGCTATCCGTCGCTTCAGGCGGGCATCGCGATGGCGCCGCGCGGTTTGGGATCCCTCATCGGTATGCCGCTGGTCGGCATGATGATCGGAAAAATCGATCCGCGAAAGATGGTCGCGTTCGGCCTGGTCGCGGGTGCATTCACGCTCTTCTGGCTCGCGAGGCTGAACCTGCAGGCGGGTTACTGGGACATCTTCTGGCCCCAGTTCTTCCAGGGTTTCGGCCTCTCAGCCCTGTTCGTTCCGCTCACGACGATCAGCATGGATCCAATTCCGCGCGAGCGGATGGGCAATGCAACGAGTCTCTTCAATCTGATGCGCAATCTCGGTGGCAGCATTGGCATTGCCACAACCGGCACGCTGCTCGCGCGCAAGCAGCAGGAATACGTCAACGTCATGGGCGCGCATGTAACGCCGTTTTCGCAGACCGCCCAGAATGCGCTCGAAGCGGCACGGCAGGGCTTCCTGGCATCTGGGGCCGACGCGGTCACGGCAACACAGCGTGCCTATGCGGCTGTTTTTGGCACGCTCCAGCGGCACGCCACGATGGTCGCCTTTGTCAATCTTTTCCGGCTGCTCGGCGTGATCTTTCTGCTCTTGCTGCCGCTCGTGATGCTGATGCGGCGGCCACGAAGCAAGGCCGCGGCAGCGGCGCACTAAGCCACGGAAAAATACGGATCAATGTAGCCACGGAAGAACACGGATAAACACGGATCAATGTAGCCACGGAAGAACACGGATAAACACGGATCAATGTAGCCACGGAAGAACACGGATAAACACGAATCAACCTCGCCGTTTAGCAGCAATCTCCAGGCGGTCGTGCACCGGGTGCTGCATATTCGGATCGAGGACGGGCACGAGGGACGACAGCTGCACGTTGTCGCGTCCGACGTTGAGCACGCGGGTAATTGCGTTATCGCGAATCAGGTACAACGCCGAATTGCGAAGTGCCGCAAGAGCCAAGTCGCCGGACCGCGCCTCGAGCGACACACGCGCCTGTGTCTGCGCGAGCATCCATGCGATCGCGTCACGCGCCTTCGCAACGGAATCGGAGTAGGCGACCGACAGTCTCACCCGACGATCCTTGCCGCGCTCCTGTTCTCCTGTGGCCACGTAAAAAAACTCAGCCGAGCGAGTCACGAGCGATCCGAGCTTGGCCCACTGTCGTGGATTATCAACCTGATCGTACAAGGTAAAGCCGGGCAGCATCGGGGGACTGAGTTTCGGCGGGACAATGGCACTTCCCGGAGGGAACGAGCGATCGAGATCTGCTCGAATCGTCTGGTATCGCTTGACGATCATCGCGTCTAACGCCCTCGCCTGGCCGGCGCAGTCGTCCAGACACCTGAACATGACAGCGTCGAGGACGCCGGCGCTCCATTGTTCTGGTTCAAACAGTCTGTGCACGTACCTGAACTGCTTCGGATCGTCGATGAACGTTCCCAGCTCCATACCCTCGGCGAGATCGAACAGGTGCTCTTCGTCGACGCGTGTCGGATCCTTATCGGCGTCGATCTTGAGACACGCATCGTGAATCAACAGAGCGTTGTCCGACGCACGTTGACGGGCGACGAACTCGTGGTACCCAAACCAATGCGTCTCGGGGTTCTTATCCGATTCTCCGATCAGGACGATGCGATTCGTCCGAAGCATGAAGTCATCTTCGTGAGTGATGCGCCTTTGTTGAACATCGCACCCGAGAGCATTCGCGAACGTCGCCAGGGCGGATGCGCAATCCGAGCAATTCACCTGTGTGGTGTTCCCGGACGCCGGATTGCCGTCAAGCAAATCGAGAAACGCAGTGAGGAAAAACACCGGCGCGGGAAACTCCTGCGTGTAGTCCGACTTGTCGACTTCCAGGTACTGAAGCGGCACAGTCGGGCGGCGCCCCTGTTCGTACAACCCTGCCTCGAGCTTGCGCACCAGTTTTTTTGCGGCGCCGGCCAGGCCGGTAGAAGTCAGTTTCACCCCGCCGCCCCACGCACAGGCCCAGGTGAGAACGCGAATCCATGGCCACAGACGCTGATCCGCCGCCCCCACACCCTGCGTCCATGGAGCGTCCGGCACATCGAGCGTCACAAAGACGACGTGGTCAGTTCGAACCAAATCGATCCACGAATTGCCGCCGACGATCTGGAACTGCCATTGCCAGCTCACCGGGTAGCGACCGGTGCCTCGGTTCCACATCTGCACGTCAGCGAGATTGAATGTGACTCGGCCACCTTGATGCGGGATGGCGGCCTCAACGACGTTTCCGAGCACCCTGTCGCTTTGATCGATCGCTCGTGCGCGAACCAGAACGGGACCGGAAGGGGGCTGCAGAAACGAAAAGTCAGCTTGGATGGTGATCTGCTGGTTCACCGTTGGGACGAGCGCGTACGCCGCATAACTCGTGTGGGCAGCGCCGCGGATCCAGTCCGGAGCCGTCGTCGCATCATCGATCCGAATGCTCAAGGCGTCGGTCTGCGCCGCGCCACCGGCGTGGTCGAATACAATCCGATCGAGCTGGATGATCATCGCTTCTCCGCTCTCGAGATGCGCTTAGCGTGGCTCGCGCCGCAGGACCCGCGTGTTAAACCGCACGTCCACCGGTCGAAAACCGGCCGGTCTTGACGCCGCTACCATCCCCGCCGGCCGCCTGCCCACTCCAGCGGCGTACAACACGGATTCGGACACGCCGTCGAGCCCGAGGTCCTGTTCGATGCGCGAATCCGCAAGCGCCATCGAACAGAAAGGTGCGAGACCAAGCGAGGTGGCGACAAGGCAGAACGTCTGACACTGGTGGCCGGCCTCGATCAGGAGCGCCCGATAGGCGCGCGCGTATGTGTATTTCCAGAGATACCGCGCCGAGACCGCGGTAAAGAAAACGAGGACCGCTGCTCCTTCATACCAGAACTGCGTCGGCAGGTAGCGCTGCACGCGAACGCGACGCGCGTGCCTGGTCAGCAGATTCATCCGATGATGGCTGCCGTCGTAATGATAAAGACCGGCGGGTAGGCCGTCGACGCGCCGGGCACAGACATATAGCTCGATCGGGTGTCGTGCGCCACCCGACGGCGAGGTCTTGAGCGGCAGGTCGCCTTGACCGCGGAGCGAGACCCATTGCTGGATGCCGCCGGTCAGCCCGAGTAGCGCAGCCAGGTCGTCCAACGTAACCGACTGTTGGGCAAATTGCCGCCAGGTGCGCCGCTCCAACAAGACACGCGCAAACTCGCCGTCGCTGCGGACGCGCGGCAACTGGTACCGCCGTGCACCCGGGTAACGTTTGACGGGCGCCGGCGCCGGGGTCGTTCGCGCCTTTCGTCTGAGCGCTCTCGCGGTTTCGATGGGATCGATGAAGCGCACGTCTCGCGTGGACATGTGGAAGAACCCGGCAGCAGGGTTCCATGGCTGCCACATGTCCATCGCGGATGGGCGCCGGGTCGTGCGACCGGATCGCTGCAGCAGCGTCGCGTTCTCGAGATGGCCGAGAACACGCCGTACATCTGAAGCAGATAATCCGGGTAGCTCCGCCACGCTGGCGGGTTGCCAGTCGTCGAACAAGTCCAGCAGTTCAAGAGCGACTGGATCCACGAGCACCACCACGCCCGTTTCATAGTTACGAACGGCGAGTGCGCCCTCCCGCCAGTAGCTGACCAAGTGAGGAGACCGACGGAACTGTACGGATCGCTGCTGGGTCATCGTTCCGTCTTTCGTCGCTCGAAAGAGTGACTCGCTAGCTCCCGATGTCAATGAGCAAGGTCTGTCCGCAATCGATCGATGCGGCAAACGTTACGAGCTTCTTTTTCAGTCGTTTCGCTTTGTCCGTCCTGGCCCCCTTCAGCTTGTTCTTTACTTTACTGATCTCTCGGTGGAGCGCATTGACCGAAACCTTCGTGGGTGCCTTCTTCTTGGGCTTCTTTGCCATCACTCGTCCTCCTGGGCCCTTGGGCCTTCGCTGCAGCGCATCGATTCTCAGCGGCTCAGCTTAGTGTCGTCATCCGATCGAGTCAATTGACGACACCCGGCGGCGGCGTTCAGACTCGTCCGGCTACCGTCGTGCCGCTTCAAGCCCGCCTATCTGGCGGAGCAGGTTCTGAAATTCGGGAGTCGTTCGGAGCGAGTCCACCCGCGGGTCCACACGCATCCAGAGGACCCTCGATGATCGTTGCTGCACAGCCCTCGCGAGACTTGCGATCGCTTCCTGCCGGCGACCCAGGGCAGCCTCGATGTAGGCCTCCCCGAGCGAAGCTCCAACACCGTCCAAGCCAGCCGCTGTGATGCGTGAAAGGATCGATTCCGCTTCGCCGGTTCGCCCCGCAGCCGCCAGAATGCGGCCGAGCTCCGCCAGCGCTGCGGGATCTTTCGTCAGGTCGTAACTTCGCTGAATTTCGGCGATCGCTCCATCGCCACGGCCGAGACCAGACAACGCGCGTGCGCGCATGACATGTGCTATCGGCAGGTTGGGATCCAGCGATAATGCTTCGGAGGCCTTATCGAGTGCCTGCTGGTAACGCTTCTGGTAATACAACGCGACGGCTACCTCGATCTTCATGCCCGCTGACAGTGGATCCGCAAGCTCTCCGCGTCGCGCCTGTCTCTCCGCATCGTCGAGCAGTCCGGCGGCGTTCAAAAATTGCGCGTATTGGCCGCGAGCAAAGCTGGAGCTGCCATTGGCGTCGATCGCCTGGCGATAGTGCGCATCGGCCTCAACCCACTTCCAGTCGAACTTGAAGAGGACATCGGCGAGCGCCACGTGTGCCTCGAACGCATCGGGATCGCGGCTTAGCGCCTCGTTGGCGGCGCGGGTCGCGAGCGACGCTGCCTCGGCAGACGTCAACACACCGGTGTTCTCCAACATCGTGTAGCAGCGAGCCAGAGTCGCCCAGGCCAGCGCGAAGTTGGGATCGAGTTCTACCGCGCGTTCGAGAAGCGTGCGAGCTTCTTTCAGACGATCCCGGTTGCGGCTGTCCATCAAGTATCGGCCGCGTAACAACCACTCCTGGGCTTGGGGCTTCGCATCGAGCGTCTGATTCACGCTGCGCTGGGTTCGCTCAGTGAACACGGCACGCAACTCGTTCGCGATCGTCCGCGCCATTTCGGCCTGCAATCGGAACGTGTCGGTCGTCTCGCGCTCGTACGAGTTGCCCCACAGTCGCACGTCTGTGCCGGCATGGATGATCTGCACCGTCACGCGAACTCGCTCGCCGTCACGGGTCACAGAACCTTCGACGATCGCATCCACGTTGAGAGCGGCGGCAATCTGCGCCAGAGGCTTGTTGACGCCTTTGAAGCTCATCGCGGACGTCCGGGAAATCACGCGCAGCGACGAGATCGACGACAGCCTATTCGTCAGCAAATCAGTCACCCCGTCGACGAAGTACTCCTGCGCAGGATCGCCCGAATTGTTGGTGAAGGGCAGAACTGCCAGCGATTGCAGGCCCGCTGCGGAGGTGGGCGGCCGAATCGAGTTCGAAGAGTGCAGGAACAGCCACGCAGCAATCCCGGCGGCCACGAGCGCCGCCACCGCCGCCAACCAGGCGATCACGGCGCGGCGCCGGCGAGGCTCGTCGGCCTGCGTGCCCCGCCTCGTAGAGCCTGTCCGTACTTCATCACGAACGACAAAGTGGGCGAGCGCGCTTTCGAGCTCGCCGGCCGTTCGGTAGCGCTCGCGCAGATCCGGATGCATCGCCCGCTCGACGATTTGCACGAACTCGGTTGGGAGGTCGGGCCTGACGTCCCGAAGCCGCTTGCGCTGCCCGAGTCTGTGAGCAACTTCCGCGCCCGACAGACTGTCAGCGGCAATCGGATACGACCCGGTCACGATGTGATAGAGAAGTACGCCGAGTGAATAAATGTCGCTTTGCGGCGTCGATTCCGGCCGATCCAACTGCTCGGGCGCGATGTAGAGCGGCGTGCCGACGATTTTCAGTCGGCTGGCACCAGTGCTTTCTACCCCGGCGCCGAAATCCATCAGGACGATGCGGCCCCCCTCTTCGCGCATGACGTTCTGGGCCTTGACATCACGGTGCAGAAGGCCCGCGCCGTGAACCGTGGCTAGCGCCCGCGTGAGATCGAGTGCCACCAGCGCCGCTTCGCGCGCGCCGAACGTTCCCTGAGTGCGCACAATTTCGCTGAGCGTGCGCCCGCGGATCAGTTCCATCCACAGTCCGACTTCTCCGTTGTGACGATCGGCGCCGTAGATCGAAACGATGTTAGGGTGTCGGACGCGGGCCAGCAGGCTGGCTTCCGCGATCACTGCCTCTCCGATGCCGGTATCTCGTGCCAGGACCTTGAGCGCGACCTCGCTGGCCAGGCGGGGATCCCAGGCGCGAAAGACCACGCCGAAGCCGCCGGTTCCAAGGATGCCTTTGATCTGAAGGTGTCCCCAAGTGCTGCGGGGCTCGGCCGTCGTCGTGGTGATGTCGGCCTGGGGAAGTCCGGTTCCGGGGCTGGCGCCCTGTCGCCGGTGCAGCGTGTGCAGGCTCTCGAGCACCCGCAGCTCGGCGACAAGGCGCCGATCGTCAGGTGTCAGGTCCGCGGCGTCGGTGGACGACCAGTCGATCGGCAAGCCGTCGGCGATCGCCTCGACAAGCGAAACGAGAACCGGATTAGCCTCGAGCATCCCGCATTTCCTCCGCGAGCCGCAGCAGCGCGCGTCGCACGGCCATGCGTGCCGCGGCCGGCGACGGTTTGCCGAGCGCGGCTGCCAGTTCGCCGTAGTCGTAGCCCATTTCGATACGGCCGATGATCGCCTCCTGGTCTGCAGCTGACAGCGCCGACAATCCGGCGTCGTACCGGGCCCGCGCCTCGGCGCCGATCGCCTCATCAAGCGGGCTTTCCCCTTCGAGCGTCATGTCCTCGTCAATCGGAACGATGCCCGGCTGCCGCTGCGCGCGACGCACCAGGTCCCGGATCCGGTTCAATACTGCCTGACGGAGGTAGGCCTGGAGCGCTGCCTCATGGTGCGGCTCGAATCCTTCTAACTTCCCTAACGACCGGATGACCGTATCCTGAACAAGGTCATCGGTGTCGTCCCGTTCGCGGGCCCATGCCGGCAGACGGCCGGTCGCCCATCGCCGCAGCCGGGGCAGGTACCGCGCGACTAGCTCATCGCGCGCAGCGCCGTCGCCAGCGCGGATCCGCGCCAGGAGTTCCAGTGATGATTCACCGCTCATTTTGCCGATGTTTGTGGTGGAGTTCGGCAGACATCATAGGCCACGGACCACACTGATTGATCTAGCCACGGAAGAACACGGATTAACACAGCTTAAGCTCAAGACGCCTCCTAATCTGTTTTCCGAGGCTCATTCCTCCGTGTTTTTCCGTGTTTTTCGGTGGCTATTGTTTTTCCGTGTTTTTCCCTGGCTATGTCTTTCCGTGTTTCTCCGTGGCCCTGCGCAATCCTCTAAAGGCCCGACGCATCTCGTCGTACGTGAAATTCGCATTCCGGCCACTCGGGTTTGGCAAGACGTAGATGCGCGCGCCGTGAATGGTCTCGGGGCGAAGACCGGTCGTAAGTGGAACGGTCCTCACGCGTGCACGTGTGTTCTTGTCGGCGTCTTTCGCGATCAACGGCTGGATGACCCGATACAGGGTCACCCCGACGAGCGCCACGATCTGCGGCCGATGCTTCTTTATCTTTCGGTCGAGTATGTGCCATCCATCGACATATTCCGCCGGCTTGAGATCGTCGATCCCGGGGCTCGGCCGTGCGACGAGATTCGTCACGCCGAAGCCCCACTCGAGCAGCCGATGGTCGTCGGCATAACCGATCGGTTCCGGCACCAATCGCGACTCCCACAGCAACTTCCAGAACCGATTTGAATACCCCGCAAAGTGGTGTCCGGTGATTGCCGATCGCACTCCCGGATTGATTCCAACAAAGAGCACTCGAAGATCGCGTCGGATCCGATCGTTGAGCCGTAACGTTGACCACTGGTTGGCGATCTCAGCGCCCTGCCCAGAGCGAGCGCGAGATCTGGCGAGTCGAGGGGGTGGTGGCATACGATTCAGGAATGAACTGGCTATTCAAAGAAGAACCGACCCACTATAGCTATGACGACCTCGTTCGCGATGGGAAGACGTCGTGGACCGGGGTGAGAAATCCTGTCGCTCAAAAGCATCTGCGATCCGTGAAGAAGGGGGACCGCATCTTCTTCTATCACACTGGGGACGAGAAGGCAGTTGTCGGAATTGCCAGGGCCGCCGCCGAATCGTATCCGGATCCGAGTGACACGACAGGCAAGTTCTACGCGGTTGATGTGGTGCCGGTACGCAAACTAAAGAATCCCGTGACGCTCGCCGCGGTCAAGGCAGACAAGTCGTTCGCCAGTTTCCCACTGACTCGTGTTCCCCGCCTGTCGGTCATGCCGGTCAATGACGACGAGTGGGAACGAATCGAGGGGATGAGCAAGTAGATTCACCTCTGAACCGCCAGATGTTCGAAGACGATTGGATACTCGGCATCCAAACCACGTTTGCGCACCATCGGCGTTAGTCGTGGAGGTCGCCTTCCGATATAGAACGGAGTATTTGGCTCGCCGGCCTCCCGTGAGGTGGTTGTCAGACAGATGTCCTGCACGAGGCCCTGGTCGAGCAAGGCCGATGCTGTGGTTCGACCTCCTACCGCCGATATCCGTCCGATCCCATGTTCTCGCTTCAGGCACTCGAGCGGTTGACGCAGATCGTCACCCGTCATCGGTACGACCTTGACCCACGATCGCCCTGAAATACCTTGCTCGAGCGCGCGGCATCCGGCTGGAGTTGCCAGTACGTAGACGGGTGCGTCGGGCACGTTGAAGACCCTGCTCACCTCCGGGTTGATACAGCCTCGGCCCGTCACGACGATTTGTGCGGGATGCCGCGGCAGACCCAGCTCTCGTCGAAGCGCGACGAGCTCAGGATGCCAGACGGAAAAGAACGTGTTCTGATCGTCGGCGGTCTTTGCGCCCGCGAGCACGGCGTCAACGGCTACTCGGGAGAGCCCTTCGTAGATGAGATGTTTGTCCAGCGGTCCGCCGCCAAGTCCGTCTGGACTATCCGTGGCCGTGTTGCCGTCTTTGGATTGGACAAAAACCAGGGAGACAAAGGGAGCGGCACTCATCGTGCCGTGCATCGGCAAATGAAACGGGCCATCGTAGTGCGCGCGAGTCCAGCTGTTGCCAATCTCTCGAGTCGCAACTGCCGCGGACTGGTCCTCTATCGTTTCCAGCGAAACGAGCGGAGCGGAGATGGCTTCGCGTGTCTTTCGCTCACTGAATTCGCGAAAACTTTCCACCAACAATCCGTGTTCGTCCGTGGCTCGTGTTCTTCCGTGGTCAGTTCCCGGGTTTCAGGAACAGAAATCCGAGCGGCGGGAGAGTAAGCCGTAGAGATTGATCGTAGCCGTGCGCGGCGATCGCTTCAGTAAAGACCGCGCCGCTGTTCCCGAGGTTCGAACCGCCGTACATCTCGGCATCGCTGTTCATCAGTTCGACGTAGGCACCGGCCGCAGGGACGCCAACCAGATAGCCATCGCGAGGAACCGGCGTGAAGTTGAAGATCGCCACGACATAGTCTGCGCTGTCCTTCGCCCGCCGGATGAACGAGACGACGCTGTTCTCGCTGTCGTTGCAATCGATCCATTGAAATCCGCTGAAGTCGAAATCCACTTCGAACAACGAGCGTTCCGATCGGTAGACGCGATTGAGGTCCCGTACCAGCAGTCGGAGGCCCGCATGCAGCGGCAGCTCCAGCATGTGCCAGTCGAGACTTTCGTCGTAGTTCCACTCACGCCCCTGGCCGAACTCGCAGCCCATGAACATCAGCTTCTTCCCGGGGTGCGCGTACATGAACCCGTACAAGCTGCGCAGCGTCGCCGCCTTTTGCCAGTCGTCGCCCGGGATCTTTCCGAACATCGAGCCTTTGCCGTGAACAACCTCGTCGTGCGAGAACGGCAGGATGAAGTTCTCGCTGAAAGCGTAGAGCAGCGAGAAGGTCAGGTGCCGATGTGCATAGCGGCGATAGACCGGATCCTTCCGCACATACTCCAGGATGTCGTTCATCCATCCCATGTTCCACTTGTAGGTGAAACCCAGCCCGCCGACGTAGGTGGGACGGCTGACCGATGGCCACGCCGTTGATTCTTCCGCGACGGTGATCGAGCCTGGCTGCTCCGAGTGGGTGAGCGTGTTCAACTCACGCAGAAACTCGATCGCATCGAGATTCTCGCGTCCACCGAAACGGTTCGGGATCCATTCGCCTGCCTTCCGCGAGTAATCGAGGTAGAGCATCGACGCGACGGCATCAACGCGAAGGCCGTCGACGTGATACTCGTGCAGCCAGAAAAGCGCGTTGGCGAGAAGAAAATTGCGGACCTCATTACGGCCGTAGTTGAAGATCAGCGTTCCCCACTCGCGGTGCTCGCCCTGCCGTGGATCCTGATGCTCAAAGAGGGCGGTGCCGTCGAACTGCGCGAGCCCGTGCGCGTCTTTCGGAAAATGACCGGGCACCCAGTCGAGAATGACGCCGATTCCCTCCGCGTGACAGGCGTCGACAAACGCTTTGAATTCTTCCGGCTTCCCGAAGCGGCTCGTCGGCGCGAAAAAGCCGATCACTTGATAACCCCACGAACCGGAGAACGGATGCTCCATTACGGGGAGCAGCTCGATATGCGTGTAGCCCATCTCCTTCACGTAGGGGACCAGCCGCTCCGCCAGCTCCAGGTATGTCAGGTATCGATTGCCTCCTTCGGGAAATCGCGCCCACGACCCGAGGTGCACTTCGTAGGCAGCAAACGGCCGGTGAAACCAGGAGTCGGCCGACTGCCGGCCGCGCATCCACTCGTCGTCTTTCCATTGATATTGAGGAGCCGTGACCAGCGATGCATTCAACGGCGGCAGTTCGAATGCAAATCCAAAGGGATCGGACTTCAGGATGACTTCGCCGTAGCGTGTCAGCAGTTCGAACTTGTATCGCTCGCCGGTTGCGATGCCGGGTATGAAAATCTCCCACACGCCGCTCGATCCCAGCGATCGCATCGGATGCCGGCGTCCATCCCATGAGTTGAAGTCGCCCACGACGCTGACGCGTTTCGCATTCGGCGCCCACACGCCGAAGTGAACCCCTGCCGCGCCGCCGATCGTCATCAGGTGCGCACCGAGCCTGTCGTAGATGCGCGTGTGTTTGCCTTCGCCGAACAGGTACAGGTCGTAGTCCGACAGGACACGGCCATAACGGTATGGATCGTCGATTTCCGACGTCACTCCGCCCTGATACGAGACGCGCAGGCGGTAATCAGGAATCTCGGTCAGATCGGGCAGGACTGCTTCGAAGATCCCCGCCGGATGACGCCGGGTCATTTCTATGGATCCGGAGCCATTGCGCGTGACGGTGATCCGTTCAGCCGTCGGGATGACCGTCCGAATTACGACGCCCTTGTTCGGCTCGATATGTGGTCCAAGAACGGAGAACGGATCGGTGTGCCGTGCTTCCGCGATCGCCTGCAGCAGAGGATCTCGCTTCACCTTCGTGACTTTCCAATTGGTGAGTTGGCGAATTGGTGAGTTGCTGAATTGACGCTTCGCGGTTCCGAATTCACCAATTCACCAATTCACCAATTGCCATGTTATAGCGCGGCGAGAAGGCTGGCGCCAGTGCTCGCCAGCGCGAGGACGAGAAGCCACGGAGCGACCGCCGAGGCGCGGCTTGCCGGCAGCGCGCTGCGGGGTCCCGAGGCGCCCCAGGTTGAGATCGTCTGAAACGCAACAAAGGTGCATGCGAGCGCGCCAAACGACAGGGCCCACCCCGCACCAAGGAGACCTCGAGGAACCCCCGCCCGCATGCCCGGCAGCCACACGGCAAGTGCGGCGGAAAGCATCCACGACGCGATCGCCATCACTGCCAGCAGCTTCAGTTGACCCAGTGCGCGATCGGCCGCCTGTCGGCGCAGTTCCGCGGCCAGGGCTTCCTCGGCGCGCCGCTGCTCAGCTTCGATCTGCGTGCGCTCGAGATCCATCCGCGCACGATCGCGATCGAATGCCTCCTTGAGCGCGGCGACGACCACGCCTGCCAGCCGCGTCTCGAGGCTGCGAGTCGCCCCCTCGGCGACATCGGTCCCGGGATCGAGGGTCGCGCGGATCCGCCCCGCCGTCCGCGCGAGTCCAGTCACCGTTTCGATCACGCGCAGCCAGTTGGGCATCTCAATCCCTCATCACTGATCACTAATCGTGAATCACTAATCGTGAATCACTAATCATGAATCACTAATCGTCGAATCCCTAATCGTTGAATCGTTGAATCGCGGAACAGTTCTGCAATGGCTGCACTCGTAGAATTCGAGGTTCAAGGATGGGTGATTCGCGATGAGTGATCAGTGATTCGGAGCGGCGCGTCGCTGATCAGAGATTTGCGAAAGGATGGCATCTATATACGCGGCGACGAGACCGGGGAGATCGTCGGCGGGGCCATTCAGCGTGAAAATCTTCCGGAATCGCGGACCTGAAATCGCGAGGTCCCATCCGCTGCCCGACTGCGATTTGAACAGCGATAACCTCCAGCTTTCAAACGCCGGCCTCCAGCGCTTCACGACGGTTTTGACGGCGGAGGTGAGCTGGTTGCGCAGGCCGGCATCACCAAGCTGCGGACAACTAATAGAAACAGACATGACGGCCGTACGTGTTATCAGGTTCCCCTTTGGAATTTCAAGCTTGGCAGTATCCGTTCTGCCAGGTTCTTCAAGGTTCTTCTCGAGTCTACAAGCTTCGCGCTCTTGGGCCCGCTTGCTCTCAACTCACGAGAGGGCCGCTGCGGCACGCCCATCGATGTCTTCACCGCGTCTCACGCCGGGCTGAACCACCATCGGGAGTTCCACCGTAAAGGTTGCGCCCTGATTAACACCGGGACTCGCGGCGTGAATCGAACCGCCATGGAGTTCGACCAGATATTTGACGATGGATAGCCCAATGCCAAGTCCCCATGTCGCTCCGCGCGTGGGCGATGGATCAGCTTGCCGGAATCGATCGAACACAAACGGAAGGAAATCGGGTGCGATACCGCGTCCCGTGTCCTGAACCAGGATGCGAACGTGTCCGTCCGCGTGACTGACGTGCGCGTCGACGGTGCCGCCCGATCCAGTGAACTTGACGGCATTGTGCAGCAAGTTGACGAGGATCTGCTGAACCCGCTGGGGATCTGCTTGAATCTGCGGCAGTGCCGATTCGACACGTGCTCCGATCTGAACGTGCTTGGCTTCAGCCGTTGGTTTCAGGGATTCCACCGCCGTGAGAAGCACCGCGCCGATATCCGTTGGTGCAATCTCCAGTCGTGTCGTTCCTAACGCAAGCCTGTTCAGCTCGAGGAGGTCCTCGATTAACTTCGCCTGCATCTGGGCGTTTCGTTGTATGACCTCTATCGCGTGACGCGAATCCTTGATGCCCTCGCCTTTCGCGAGCAGGCTCACCCATCCAAGGATCGCGTTCATCGGCGTTCGCAACTCGTGGCTGAGGGTCGCCAGGAATTCATCCTTGATTCGGCTCTGTCGCTCGGCCTCATCGCGTGCGCGACGCTCGCGCCCCAACGCCTGCTCGAGCGCGCTGGTCCGCTCGGCAACCCTCAACTCGAGCTCCTGGTTCACACGCTGCAGCGCCTCTTGAGCGCTTTGTCGTGCTGTTACCTGCCGTTGCAGTTCTTCGTTGAGACTCGCAAGTGCGCGCGTCTTCCGGTACAACTCGATGAAGACGTTGATCTTCGATCGCAGGATGTCCCCTTTGACCGGCTTGCTCAGGTAATCGACAGCCCCGACTCCGTACCCGCGAAGAATGTCGTCGTCGTCGACCAGATGTGCCGTCAAAAACAGGATCGGAACGTACTGAGTCCGGCGGCGCTGTTTGACGAGATTCGCAAGCTCGATTCCACTCATGCCCGGCATTCGGATGTCGAGGATCATCGCCGCGAAATCGTGACGCAGCACGGCGAGGAGCGCCTCGTCGGCAGACGTCGCGCGGATAGGCGTACAACCGGTCGGCTGAAGCATGATCTCCAGCGAGTCCAGGTTCCGCCCTTCGTCGTCAACGATGAGGATCTTGACGTCCTCGTTCACGGTTTAATTCCTGTCAGTTTTCGGTTTCTCGGTTTTTGGTTCTTGGCTTTTGGTTCTTGGTTTGGTTCTTGGTTTTAGTGTTCCGTTTTGGTTCTCGGTTGTCTTGCTTGTCGGACGATGCAAGGAACCAAACAACCGAAAACCAACAACCACAAGCCAAAACCTGGAACTAAAAACCTAGAACCAAAAAACCTGAAACCGATTCATCTGTACAGCCACACGCGCAACAGCGACAGTAATTGTTCAGTGTTGACCGGTTTCGCAATGTAGTCCGACGCCCCAGCCTCGAGGCATTTCTCGCGGTCCCCCTTCATCGCCTTCGCCGTAAGCGCCAGGATCGGCAGCGTTCGGAACGCCGGATTCTTTCGAATTTCCTTCATCGTCTCGTACCCGTCCATACCGGGCATCATGATGTCCATGAGCACGACGCTCAGGTCGGGCGTCTGATCGATCAACTCGATCGCCTGGCGGCCGTTGGTCGCCGTCACGACCTCCATCTCGTGATTTTCGAGCAGGCTCGTCAACGCAAAAATATTCCGCGCATCGTCGTCGACGATGAGGACGCGGCGGCCGCGCAAGACCGCATCGGACCCGTGGAGCCGCTCGAGCAGCTTGCGCTTCGACTCGGGCAGATCGGCAACGACACGATGGAGAAACAGCGCCGTCTCGTCGAACAATCGCTCTGGCGATTGCACGTCTTTGAGCACGACGCTCTTCGCTACCGTTTTCAGCTGCGCCTCCTCGTGGGAACTCAGCTCCTTTCCGGTGAATACGACGACCGGCGTATCGCGCAGCTCCGGTTCTGCCTGCATCCGACTGAGCAGATCGAACCCTGTCATATCCGGCAGGCGTAAATCGACAACGCAGCATTCCACCGGTTGCTCACGCAGGACGCTCAGGGCTTCTTCTCCGGTTCCAACGGCAGCCACCTCGATGTCATCGTGCATGACCAGATCAACGATTCCTTCGCGTTCGATCTCGTTGTCCTCCACCACCAGCAGTCGCTTCTTGTGAGGCACCACGTACGACTTGATCCGGTCGAAGGCCTGTTCGAGATCCTGCGTCGTGCCCGGCTTCACCAGGTAAGAGAACGCGCCGTGCGACAGGCCGTGCTGCCGCTCTTCCTCGACAGAGAGCATCTGGACCGGGATGTGCCGGGTGGCTGGATCCAATTTCAAGTTGTTCAGAACGGTCCAGCCCAGCATGTCGGGAAGGAAGACGTCCAGCGTGATCGCGGTCGGGAGATACTGACGCGCGAGCGTCAGTGCCGCGGCGCCGCGGTTGGTCACGATTCCCTTGAAGCCCTTGTCTCGGGCAAGTCCGAGCAGGACCCTTGCGTAGTGCGGGTCGTCGTCCACGATCAGCAGCGCTTGATCGCCTTCGACGATGTCGTCGCGATCGTCGAGCACGACCTCTTCGGTCTTGGCGACGGCGAGAACGGGAAGCGTCGCCGGGATCGGTCGCGTCGTGCCCGCCGGGATCCGGTCGGTTGCTGGGGCCGTAACCGCGCGGGCAGGGCCGATGTAACTGATCGGGAGGTACAGAGTGAACGTACTGCCCTGCCCTGGCACGCTGACCAGGCGAATCTCGCCGCCGAGTAGCGATGCCAGTTCACGGCTGATCGCAAGACCAAGCCCGGTGCCGCCGTACTTGCGGCTGGTTCCGGCATCGGCTTGCTGGAACGCTTCGAAAATCAACCGCTGCTTCTCCGGAGCGATCCCGATGCCGGTGTCCGAGACCTCTATCGCGACGGCGGCTGGGGTATAGCGAAGAACCGGATGATCCGGTGTCCACCCGCTGGTCACCTGCTTGACCCGCATGTTGACCTGCCCCTGGGATGTGAATTTGAACGCGTTCGAGAGCAGGTTTTTCAGAATCTGCTGCAGGCGCTTCGGATCGCTGGAGAACGTTCGCGGCAGCGAATTGTCGATGTCCACCTGGAATGCGAGGTTTTTCGATTCGGCGACGTGGTGGAACATTCGCCCGACCGTGTCGCGAAGTGATTTGAAGGTGAGCTCTTCCGGCTCGACGGTCACCGTCCCCGATTCGATCTTAGACAGGTCGAGAATGTCGTTGATCAGTGTCAGCAGGTCCGTGCCAGCCGAATGGATGTTCTTTGCGAATTCCACCTGTCTCGCCGCTAGATTGCCGGTCGGGTTATCGGCCAGCTGCTGCCCGAGAATGAGGATCGAATTCAGCGGTGTGCGGAGCTCGTGCGACATGTTCGCCAGGAACTCCGACTTGTACTTCGACGTGAGCGCCAGCTCGGCAGCCTTTTCTTCCAGCGCCCGGCGTGCCTGCTCGACTTCCTTGTTCTTCCGCTCGACTTCGACGTTCTGTTCCGCGAGCTGCTGCGCCTTGAGCGCGAGCTGCTCGTTGGTCTGCTGAAGTTCGCTCTGCCGCGTCTGCAGCTCGATCGTCAGCTGCTGCGACTGCAACAGCAGGTTCTCCGTCCTCATCGTCGCTTCAATCGTGTTGAAGACGACGCCGATCGACTGCGTGAGCTGTTCGAGGAACGTGAGATGCGTCGCGGTGAACGGCTGCAGCGACGACAACTCGATGACCGCCTTCGTTTCACCTTCGAACAGAACCGGCAGCACGACTATGTTCGTCGGCCGCGCCGATCCAAGACTTGACTGGATGCGTGTGTAACGGGGTGGAACCTTGGTGAGAATGATGCGCTGTTTCTCGAGGGCGCATTGGCCAACCAGTCCTTTGCCCACTTCGATTC
>DASTVZ010000076.1:0-37510 GCA_035758845.1 Vicinamibacterales bacterium
TGGGATCCGCACCTGGCAGTCCGTACTTCGGATCCTGTCCAGGCCGCAAACTCGGGGTGGGCGCGGGAAACTCCGCAACGACGCCGGACGGCTGAGTGGCGAGTAGTTTGTAGACAGGCGGCGCGTCATTCGGATAACTCACGAGCGGCACGGTGGTGAAGTACTCGGTGAGGATGGCCGTCAACAAGAAGGCGAGCAGTACCTGCCGGTAGCGAACGCGGAGGGATTTGACAAGAAACGAGTAGCCGAATCCAGCAAGCACCGCCAGCGCGAACACAACGAATATGCCGAGGCGCGCAGGTGCGCGTAGCGCTCGGAACGGCGCGGCGTACTCATGAAGGAAAGAATACGAGTAGCCGCGAAGCCCGAGTGACGCCTCAAATGCAGCGACCCCGACAAGGACATACACGATGATCACGCGCGATGGATGGCGCAACAGCATGGCGACAATCGCAAGCAGGAAGGCGACCGCGCCTGGAAACAGGCGGCGCTCCATTTCTCCACGCGTCTGCCAGCGGCCGTAGAGCCAGTTGGTCGACGGCGTTACCAGATAATCGGCGGCACGCGCGGCAAACGTGGTGACCTCTTGGACGGGCCGCTCGCCAACTCGATCGCGTGCCTGAAGGTAAGGACGCGCATAGATCGCGACCAACGCCATGGCGAGGACGGCGCCGGCCGCAAGCGGAACGGCGTTGCGACGAATCGTGAGCCGTGGCAGGCCAAGCTGCAGCAGCAACGAGCCAAGGGCCACGAGCGTCGCCAGGAATATCCCGTAATACACGCTCGAGAAGATCTGCAGCGCCACCGCAAGGCCGCACAAGACGCCGTCACGTACTCGCCCGTTGTCGCAGGTCCGATGCAGCCACAGAAATGCCAGAGGGATCCACATCGTCCACTGCAGTTCCATGTGCATGATGTGTTCGAATCGGTAGGGAGCGAAGGCGAAGATAGCGCCGGCGAGCAGCGCCGCGCCGCGGCTGCGTGTGAGATGGTGGACGAGCGCAAACATCGTGAGGCCAGACGCGGCAATCGCGCCGAGCAACATGATGTTGTGCAACAGGACCGGCCGGACGCCCAGCCAGATCAATGGTGCGGCAATGATTCCTTCGACCAGCATGGCGTCCGAAAAAAGGAGTGTCCGCGGCTCGGGATAGAAGATGTTTCCGTTGAAGATATTCGCTGGCGAGGTCGCGAGAGCATGTGCGATCCAGTGCAGCCGCCACATGTTGAAGTAGATGTCTTGATGCGGTATGGCACTGTCGCCGATACGCAACACCTGTGGCCACATCATTCCGCCGGTGAGGAGGGTGAACGCGACCAGAGCCGCGACGGTGTCGCGAACTGATGTGATTGAGTCCTTCATCGAACCGGCAAGCGGCGAACGCCAGATGCGTTCGTACTGCGGACCCAATCAATACCACCGTATTGGGATGGAACGGTCAAGCCGGTTGCCAGACATGCGCCTGAACGTGGTAAAATCGGACGTTATGCTCTATTACCTGGTTGCAGTTCTATACGTGCTCGCGTGTTTTCTCCTCCTCCTGGTCGTGCTCCTTCAGCAGGGCAAGGGTGGAGATATGGCGAGCGCGTTTGGAGGCGGCGGCAGCCAGACGGCGTTCGGCGCGCGCGCAGGTGCGACAGTGTTGACGAAGGCGACGACCGTGCTCGGCGTACTGTTCATGCTGGGCGCGATTGCGCTCGGTGTCATGGGTCAGCGCGGTCCCGGATCGTTGATGCGCGGTATCGGCGGCGCGGCTCCGACGCCTGCGGCGACGCCAGCGCCGGCCCCGGCACCAACTCCAACGACGACGCAGCCAGCGGAACAGAAGGCGCCGGAACAGAAGACGCCGGAGAAGGCGCCAGAGCAGAAAGCGCCAGAGCAGCCGGCACCGCAAGCACCAAAGAAGTAGAGCGCGTTCGTTCGTGTAGCGCCCACCTCCCTCGCGAAAGTGGCGGAATTGGCAGACGCACCAGCTTGAGGGGCTGGCGGTCGCAAGACCGTGGGGGTTCGAGTCCCCCCTTTCGCACCAATTTTGAATCGGCGGGGCCCCCTGCACCCCGCCTAGCTCACTTCACTACGCTCGCGCTTCGCCAGCTCGCTCCGTTCCGTTCGCGCCCTTCGCTCTCGGTCGCATGCGAAGGCTGCCCGCCTGGCTCACTTCATTCACTGCGCCATCACTTCGCGGTCAACGATTCTGGGCGATCAGCTGCTCCGACAAGAAGGGGGGCGTCCACCTCACTCCCGCTTGGTCGCCACTTGGAATCGCGGAGGACGTACAGGTTGAAACGGCCGCTAGCCGGAGCGATCGGAGCGGTGCTTTTGATGTCGTACCGATCACTCCCGTCCGTGAAGCTGAGCAACGCGTTCGTCACTTCGCCAGCACGGCGGAAGCCCAGCTTCGGGTTCGGCACCAACGACATCACGAAGCGGCCCCGCTGCGGGAGGTAGAACCACAGCGCGGCACCCGAAATACTGCCGCCCACGCGCGTCGACGCGTCCAGCACCGATCCGTTCACACTGATCCGCAAATCGTCCAACCGCAGTTGCACGTCAGCGAGGGACAGGTCTCGCACGGGGCTAAGTTCTGCGCCAGCGGTGGCGTCCGCACGTTTGAAAACGAAATAGTCCACGACTTTTTGCCCGGTGGTGGGATTCTCCAGGAGATCGATCGCCACGCTATCTCCGGCGCGCACATCCGGGACCAGGGGGTACTTGAGGAGCGGCACATATGTCCAGGACGGATCAACCTCCATCCGGTCAAGGTCCGTTGCCGACAGGCTGAACGGTTCAATGCGAACCTGAAATGCCCGAGAGTCGATCTTTGGTTCGACCAGCACGTCGTATGCAAAGTACCGCCTCTGGCTGCGATCCTGCACGACGCGATGGAAGCGACCGATGTGGATCGCCATGACCCCTGACGGGATCCGCACTGAACCAGGCTCTATTCGCGCCGTCATCTCAACTTTGATTCCACTGTGCATAACGACCGATACTTGCGCCGCCGCCGGCGGTGCCGCGGTGATGACCAGCAGAAAAGCGACCGCACTACGGTATGGCATCGCTGCTCCTTTCGATTCGCACCTTGACGGAATTGACCGGTTGGAAGCCCCGCAGGTCATAGGTTGTGCCCGTCGGCTGCACATCGGGAACGTGATCGCGGACCGCGACGGTGGCGAGCCATACCAGCAGAACGGAGACTGCCAAGGCGACCGGCAACGGAACTCGAACACGGGAAGTCACAAGGATCCGCCACCAGGACGTCGGCTGACCGAACACCCGCTGATCGAGCGTGTCGGGAGCATTCGGCACTTGCCATTCAGTGAGCAGACGTTTCAGTCGGGGATCGTCACCGGGTCCCATAAACAGAGCCTCTCTCCTCGAGCAGTGGCGCCAGCATCCGCCTCAAATTGGCGCGGGCGCGATGCAGTCGTGACTTGACACTCGAAACCGCCGATTCCGTAACCAGAGCGATTTCTTCCAACGTGAGTTCTTCGTACTCGGCCAAGATGATTGCTTCCCGCTGCGATGGGGGCAGCATCTGGACCGCCCGTTTGACTGTCTCGGCGCGCTCCTGGCCGAGTACGTCGATCGGCTCGCAGAAAGACGTGTCCTCGTCGATCAGGTCGTGGGGATGGTGGTCTCGCCATTGTTTGAGAACCAGGTTGCGGGCGATCCCGAGCAGAAATGCCCGTAGCGTCCCGCGATTCGGGTCGTACGCTCCAGGCTTGCGCCACAGCGCCAGAAAGCACTCCTGAACGATGTCCTCGGCGCCGTTCGCTGATCCGGTCATCCGACAGACAAAGCGGTAGAGGACGTCCTTGTGCGCGTGGAAAGCGTTTCGGAAGTCCCGATCGGTCATGGCTCTAGTTTCCCCAGGCCAGCAAAAAGATACGCCTCGTCGCCTCGAACTGCCTCCCGCGTTCCTTGCCTAAGGCACAGGGGACCGTCTCAAGTGTGGTGCTCGGTGGAGTGAACTGGTGAAGCTGCCGCTGCTGGCGCTCAAGCGGATGAGAGAGGCTTACCTCATGGCGTCCTGTCTGAGCTCGAATGGCTGGCCTGCAATTGTGAGAACGACGATGCGCGCCGGACCATCATTGGCTTGCACGAGCAGGCGGACCTTGCCCTTCCCCGTACCGGTCGCACCTTCCACGACGGTCACCCAGTTGACGCTACTGCTCGCGGTCCACGTGCAACCCGGGTCAGTCGTCACCTCGACGTCGATGTCGTCGGGCCCTCGTCCCGCGTGATAACTGTTCGGCTTGATCTTGTACGAGCAACCTTCCTGATGCAGCGCGAATGGCTGGCCGGCTATCGTGACCGTCGTACTCCGCTCGCTGCCGCTGTTGGCTTGCACGAGCAGCCGCACGATTCCATTACCTGATCCGGTGCTGCCTGCGTCGACTGTGACCCATGTCGCGTCGTTTCGCGTGGTCCACGGGCATCCGGCTCCCGCCGTGACAGTGATCGTGATCGTGTCCGGTCCGCGACCGGCGTTGTAGTAGGTCGGTTTGATCGCGTAGGTGCACGAGGCTGGAGCCGCGCCGGCTTGCTCGATCGTGACGGTCTGCGAAGCGACGCTGATGCTTCCAGTCCGAGCGGCTCCGGCATTGCTATCGATGTTGACCGCAACCGATCCATTCCCCGACCCGGAAGAGCCGGAGACGACATCGATCCAGTTGACGCCGCGCGTGGCATTCCACGCACATCCTGGCGCTGAGGTCACGCTGATGGACCGCTGCCCGCCAGTCGAGTCAATGGAGATCGCGGTCGGCGAGACGCCATACGCACAACTCGGCGCAGGCGTCGGCGTCGGCGTCGGAACCGGAGTGGGTGTTGGCGCCGGAGGGGTGGGATCGGGCGCAGGCGCTGGCGTCGGAGTCGGAGCCGGAGCCTGGACTGCGGCCTGGTTCACCCTGAACGTCGCGTCGCCAAGTGTCACCGTACCGGTTCGCGCCTGCGACGTATTGGCTGCGACCACGATCCTGACGGTGGCACTGCCCACGCCTGAAGTAGGAATCGGACTACTAATCCAGTCCACGTTGCTTCGCGCGTTCCACGAACAACCCGGGGTCGCGCTCAAAGAGACCGGCAGGTCACTCTGCGCGGAGGATGCGTCGGCAGATGTTGGCGAGACCGTGTATTGGCATGGTGCCGGCGCTTGTGTCACCTCAACGGTTTGGTCCGACACCGCCAGATGGCCTTGTCGGCGAGTGCCATTTGGATTGGGCTGCACCGTGTATCCGATGGTCGCTTCGCCCTGTCCACTCGTGACGCTGAGGGTTATCCATGGATCTTTTGAGCTGGCTGACCACGCGCATTCCCGCTCTGTGTTGACCGCAAGGCTGCCGCGCCCGCCAGACGCCGGAATCTCGGGCGGACTGCTGGTGATCGACACCGCGCATTTGGTTTGGCTCGGAGCACTGATGCTGGTTGTCGCGGAGCTGCCGCAGCCGGCGAATAACGAAGCAAGGGCAAGTGGCCAGAGGTGTCGAGGAGATGGGGCCCGCATGGTCGTGTGCACCGATCAGCAACCCGGGCCGTTGCAAAGTGAGCGCCGTGAGCTGTTGCCTGGGGTGGGTGATTACGGTCGTCTCGCGCGAATCGAGCTACGGACTTGATCGACCGACTTTCGCAGATCGCGAAGAATTGTTCGTTGATCGCGGATTGACTTCTTTAGCTCGGAAGCACATTCGAGAAGCGCAGCCATCCGCGCGGCCTGGAGGACGCGATTGAGCACACGATCGTCAATCGTCTTCACATCGGAGTGAATGCGATCGACACATCGGGACCCAGCTTCGAGTTCGGCTTGAAGGTCTTCGATCTGCGTTCTAGCCGTCGCGATCGATTCACGGAGCCGGTCGGCATCCATAGAACCCAGAACCTGGGACGCGGCGCAAATGCGCGCGTACATATTTGATTCTATATCGCAACGTTACCGGGCGGAGTGTATCGATAACTCACACGATGGTCAAAGCTGATCCATAACTGGGAGCGCTCCTGCTGAGATGCTACCGGGTTGATGCCGGCACTGAACCTGTGACTGATCTGAAGAAGAACGGGTCCCAGAAATCACAGCGCGACTCGTGCGGTCGCCCATCTTCGCGGATCTCGGCATCGAAGATCACATACTTGTCGGCGCCTCGTCCGTTGCCGGTTGGATGCTTGAACGCAGGCCACTCGAGGGAAGTACCGTCGTCGTCATTCGGCGAGCCGGTGCTCGCGAACCGCGTCCAGTACGTCCCGATGGCGCGCGATAAGGCAAGGTCGGTGGGCCCAAGCGTATAGGCAGGAAACAGCGGCGGTCCAAAGTTGTTGCCGAATACGAAATTCACATCCATGCCGTGTGCAACACGGTCCGGAGTTACTGGATCGACTTCGTACTCGAATGAGTAGAGATACACAGGCGTCTTCGTCGCTTCGATGAGTCGCGCAACACGACGCGTCTCGCAGGCGTATTCGACGTCCCCCGCCAGCCGCACCAGGGCATCCTTGGGTGAAGCAAACGATGCCACTGAGTATTCCGCCAGGATCGCGGCGGCATCGGGACCGAATTCGGTCTGCACGGTCGCAACATATTGCTCTTCGGTGATCGATGTCGGAAAGCTTCGATTGACCAACGTCCACCCCTCGTCGCGTGTCGAACCAAGAATTGTGGGAACATGAGCGAAGGCGCCTTGCTCGAACAGCACGCGAGGTTGATCCGGAATGTCGTCGCCGTCGACGATCGGCGTCCACTGCGATCGTCCCGTTTCGAGGACTTGTTCGAACAGTGCCGGCGGGCGCGCGAGCAGAACGCTGTCACGGCTCTTCAATCGTAAACAGGCGACCAGCGTTGCCGGATCGGCGCTCGTGCAGCCAAGCGCACTGGCGAACTCGTCTCCCTGCATACGTGCGTCAGCGGCCGTGCGCCAGCGCACCGATGCAAACCCGCTTTGCATGATGGCGCGATGGAAAAGACCCGCACTGCCGGGCGAGACAAGGTGAAGCCCGACGCTGTGTCCGCCTGCAGACTGGCCTGCAATGGTTACCCTTTCTGGATCTCCGCCGAAGGCGGCAATCTGTTCGTGAACCCACGTCAGCGCCGCGCGCTGATCGAGCAGACCGTAATTACCGGCCGCTGAATCCTCGGCGGCGAGCGCTGTGTGTCCGAGGAATCCGAATGGACCAAGGCGATAGTTTGGCGCCACGACGATCGCCCCCGTTGACGCCGCCAGCGCGGCCCCGTTCTGGGGGGCGAAATTTGCCGACGCATTGACGAACGATCCTCCGTGGAACCAGACAATCACAGGGGCATTTGCCGGCAGCGGATTCGGGGTCCAGATATTCAACCGCAGGCAGTCTTCTGATCCCTGAGGAACACCGGTGACGGTATTGAGTTGGGCGCACGTCGGTGGCGGCGTAACCGCGTTCAGTACGCTCGGCGCCCAGGAGGGCGCGGGTTGCGGACGTCTCCAGCGTAGATTGCCTAGGGGCGCGGCAGCATAGGGAATACCGAGGAACGCACACGATCCACCGTTGGTCAGGCCCTGAACGTCCCCGGACGTCGTGGACACCAGGCATGACGGCGACTGCGCGTGCGCGCCGCCGCTCGTAAGATGGCTCAGCGCCGCCGACGTGACGACCAGCGCAAATATTCTCCAAAGTCGCTTCATCCTGCCCTCCTTCATGGCCGAGTGGGCGTAATATGAGGGCTCCGCGCGAGAGAGTCTTTGGCGAGCCATAGGCGTTCGCCGGGTTTTCTATAGGGCTTTAGCCCGCTTGACATGACGCTGGCAGCCGGCGCTCGACTCGGCCCGTACGAAATCCTGTCGCTGATGGGTGCCGGCGGAATGGGTCAGGTCTACAAGGCGCGTGATACACGCCTCGATCGCGTCGTCGCGATCAAGTTGCTGCCTCCTGATCACGCCGACCGTCCGGATCGCCGCCACAGGCTCGAAATCGAAGCGCACGCGATCTCGTCACTCAATCACCCGCACATCTGCACGCTGTTCGACGTCGGTGAATACGACAATCGAATCTTCATCGTCATGGAGTACGTCGATGGCGAGACACTCGACGACCGGCTCGTGCGGGGACCGCTCGAACCGCACGAGGTGCTGCGGTACGCCGGTCAGATAGCGGATGCGCTCGACTGCGCGCACAGACAGCACATCGTCCATCGGGATCTGAAGCCGACGAACGTGATGCTTACCCGGGCGGGCGCGAAGCTTCTCGACTTCGGCCTTGCGAAGGCGCCTTTGCTCGAAACAAAGGGGTTGCTCTCGACCGCTTCCTTCGATCACCGAAGGGCGACAGCCGAAGGCACGATCATCGGAACTGTCCAGTACATGGCGCCGGAACAGTTGGAGGGAAGAGAAGCCGACGCACGAACGGATGTCTTTGCTTTTGGCACGCTGCTCTATGAAATGGCGACGGGCCGCAAGGCATTCGACGGCGACAGTCAGGCGAGCATCATTGCATCCATCCTCACCGCGCATCCTCCAGCCATTTCGACGGCCCGGAAGGGCCACCGGCAGAACGGACTGCCACAGTCACTCGACTATCTTGCCGAACGGTGTCTCGCGAAACACCCAGACGAGCGATGGCAAACCGCTCGCGATCTGAAGGCGGCGATTGACTGGCTCGCCGACGGTCACGATCCAGAACAGAAGCAGACGACGGGACGGCGATCCGGGCGATCGATGGGGCTCGTTGGCGGGTCCGTCGCTGTTCTGGCGATCATCGGGGCGCTGGCACTGCTCGGCGCAATTGTTCTGCGACCGAAGCCTCCCGCCGAGATTACCCGGTTCGTCGTCGAGTTCCCGGCGGGGACAACCGTTGGCGGCGCACGCGCAGAAACTCGCATGGCGGTATCGCCCGACGGTCGTCACCTGGCGATCATCGCGACCACTGAGGGCACTGAACGGCTGTGGGTCCACTCATTCGATTCGCTGAAGCCACGGTTGCTCGCAGACACAGAAGGAGCAAGTTCCCCCTTCTGGTCACCGGACGGCCGGTTCATCGGGTTCTTCGCTGCCGGCGAAGGACGCTTAAAAAAAGTGGAACTCTCGGGCGGTCCAACGCGCGTGATCTGTTCTGGATCCGTTTCTGGGCTGTCGTCCTGGCTGCCGGACGGCACAATCCTGTTCAGCGAGTTTCGCAAGGGACTCTATCGCGTGTCGGCGGACGGCGGCACGCCGACTCAGATCACACGCGTGGACCCCCAGCGGGGTGAGCTGAATCATTACTGGCCGAGCGTTCTTCCCGATGGCCATCAGTTCCTCTACACGACAACGTGGTTGGGAGAAAACGGGCAGCGAGCCACACCGATCGTCTATGTCGGATCGCTCGATTCGAGCGAAAGAAAGGAAATCGCGCGGCTGAATTCGCGCGTGGTGTATTCGCGATCGGGCCATCTGCTCTACGTGCACGAGGGCGCACTGTTGGCGCATGAATTCGACGTCGATGACTTGCGGACGATCGGTGAACCCGTCCGCATCGCCGACGATTTGGACTACTACCGATCCACCGGCGCAGCCGGGTTTTCAGTATCAGACACCAAGCTTGTTTATCGCGGCGCGGCAGGACCTCTTGATCTGATGTGGTTTGGCCGACGTGGAGAACCGCTGAGCCGCGTTTGGGCCGAACAGCGGTTCGGCAATCTACGGATTTCCCCCGACGGCGAGCAAGCCGCAGTCGAGGTCGTCGACCCGCATCGCGGAACCTCCGATTTGTGGATGTATCACTTCAAGCGCGGCGTGAGCACACGCTTCACTGCCGACGTGAACGACGAGACGATGCCGGTCTGGTCCGCTGATGGACAACGCATCATCTTTGGATCCGATCGCGGTACCGGGAAAGATGCATCATCGGACTTTTTCACCAAGAGCAGCGACGGGATGGGATCGGAAGATGTCCTCTTCGTCCAAACAGGATTTCAGTCACCCGACGATTGGTCCAGGGACGGCCGGTGGCTCTCCTACACCGACGACAATCGCCAGACCGGCAACGACGTGTGGGTGTTGTCGCTGAGCGGCGATCGCAAGGCGCAGCCACTCTTCAATACGCCATTCGGAGAATGGGGCAGCCGTTTTTCTCCCGACTCACATTGGATTGCATATGTGTCGGATGAGTCGGGGCACCCTGAAATCTCAATCGCGCCATTCCAACAGCGGGCTGGCCCAAAGGTCAGGGTATCGACCGGCGGCGGTCTCGCGCCGCGATGGCGCGGCGATGGACGGGAACTCTTTTACATCACGGCCGACGGCAAAGCCCTGATGATGGTACCGATCGAGTACAAGCCTGTGTTCAAGGCCGGCGTACCTGTGAAGCTCTTCACGATCGACAGGGAACCTGGATTTCGCAATCGTGCTCGCAATCGCGGCTACGACGTCTCCCCCGATGGCCAACGATTCCTGATCAGCGTTGCCGCGGGCGATCGGCAGCGGGAAACCGCGCAGATTGTTGTGGTGCAGAACTGGACGTCGCAGTTGACCAAATAGCTCTACTCGCCAGTCGGCCCATGCCAGGTTGCCGTGGGGCCTTTTCGCGACGTCATACGGAATCGGACGACAACGGAGCCGGTGCGAATCTCATCACCGTCAGTCAATCGCACCGGGCCGGAAACCTGCTGCTCTCCGACGAACGTGCCATTCTTGCTTTCCAGGTCCTCGAGGATCGCGCCGGTGTCGGAGATCGAGATCCGGGCGTGACGCCTGGAGACGGTTGGCGAATCAATGCGGATCCCGTCATCGAGATCGCGTCCGATCAGGTTTTCACCTGACTTGAGTGGTACGCGACGACCGTCCTTAATCAACCAGCAGAAGCTGGCCGGCAAATCGACTACGACCAACTCGGTCTCCTCCGCGGCGTTTCCACAGAACGCGTAGCCAAACCGGCGGGCGGTTCTGATGAAAGTCGGCGCATGGGCGGTTTCGCCCAGCGCTGAGCGGATTTCCGCAATCAGGCTGGCAAGATTGACTTCGGACACAAACGTGTCCGGCCAGAGATGTTCGTGGAGTTCCTGTTTCGACAGGGCGCGGGGACGCCGATCGATCAAGACCTTCAACAGCTCGAATGCCTTCGGAGACAAATGGACTTCGTCGGCACCGCGAAGCAGCTGGCGGGATTCTCCGTCGAACGTCAGGTCACCCAGGCGAAGTCTCACGATTTGACCAATCCCCATGGAATTCCCATGCATTCCCGAAGCGCGGTCCGGAAAGCGTCCATATATTAGTCCCTGCAAACCTGGATCTTCGTGCGGGACGGAATAATGGATATATTTGGCATCCTCCTTCGCCTTCTCGGAAACTGCGAGGTCACGCTGTGAAGACGCTTCTGTTTGTTGCGCTTCTCGCAATGCCGGCGACAACCAACGGCCAGGCCCTCGGCGCCAGCGTGACCGGTACGATCGCCGATTCCTCTGGCGCGCCGTTGGCTGGCTCGGTCGTCACGATCGCGCACGTGCTCAATGGCCGCCGACAGGACCTCAGGACGGGAAGTACTGGAATCTACCGTGCCGTCGGTCTGCTTCCCGGTGACTACGACATTACCGCCGGACATGACGGTTTCGCACCGATGACACGGCGCGTAACCCTCGTCGTCGATAGCGACGCCACGGTGAACTTCACGCTCGCGCTCGCGGGCGTCAGAGATCGTGTCAGGGTCACCGCGGAGACGGCGCTCCTGGAGATCACGCAATCGGAACCGTCATCGGTCATCACCAAGACCGAGGTCGATGCGCTACCGATTCTCGACCGAAATTTCCTCACGCTTGCGCAGCTGCTTCCCGGATCAGGCCCGGTCAACGGCACGGTCACCCGATTTGCGATCACTCGCTTTGGCGGTCCAGCCGATCAACGCAGTGGTTACACGACGATCGTCGACGGCGGGGACATCGACGATGCTCAGTGGGGCAGCCCGACGATGAACATCGGACAGGATGCCGTGCAGGAGTTCAAGGTCTATCGCGGGCAGTTCAACGCGCAGTATGGGCACGCACTGAACGCCGTGGTCACCGTCGTCACACGTTCGGGAACGAATCAGCTCAATGGCCGGGCGTTCTACTTCGGTCGCGACCATACGCTGAACGCCCGAAACCCGATGGCGTCGCAGATTCTGCCGTTCGATGAACAGCGAGTAGGACTATCGCTGGGTGGACCGGTCGTCCGCGATCGCAGCCATTACTTCGCCGCCGTCGAAGGAGACAACGTCGACAACGTCCGTCTGATTGCGCTGCCGTCGGACAACCCGCTCGCGGCAACCGAAAATGGTGTCTTCCCGGCGGCGTCAGATAACCGGACGGTCGCGGCCCGCCTGGATCATCGATTCGACGCAGCGCACACACTGTCGCTCCGTTACGGGTCCGATGCCCAGCAGGCGCTCCGATCGCTGCTCGCTCCGACGTCAGACTCGAGCCAGGTCGACACGCGCAATCGCTCTTACCGGACGTCGCTTGAATACATGTGGGCGCCGCGGGAGCACCTCGCTAACGGGTTCCGTCTGTATGTGCTCAATCACAGTTTGGGAACGACCCCACGAAACTCGGACGTCGGTATCGTCCGCCCATCCGGCACGATCGGGCAAACCAACAACGATTCTCAGATTCTGTCGCGTACGCGGCTCGTCGCCTCGAACGAGGTCTACATTCACGCTGGCCGGCATGAAATCAAGTTCGGGGGAGAGTTTGCCTACACCACACACGATAACGACTCGCACGCCCTCGAAAATGGCGTTTTCAACTTCAGGAACGACCGTCCGTTCAACCCGGCTGATTCGGGAACCTGGCCAACGACGTTCACGATCCAGGGCCCGAGCGTCGTCAACTACCAGTCGCGCGAGCTTGGCGGATTCATCCAGGATGACTGGCGGCTCGGCGCACGATGGTTCCTGAATGCGGGCCTTCGGTACGACATCGACCTGAATCTGCGGCTGAATTCTTTCTACGACGGGCTGCTTCGCGACCCAGCGATGGCTGGCCTCGAACGCTTCATCAGCGACGATCGCGGTAGCGACTCAAACAATCTTCAGCCTCGACTCGGGCTGACCTGGGATGCGCGAGGCACCGGGCAACTGATCGTGAAGGGGGGATTGGGCGTATATGTCACGCGGAATCGGCCGTGGTTCCAACTGCGATCGATGAACCAGATTGCAGGCCGGACCATCCGCATTACCGACTCGGCCTGTCTGCGATTCTTTCCCGACGTCGCGGCCGTCCTCGGACCCCAGAAGCCGGATGGTACTTTCGCGTGCGAAGGACCGCGACAGATCGGTACGCTGATCCCCGATGACTTCGTGCAGCCCTACGCGGTGAACGCAACCGCTGGAGTCGCGTGGCAGATCTCGAATACGGCCGCATTGGATGTCGGCTACGTGCATTCAGCCGCGACACACCAGACCGGCTTTACTGATCGCAATCTGCCGGCAAGTGATCCGCTCAGCCCATTGAATCCACGGCCGGTTTCCCAGTTCGGGCAGGTCCTCGCTCTCGAGAACTACAGCGACAGTTGGTACGACGCGCTCGAATCGCAGTTGCGCATCCATCCGTGGGCAAACAGCTCGCTGAATATTTCATACGCGCTCTCGCGCAGCTATCTCGACGGTGTGGACTTCTTTCTCTCGACGCGCGGTACGCAGCGCACACCGCATGAACGCGGGTACAACCCCTCGGACCAGCGTCATGCGTTGGCAGTCGCCGGAACATTCGCCATGCCGAAGGGATTTCAGGTTGGCGGAATAGTGAAGGTGTCGAGCGGCGCTCCGATGAAAGTTCAGGCTGGTCCGGATCTGGATGGCGACACGATCGCGATCGGTGATTTGCCGCGCGATATTCCGATCACGGTTGGCCGAACTGACGTCGCCAGGTCGCTAGCGGCGATCAATGCGCTCCGAGCGACGTTTGTGACGCTCAACCTCCACCCGATCGATCCGGCGCTTCTCGAGCTTGACCTCTTCGCATCGCTGGACATGCGTGTGTCAAAGACCTTCGACCTGGGTCGAAATCGGCTCGAGTTTCTCGTCGAAGCCTTCAACCTGACGAATCATTCGAACCTCAGGCCGCCAGTCGGATCCCCGCCCAATGCCGGCTCGAACATCAATTCTCCTGCGTTTCTGCAGCGTTCCGCCGCGCGAGATGCCCGCCAGCTTCAGTGGGGCATTCGTTACGCCTTCTGACCCTGGTCCCGCGTACCAGTCGCACGGGTCCGCTGCGCAGATCGCCCAAATCGGAGTATGGTAGGGAAACCGCTCAGGTAGGCGGAAAGACGGTACCGTGGATAAACTCCCAAAGGCGCGTGTCACCGGCCGGCGGCTGGTGCTGCTCTGCGGCGTAGTCCCTGCACTGCTGACCGTTGCTCTCGCGATCTGGCGGCCCGTCCTGCTGACCCAGCTCGATCGACGCGTTTACGACGGACTCCTCCGGGCATTGCCGGCAACCACGCAAGACAGCAGCCGCGTGACGGTGATTGACATCGACGAGCGGAGTCTCGCAGCCGTCGGCCAATGGCCGTGGAGTCGCGACGTGATCGCCGAGCTTGTGACGCGCCTTCGGGAAATGGGTGCCGTGGTCGTCGCGCTCGACGTCATCTTTCCCGAGAGCGATCGTTTTCAGCGAGTTGATCCCGCTGGCACCGATGCCACCGATGCGGCGCTCGCTTCGGCGCTGCGTCAAGGACACGTCGTCGTTGGTTACGCATTCACCTTCAACGACACAACCAAATCGTCGACGAACTGCGCGCTCAGTCCGTTGACGATGCCGGTGGTGCAGTCGGGCGGGAGCAACACCGAGTTGCCGGTCTTTCGCGCGACGGGAGTGGTTTGCAGCCTGCCGCAAATTTCAGGCGCCGCACAGGCGTCAGGCTTTCTCAACGCGGTTCCCGATTCTGACGGCATGCTGCGACGGCTGCCGCTCGTGATCGAGTATCAAGGGCGCCTCTACCCTGCTCTGGGACTCGCGGCCGCGATGGCCGCGACCGGTGCTCGTCCCGTCGCCTTGCGCATGCTGAACGTCAATGCGGCGGCGCTGGTCCTCGAGGCGCGAGAGGTGCCGCTCGATGCGCGCAGCAATCTCCTGCTTCGCTACCGGGGACGAACGCGATCGTTACGCTACGTCTCTGCTGTCGATGTGCTGCAAGGGCGCGCGTCTGCGGCCGCGCTCAAAAACACCATTGCCATCGTCGGTGCGACGGCTCTGGGTACGCGTGACGGCGTCGCGACCCCGTTCGATACGCTTTTTCCTGGCGTCGAAGTACAGGCAACGGTTGCAGACAATCTCCTGCGCGGTGATTTCATCTCGCGTCCTGCTGACGCGCTTTCGATGGAGTTGGCTGCGGTTCTGAGTCTCGGCATCGCGGTGACCTTCCTGGTGGCGCGATTGGGCCTGGCCTGGGGCAGCGCTGCGGGATTGATGTTGCTCGCCGGTGCATGGCGCGGTTCGGGATGGCTGATGATGGCGAGCGGGATCTACTTGTCCCCGGTCTTGCCGGCGATCGGACTGCTCACCTCAATGCTGGCGGCGACGCTCGCCAAGCTCGCGCAGGAGCGAGACCGCGCGGAGTCTGCCACCGACGAAAGTGAAGCCGCGCAGCGAATGATGGTGCAGTCGCTGCTGTCGTTGACCGAGATTCGCGATGCCGAGACCGGCAGCCATTCGCGGCGCACGCAGCAGTACAGTCGTTTGCTCGCGATGCAGCTCAGCGATCACCCGCGGTTTCGCGACTTTCTCACGCCGCCGCACATCGAGATGCTGTCGACGCTTGCGCCGCTGCACGACATCGGCAAGGTTGGCATCCCCGATCAGCTCCTGAACAAACCAGGGGCGTTGACCGACGACGAATACCGCGAGATGAAAAACCATCCCACCTACGGTCTGAAGGTGATCACGACGGCGCAGAAACGCTCCGGGGCCGGCGACGACGACACGCTCGCGATGGCGAAAGACATCGTCTATACGCATCATGAACGATGGGATGGAGGAGGGTATCCACGCGGTCTCAAGGGTGAACAGATCCCGATTCCCGGACGGGTGATGGCGGTCGTGGATGCTTATGATGCGCTGACCACCGCTCGTTGCTACCGCGGACCAATGCCCCACGAGCGCGCCGTCGAACTCATCGTCGACGGCGAGGGTACTCATTTCGATCCGGCGGTCATCGACGCCTTTCGCCGGACGGCACCGCTCTTATTCCGAGTCGCTCACGAAACCACCGACACGGCGTTCGCGTCTGTGGCGTCGGCGCGCGCGGCCGCGCTCAAGCCTCCGCAGACGGGACGGTCATCGGCTGTACGCTGAAATCACCGCTGGGATCGATCGACACCGCATACAACTCATCGAAGCCTTCTTCGAGTCGCGGCTTCGCCATGCGCTTCGCCCGCGCGAAGATCGCGACGTCGGGAACTCGTGCCTTCCCTTCACGCCCGCGATTACGGCCGATGGCCTCTCCCGTCGTCGCGGTGAAGTAGTAGCCAATGACTCGCGCGCCGAGCTGGCGCGCGAGCGCGATCACCGGCGCACGATCGGCAAGCGCGGGATTCGTGTTGTCGATGACGACCGGCAGGCCCTGGGACAGCGCCAGTCGCATGAGTTCGGCCTGGCGTCGGTCTTGATTCGAGGTTCTCGGCCAGAGATCCTTGCTGATGTGCTGGTGGGTCCCGGCGAAGCGGCGCTGATAGAACGTGGTCTTCCCCGACGCAGGAAGGCCCACGAAGATCACGCACTCTGGCACATCTCCATGTTAGCTGAGAGCCGACAGCTACATTCGATACTTGCCGAGTCGGGCGAGCATCGTCGCCTTCAAATCCGTTTCCGACGTCGACATCGTGAGATCGACATCAGCATCAGCGACGGCGTCGAGCAGCGCGCGAATGAGTTGCGCGCGGCTGATCGCGGCGCCGCTTTGGGCGCGGATGTTGGCTGCCAGCCGATCGAGAAAAACGATCTGCCGGTTGAACAGGACGACGGTAACCTTGGTCCACGCCTCATCGTGAACCGGAGGGCGCCCGGGCTTTCGTTTGCCAGTGGTGGTGCGCCGCGTCGGCGCAAAGATGTCAGGTGATGGTTTTAATCGTTTGGACCTGCGACGTCGCGCCATCCAATAGCCCCCGCTTCCGTGCTCGTTCGGGCCGACGTGGCGTAATTAAATCCATCCCTAATTACGCGCATTGACTATGATTTCGTGAACAGGCTATTTAACACTGGCCGCGCGGTTTACTTCAAGCTCTGCCGCACCACGCTGAACTCTCCGGTAAAGATTATTCCACCCCGAACATGGTGATTCTGGTGGAGTGATGGATGTCAGGCAGTCGCCGATCGCCGGGCCCGGATGCGATCGAGGACTTCACTGGCCAATCGGCGGAAGCCGGCGGCGGCTTTCGACCGCGGCGCGAACTGGAAGACGGTCCTGGCGGTCGACGGCGCCTCCTCCAGTGCCCGGCTCGCGATGATCTCAGTACGAAACACATCGCTGCCGTGTCGCTCCCTGAGCTGCTTCATCAACGCCGGTGCCTTGCGAGCGGCCGGATCGACGATCGAGAGCAGAATGCCGAGCAGGCGAGTGCGCGTATTGAGTCGTAAGCGCACGGTTTCCATGGAGGCGAGCAGGCTGACCAGTCCGTCGATTGCCAGCGGCTGCGGCGTCACCGGAACGATCAACCCATCGGCGGCGACCAGCGCATTGACGCCGAGCAGGGACAGGTTCGGAGAGCAATCCAGGATGATGAGCTCGTACTGCGAGCGAATGCGTTGCAGCGAGACTTTCAGCGTCAGCTCCCGGCCGCGAACGTCGGCGAGCGCCAGGTCGGCGTTGGCGAGCTCCACGCTTCCGGTGATCAGATCCAGATGCGAGACGCCGGTTGCGCGAATCGCATGCTGCGCCGGCAATTCCTGGAGGAGGCAGTTCGCCGACGAGGGTCGGAGGTGACTGCGCGGGACGCCGAGCCACAACGACGCGGACGCCTGGCTGTCGAGATCGACGAGCAGCACCCGTCGCCGCGCACCGGCCAGCGCCGCAGCTAGGTTTACCGCCACGGTGGTCTTGCCGACGCCCCCCTTGTTGTTGACGACCGCGATCACCACTGGAGATTTGTCCATCATTCTATCCACAAATCCCGCTGTGTCCGGCGCCGCGCGGCGGCCGTCCGTCCGAAGATGGCGGGCTGCCGTCAACCCCGAGCGCTGCACGTACTGCGGCGCGAGCAGGCGTCACATTGCAATGTGAGCGCCAGACGCGCCCGTAGGCTGTTGACAGCGGGGTTGACTGCCAAGGAAACTCGACAACGGCTGACTGAGTTTGGATTCCCGACAATCGGACGAGGACGCGCAGGTGTGATGGGACTATGGCAATGGTTCAACAGAGGCGGAGCTGCCCACGTAGATTCGCGGCTGCGGGAGTGGCGGGAGCAGTGGTCACGAGCGGCTGCTACTGGGGATCGTGCGGCAACCGCGCGCCTCACTCACGAGCTCGACGCCATGGCGTATCCGGAAGAGGAGATAGAAATCGAGCGGGAGATGCTGCACGCATTGATTGAGCGCGAAACGCTCGCCTCGTCGATTCGCGAATCGGGCCTGCCGCGGGTCGAGACCGGCCACCGGGTGGTGCGTGGCGAGCCCTGCCATTATTCCGAACCGGCATCGATGCCCGAGGAACCAGGGCAGCCGTCAGGGCGTCTGCTGCTCACCGTGAATCGCGCGCTCTTTGTCGGCAGCGGCAAGACTGTCGCCTCGGCGTGGCACACGATCTCCGTGGCGTTGTATGCGGAGCGCGATCTCGTACTCGTGAAGAACGGACGCGAGCAACCGTACCGTTTTCGATGCAACAGCTACGGCGATGCGCTCCGAGCCGCTTTCATTGCCCAGCAGCTGCTCACCAAACGGCAGCCACGGAACGACACGGATCAAATTCGCCACGGATGAACACGGAACAACATGGATCAAATTCGCCACGGATGAACACGGAACAACACGGATCAAACGCCACGGATGAACACGGAACGACACGGATCAAACGCCACGGATGAACACGGAACAACACGGATCAAGCGCCACGGATGAACACGGAACAACACGGATCAAGCGCCACGGATGAACACGGAACAACAGGGATAAACTTTTCCGTGTCAATCCGTGTTCTTCCGTGGTCCGTGTTAGTCCGTGTTCTTCCGTGGCTGATCTAATTCGTGTTTGTCCATGGTCCGCTTAACCCGTGTTTTTCCGTGGCTTATAATTACTCGGCATGCCATCGACTATCACCGCATCACCCGTGGTCGAACTCGGGATCGATCGTCTTCTCGAAACTGACCGCTCGCTCGTAGCGGGCCGCCGCATCGGCCTCGTCTGCAATCCTGCGTCCATAGACAGCAAGCTGCGACACGCGTCCTTTCGCTTCACCGACGATCGCGACATGAAGGTCGTCGCACTCTTCGGTCCGCAGCACGGCTTCCGCTCCGATCTCCAGGACAACATGATCGAAACGCCGCACGCGCAGGACACCCGCCGTGCGATCCCGGTGTATTCCCTTTACAGCGAAACACGTGAGCCGACGGCGGAGATGTTGAAGAACGTCGACGTCCTGGTAATCGATCTGCAGGATGTGGGGACACGCGTCTATACCTACATCTACACCATGGCAAACTGCATGCGCGCCGCGTCGAAGCACGGTGTGCTTGTCGTGGTCTGCGACCGACCGAATCCAGTAGGCGGCAACGACATCGAAGGCAGCCGGCTCGAACCCGCTTACGCGTCGTTTGTCGGACAGTTTCCGATCCCGCTGCGGCACGGCATGACGATCGGTGAACTGGCGCGGCTGTTCAACGACGAGTTCAAGCTCAATTGTTCGCTCGAGGTGGTTCCCCTCGTTGGCTGGCGACGATCGATGTATTTCGACGAAACCGGCCTTCCATGGGTCATGCCGTCGCCGAACATCCCGACGCTCGACAGCACCATCGTGTATCCGGGCGCGGTCCTGATTGAGGGCACGCTTTTGTCAGAAGGTCGAGGGACGACGCGGCCGTTCGAGCTGATTGGCGCACCGTGGATCGACGGGGAGCGCCTCGCCGATGCGATGAACGCGAAACGGCTCCCGGGCGTGCACTTCCGCGCAGTCTTTTTCGAGCCGACGTTCCAGAAGCACGCGAAACAGACGTGCGGGGGGTGCCAGGTACACGTGCTCGATCGTCGAATCTTCCGCCCGATTCGCACGACCGTCGAGTTGCTGGCTGAATTCCGTGCACAGAATCCAGCCCGCTTCGCCTGGCGGGAACCGCCGTACGAATACGAACATGAAAAGCAGCCGATCGACATCCTGTTCGGATCCGATCAATTGCGAAAGACGATCGACTCGGGCGGAGACGTCACGAAGTTCGTAGACTCCTGGAAGGCGGACGAAGAGGCTTTTCAGCGACTACGGGGAAAGTATCTCTTCTACTAGGATCGAGTCCGTTTTTGGTTTTTGGTTTTTGGTTTTTGGTTCTAGGCTTTCGCTTTGTGGTTTTGGCTTGCCATTTTCCCTTTCGCCGCAGCATCTCTGACCGCCCGAATCTGTCGCGCATGTTTGTGGGCGTGCTCCGAGTAGGTCTTCAACCACGATTCCACGCCGTAGGGTCCGACTTCGCTGTGCGTCCCCTCGCGAACCCATTCGGCTGGCGTGAGCCGCTCCAGGATCTCCGTCGTTGCCTGCCTCGCCAGCCGGAAAAGCTCCAGCGAGACTTCGTGCGGCCGATCGTAGTACAGGCGCCGTGCAAACTCGTCCTGGTCGTAGCCGTGGAGTGTCGGACGATCCTGCGCCAGCAGCAGCCGTAGCCTGACGGCGGCGGTCATCTCGCTGTCTGCGAGGTGATGCACAATTTCGCGAACCGACCACCGTTTCTGATCCGGCTTGAAGTCGAGCTCTTCAGGCGTGATTTTGAGCAACGCCTCGGCAATCGCGGCGTAGCCACCGCTATACAGCGCGATGAGTTTCTTCCGTTCTTCAGCCTGCACAAAGCCTCCTAACCCCGCGTCTTCGCGATGCCCGGCGCCTTCGTCTCCTGCGCGGTTTGCGGCACCATGTGATGCTTCATCAGATGGCGCTGCAACTGGTCGAACGCATCCTCGACCGAGTCCACGCGGCGCAGCAGATTCAGATCTTCCTCGTTGATCGCGCCCCATTCAGCGAGCGGCTCGAGTCGGAACACATCGTTCCAGTATTCGCTGCCATAGAGAATGACGAGCAGTTTCTTGGATAACTTGCGCGTCTGCGCGAGCGTCAGGATTTCGAACATCTCGTCGATGGTGCCGAAGCCGCCGGGAAAAATCACCAGCGCCTTGGCGAGATACGCGAACCAGAACTTCCGCATGAAGAAGTAGTGGAAGTTGAAGACGAGATCCTTCGTGATGTATCGATTCGGCGCCTGCTCGAACGGCAGGGCGATGTTCAGGCCGACCGACTTGCCGCCCGCCTCTTTTGCGCCGCGGTTGGCCGCCTCCATGATCCCGGGCCCGCCGCCGGAACAGACGACAAAGCGGTGGCGCTGGGCTTCGAGCGACATGCTCCACTTCGTCAGCTGCTTCGCCAGTGTCCGGGCGTCCTCGTAGTAGCGGGACCACTCGAGCGCTTTGCGGCTGCGTTTGAGCGCGGCCTTGTAGTCCGCCCGGTCACGCCCTGTCGTCCTCTGCAGGCGTAATAGATTTCGCTGGGCAAGATGCCGGCTGAGCACGCGCGCCGACCCGAAGAACACGACCGTATCCTGGATGTTGTGCGCTTTGAAACGGCGAAGAGGATCCAAATACTCCGCGAGAATGCGGATGGGCCGGGCATCCTGGCTCTCCATGAACTCGGCGTCGTCGTACGCGAGCGGATGATCGTTCATCACCAAAAAACTGTATCATTTCAAAAGCGATATCGTTGCATCGAGGGGTAAGACAGGAGAGGACATTCATGAGTCGGCGGTGGATTGCGGTTGTGTTTCTGTTTTCACTGATGACAATCTCGGCACTTGCCGCGCGCCAGGGCGGTGCCAAACCGCCGGCAGCATCTGCCAGCGGATGGATACTTCCCCCGGAGGCGCAGACCACGAAGAATCCGCTTACAGTGGACGCCAAGCTGCTAGCCACTGGAAAAGCAATCTTCAAGGACAAATGCCAGAAGTGCCACGGCGCGAGCGGCAAAGGCGACGGGCCCGACGCCGATCCGGATGCGCAGGAGGACATGGATCTGACGCGCGCCGATCGCGCCGCGAAGAACCCTGAGGGCGTGATGTTCTACAAGGTCTTCAACGGTCGCAAGAAGCCGAAGATGCCGGCGCAGAAGGACGAGTTGACGAAGGAGCAGATCTGGGCCGTCGTCTCATACGCGCAAACGCTGCGCAAGACGACCACGCCGTAGTTAGAGCACTCGCGTAATCCATTCCCCAATCAGATAGCCGAGAGCCGCGACACCAAACCCTACGAGGAACATGTCGCGGCCGCTCGCCCACAGGCTGCGGCCCGTGAAGATGCTGCGTGCGGCGCCGATGGCGAAGTGCGCGAGCATGCTGACGGCGAGCGACGTCCAGATAGCGACGGCGTGTTCGAGGACGAAGAACGGGGCAATTGGGATCAGCGCTCCGATGGCGGTAGCGGCACCGGTGACAACGCCGTCCTTGATCGGCGCAAGCTCCGCTGGATGAATGTTGAGCTCTTCGCGCACCATCGCGTCCAGCGCCAGTGACGGATCCTGCATCATCGCGCGGGCCGTCTCCCGCGCCCGCTCGGGAGAAAGTCCTTTTGCCTCGTAGATAATCGCCAGCTCCTCTTCTTCGAGGTCTGGCATGAGACGCATCTCATGCCGTTCGAGATCGATTTGGTGGGCCTGGACTTCCAGTTCGCTCTTCGCCGCAAGGTATCCACTCGAGCCCATGGACAGCGCGTCGGCCAGCGCGCCCGCGACGCCGCTGATAATGACGATATGAGGCGCCACGTCGGCGCCGAGCACGCCAGCGACGAGTCCGAAGTTTGCCGTCAGGCCGTCATTGAAACCGTAAACGATGCTTCGGAGATACCCGCCGGAACCGCCAACGTGCCACGGCTCCCCTTCGCGGCCCATCATCTCCGACAGCTCGCGCGCGTGCACGGCGGAGTCGGATGCAATGTCGATGGCGGCCTTGTGCGTCTGGCGATGTTTTGAGTGCCGCGCCATCCCCAGGTACGCCTGCACTTCGCGCCCCTCTTCAGCGAGCATCAGCGGCAGAATCACCGACGTGCCGAAATGCTTTGCGACCCATGCGAGGACGCGCGTCCGCCGTGCCGTCGCATACGCGGGCAAGGGCCGGCCGCCCTGCGCGAACAATTCTCGCCAGCGCTCGGCGTGGCGATCCTCGACGACGGCAAGCTTTTCGAAGAGTTGCTTTCGATCGTGATTGCGTTCGACGGCGGCTAATGCGCGGTAGAGATAGGCGGCATCGCGTTCGTCGCGATAATGCTCGTCCCACGAGGGATCGGGCTGGGGCGGTTCGGATGCCGAGCTTTCCGGCAGAGGCGGCGCGCTCGTCTCCATCCGATCAGCATAGCCGCTTTACTCACTCGCGTGCCAGCCGATACCATGCCGCCGTGGCTGCCGAGACCGACGAGCCCGCCTTCGATCACTCAATCCTGATCACTGCAGCCCCGACGCGGGTCCTCGCGGCATTCTTCGATCCGATCGCCCTTCGAGCGTGGTGGCAAACGGTGCGTTCGGTCACCACGGCGCGGCCGCTCGGCATCTATGCGGTGGAATGGGAACCGACGATCGAAGTCGACGATCTGCTCGGCCGCCTCGGTGGGGTGTTCTACGGGAGTGTCATGGAGTACCAGCCGGGGCGTGAACTCGTCATTGCCGACGCATGGTGGTTGCCACCCGACAGCGGACCGATCGGCCCCATGTCGCTGCAAGTGAATTGCGCGATGGATGGACCCGCCTGCCGGCTGCACGTGCGACAGAGCGGCTTCGACGACAACCCGCGGTGGCGACGTTACTACGGCGTCATCGAGGTTGGCTGGTTGAAGTCGATGGGGGCGCTGAAACAATACGTCGAAAATCTTGGCTAGTGCTGAAAACTTGGGCATTCACTCTCACGCTGGGACGGACTCACGGTTTGCGTCGAAGAGTCGAAGCCTCGAAGAGTCGAAGAAACACACATTCTCTTCAGATCTTCGAATCTTCGGATCTTCGACGAGGCCGTAGGCATCGTGCAGCGTGGCCCACTACCCGATTCTCTGCACATTCAAGAAATTCGAATCAATACGCGCGAGCTCGTCGCTGACGTTGATGAACACGACCACCGCGCCTGGCGGCAGAATCCGTCGCTCGATCAGCGTGTGCGCCAGGCGTTCCTCGTTGCGCTCTGTGGAAACGATCGGAACGACCCCCTTCAGCAGTGTCAGCATGCGCGCCAGTTCTTCATTCTCCGTGGCTGCGTAGATCGTGGCGGCAGGACGAAGTGCGGAGAGGAGCCACGCCGTCTTTCCTTCGCGCGTCACCGCGATGATCGCCGACGCCTGTCCGGTTGTGGAGAGCGTCACCGCGGCCTCGCACAACGCGAGGCCATGCCGGCTCTCGATGGAGCTGGTTGAAAGCGCCACCCTTTCAGACGGAATCCGTTCGGCGTCTTCGATCACTCTGCTCAGTGTCCGCACTGATTCGATTGGATACTTTCCGGCAGCTGTCTCACCCGACAACATGACGGCGTCAGCGCCTTCTTCAACCGAATTGGCCGCATCGCTCACCTCCGCCCTCGTCGGACGCGGCGACTCGCGCATCGATTCGAGCACCTGGGTCGCGACAATCACCGGCCGGCCAACGGTGCGCGCCGAGCGAATGATCTGCTTCTGGACTCGAGGCACCTGCTCGAGTGGCATTTCCAGCCCCAGATCACCCCGGGCGACCATCACGCTGTGTGCCTCGGACAGAATCGCCGTCAGGTTTTCTACTGCCGCCGGCCGTTCAATCTTTGCAACAATTGGAACACTTCGACCGGCGTCGCGCATCAAACCCTTCGCTCGAACCACATCGTCGGCGGTCTGCACAAAGCTGAGTGCCACGAAGTCGACGCCAAGTTCGAGGCCGAACCGCAGATCGGATGCGTCCTTGTCGGTGATGCAGGAAGCCGGAAGGCGGACGCCAGGAGCGTTGATGCCCTTGTGCTCGCCGAGCGGGCCGCCGGCCACCACAACTGTCTTCAACTCGTTCGGTGACGCGCCCACGACCCGCAACTCAATCTTCCCGTCGTCGAGCAGAAGCCGATCGCCCGGACGCGCGGATCGAATCAGCTCGACGAACGTCGTCGACACGCGTCCCGCTTCACCGACCTCGTCGCCACCAACAATCGTGAGATCGCCGCCTTCCTGAAGCGTGATCGCCGAACCGCCAGCCAGCAAACCGGTCCGAATCTTCGGGCCGCTGAGATCCTGCATGACGCCGGCGATACGGCCTGTGCGAGCCGACGCTTCGCGAATCGTTTGATACGCGGCTCTGTGCGACTCGTGCGTGCCGTGGGAAAAATTCAGCCGGAAGAGATTGACGCCAGCGACCAGCAGCGCCGCGATTATGTCGGGACTGCTGGATGCCGGGCCAATGGTGGCAATGATCTTCGTGTGCCTCATAGCCGCCTCACACGGATGCCCAGGGATCGACAAGCGCCTTGGTAATCCGCATCGATTCGGCATCGGCAAGCGCCTCGTCCAATTGATCGAGACGATACACGCGCTCGCCAATGGCATCGAACGGAACGCTGGAGCCGAGCCGCTCGAGCAGGGCCAACGCGCGAAGAAAATGCGCGGGTTCGCTGCCCCAGCAGCCACGGATGTCGAGGTGCTTGCGATTGATCGCTGTATGCACATTCACCGAACTCAATCCAGCATCGGTATAGTGCCCGGCGACGATGTAGCGTCCGCCATCGCGCGCGAGATAGGGCCCTTCTTCGAACGCGCGCGCGGACCCTGCGGCTTCAACGACGATGTCCACTCCTTCCCCGTGCGTGAGCTGGCGCACCTGTTCGAGCCGCTCGTCCGCAGACGTCCCGGTCAAGTCAAACACGCGATCTGCTCCCATCCGCCGCGCGAGATCCAGACGATTCGCGGGAGCACCAATGGCGAGAATCAGGGACGCGCCGCTCAGACGCGCGAGCGCAATCGTCCCCAAGCCGACGGCGCCGGTCCCCTGCACGAGCACGGTTGCGCCCGCCCTAACCGCGGCACGCTCGATGATGTGCACCGCTGTGAGCAGCCCGCAGCCGCCGCCGATGTACTGATCGAACGTGACGCAATCCGGAAGTCGGGCAATGTGAACGCCGGGTTCGAGATAGATCGCCTGCGACCATCCACCGAGTAATCCTTCCTCGGCGGGGTCGGTGATGCCGTAGACACGTCGTTCGGCACAGCGCGTCGGCGTACGATGAACCGCACACGCGTGACAGCGGCCGCACGTCCGATGAACGTCGAAAAACACGGCCCGATCGCCCTCGCGGAGCTCAACGCCGTCGAGACCGCGGACGCGCCCGCAAAGAGCGTCAAGGACGCCGGTCGAAACGTGTCCAGGGATGATCGGATATGGCACTCCGGACAATCGGCCGTGCCAGAGATGGACGTCGGTGCCACACACTTCAGATCGTGCCGTGCGTAGCAGCGCAGCACCGGTCGGAAGATCAGGCCGCGGATATTCGCGAATCTCGATCGGCCGCTTTGGCGCAGGCATGACGGCGGCGAGGATGCGATCACTCACGGCGTACGCTAACCTTGAATGAAGAGAACTTCTTAATGGTTTTGGGTTTTTGGTTTTTGGTTCTTAGTTTTGCGTTTTTGGTCTTGGTTTTGGGTTTTTGGTTTTACGTTTTGGTTCTCGGTTTGGGGTTATTGCCTTGGCTCCATTCTAACGGCAAGCTGGAGCGCAACTAAAACCGTGAACTAAAACCGTGAACTAAACCGTGGACTAACCGTGAACCAAACCGTGAACCCAAACCGCAAACCAAACCGCAAACCCAAAACCCAGAACCAAAACCAAGAACCAAAAACCAAAAACCAAAAACCAAAAACTCAAAACCTGAAACGGATATTGTTGTTGAGAATGGTTTCTCGTCTTGTAATCACATGGGCCCTGTTGGCGGCCATCGGCTACGCTGCGACAGCCGAGGCTCAGACATATACCCCGCGCAAACCCCGGCGGCAGTTTGTCAGCGTGAGTACCGATTGGCTCACCACTCAGCCCCTGCACTTTCTCGAGCACCCACTCGAGGACCTCGTCGGCCGCGCGGTCGCCACGGCGCAGTTTCAGGACTATGAATATCGAACGCGCGACGAAGCCATTCAGATCGACGTTCAGGAATTCAGCAGGCGCGGTCGCGGCGCTGGGATCACCGTGTATCCCCTCGGACTCAGCGTCGGCCCGGCATTCGCCATCCGGCTCAGTCGAGAGGACCTCCCGACAATTCGTATCGGCTTCGCGGGAACCGGCGCACCACCGAACTACACCCTGCAAAGCGCGCGCGCGTACGATCTGGGGGCGTCAGTCTTCATCGCGGATCATTCGCCTGGCTGGGGACTGGGCAGTCACGCGTTCGTGGGAGGAGGCGCTGGTCGAATCAACAGCGAATTGAGCGACGGGAATCGCTACTTCGCCGAAGGCGGCGGCGGACTCAACTCAGGCCCGCTCGGTGTCGAGCTCGCCGTCAAGTTCGCGTGGAATCATCTCAACGAACCAATCGACCACAAATTCTTTACGGTACCCATTACGATTCGAGCGACGTTAACATTCTGACTCGCCCGCCGGAGCGAAAAGCGCGGTGTTGGGACCCGCGACCCGCCTCACACATGTCAGATCAACGCCTGCGCTGCGGCGAGGCAAGGCGGCACGGCGGACGATGCGAGCGAGCGCAGCGAAGCGAGCCAGGCGACCGGAGCGAGCCGACGAAGCGGCTCGCGAGAGAGCCTGTAGGGGAGTCCGAGGGGCGAAGCCCCTCGGAGTAAATATGACCATCGAAGATTGGTTGAAAGCCGCTTGTGACGACGCGGAACGGCGCGGACTCCCTGAGTTGAAGCCGCTATTGGAGAGTCTCGCGCGATCGCTCGCCGGCCTTCGTGAGGCCGATCGATTAATCGATCGCGGCCATGGCAAGTCATGAGCCTGGCGCTGTCAATCGAGGAGGTCGCGGCACGGGTGAGGTCGCGAGCGATCTCACCCGTAGAACTCGTGCACGGCTGCCTGGATCGCATCGAATCGCGGCTGGAATTGAATGCGTTCATCACGGTGATGGCCGACAGCGCGGTCAGCGCCGCAGAAGGCGCGGAACGCGAAATCGCGGCCGGGCACTATCGTGGTCCGCTGCACGGCATCCCGATTTCCGTGAAGGATCTCGTCGATGTCGCCGGGACGCCCACAACCTCAGGGTCCGCGGTGGCGCCTCGCCTCCCGGCCGAGGACGCGCCAATTGTCGTGCGGCTTCGCGACGCCGGCGCCATCATTATCGGCAAGACCAACCTCCACGAGTTCGCATTCGGCACCACGAGTGAAGAATCGGCGTTCGGCCCGGTTCATCACCCCAAGGATCCGTCCCGATCGCCCGGCGGCTCGAGTGGCGGCGCTGCCGTGGCGCTCATCGAAGGCATGTGCTTCGGCTCGGTCGGAACCGATACCGGCGGATCGATCCGGATCCCGTCGGCCGTCTGTGGGACGGTCGGCTTGAAACCAACCTACGCCGAACTGCCGTGTGATGGCATCGTTCCGTTGAGCACCACGCTCGATCATGTTGGACCGATGGCCAGAAGCGTCGCTGACGTGGCGCTGATGTTCGAAGCGATGAGCGGTCAGAGCCAGCCCCTCCGCGTGGTCGGACAGGAGCGGAAGTACATCTTTGGGGTGCCAGAACCATATTTCTGCGATCGGTTGCACCCCGAGGTGAGGCTGGCACTGGACCAAACTCGGCACGCGCTCGTTGCGGCGGGTCACGAAGTGCGGCGTGTTGTCATCGAACACGCCGCCCGTACCGCAGACGTCTATCTGCACATCGTCTTGCCCGAAGCGTCGTGGTATCACGCACCAATGCTCTCGTCCGACCCGGATCGCTATTCACCAGGCGTTCGTTTGCGATTGGAGATGGGCAGATATGTGCTGGCGGAGGACTACGTGCGCGCGATGCATCTGAGAAACGTGTTGCGTGTCGCCGTCAACGAGGCGCTGCAGAATTGCGACGTCCTCCTGCTACCCGCGCAACCGATTCCGGCGCCGGAGCTCGGAGCGACGACGGTCGAGGTCGACGGCTCTCGGGAACCCGTTCGCACTGCGATGCTGCGTCTTACGCAGCTCTTCAATATTACGGGGCATCCTGCTATTGCGCTGCCAGCAGGCACGACCGACGACGGTTGGCCCGTGGGCATTCAGCTCGTTGGCCAGTCGGGGACGACGAGTCAGCTCCTTCAGGTCGCGGCGACTGTGGAACGCTACAGCACAGGCGGCGACGGATCGGTCGGCGGCGGAACCGGATGAATGTCGGGCTTATCTTCCGCCGCAGGATCACTAGGAGGAACCGGGACTTTAGGTGGCGGCAACTGGTTGATCGCGTCCGGCGGGTGCGGCGTATCAGGGACAGGTGGTTGTTCAATCATGCAGGCACGGACTTGCAACATGATTGCCGTAAAGGGGTTCACGATTGATCTCTCGGGTCTTCCATAACTGGGAACGTAAGCTGGCCGCCGCCGCGGAACACCGCGTCGTCCGGCCGTTTGAATGGGGCTTGGAATGGATAGAAGGAGTCGACGGTCAGGACAACGACGTCGCTGACCGTTTCGCGGCGTGGGGATCGCAAACGGTCGCGGCAAGCGATGCGTTTTTTTCTCTGCCGGAGTCGGATGAATACACGCTCAGTGGCGATCGCCTCCGGTTTCCGAGTGCGGTTACAACGCCGCATCCGGAAAACAATCTCGTGCACGCACGCTATTTCCCCGACCTCTCGGAACGCGGCCGACGGCGGGCGGTCGTCGTTCTGCCGCAATGGAACGCCGACGCCGAAGGACACGTCGGTTTGTGCCGTTTGCTGAACAGGTTTGGGATCAGCGCGCTCAGATTGAGCCTTCCCTATCACGACGCACGCATGCCTCCTGAACTCAGGCGCGCTGATTACATCGTGAGTTCAAACGTCGGCCGCACCGCACAAGTTTGCCGCCAGGCCGTCCTCGATACCCGGCGCGCCGTAGCCTGGCTCGCACGGCAAGGCTACCAGTCAATCGGCATCCTCGGTACGAGCCTCGGTTCATGCCTCGCGATGCTCACCGCGGCCCACGAGCCCCTCGTGAAGGCCGCTGCGCTCAATCACATCTCGCCGTACTTCGCCGACGTCATCTGGGAAGGGCTTTCGACCGAACACGTGCGGGCCAGTCTCGACGGACAGATTCCGCTCGACACGCTACGGCAGATATGGATGCCGATCTCGCCGTTCCCGTATCTCGAACGCGTTCAGGGAAAGCACGTCCTGCTTGTCTATGCGAGGTACGATCTCACGTTCCCGGTCGCGTTGTCGAAGATGCTGGTCGACGAGTTTCGTCGTCGCGACGTCCACCCCGAAGTCGCGGTGCTGCCGTGCGGCCACTACAGCACGGGGGTCACACCGTTCAAGTGGATTGATGGGCTCATCCTCTGTAGGTTTTTGAGTAGGAGTCTTTGAAATGCTGATTGCTGAATGCTGATTGCTGAATGAAATGAAAAGACCGAACGCAAGTGTTCGGCCCAATTCAGAATTCAGCATTTTCAGAGAAACTTCAGAATTCCCCTGAGTGCATCGTAAAGCACCCCGGCAACGGCGCGAACGATTGGAGACACTTCGCCGTTGGCAATGTTCTCCGCGGTGCTGACTGGCTGTGTAACGAGGAGGTAAATCAACCCGCCGGCAAACGCGGCCGTGAGGATCCCGATGATCCCTGCCAAGCTGAGGCTGCGTTGAGCTAGGCCCATAGGAATCGATACAGTGTACATCGACATCGACCCCTCATAACTGTCAGTTGGACGGAACTACCCGACTAACGGTTCACTCGGGGTCACAGAGGTACTAATTCCGATGCCTCACCCAGGTTCAACCGCGGCAGCGCTGGTACCACTTTTTCACGGTCGCCCACGATCAGGGTCAGTAGCTGTGATGGATCGATGTACTGTTCTGCCACGCGCGTCACCGCGGTTTCGTCGACGGCCAGCACTTTGGGTGTGAACGTCGAGAAATAGTCGTCTGGCAGATCGTACAGCGCGAGTTGCGCTGCGCCCCTGCTGATTTGTTCGGCAGTCTCGAAATTGCGCGGATAGCCTCGCGTCAGCGCCGCACGGCCGGCGCGAAGCTCCTCGGCGGTGACGGGACGTGGGCCGCGGATCGCGTACAGCTCGTCGAGCGCCTCGCGGATCGCGTCGACTGTCACTTCCGATTGCACACTCGCATTCAATACGAACGGGCCCGGCCCGAGCCGAAAGTCGAACGATGTTCGGGCACCATAGGTATATCCCTTGTCCTCCCGCAGGTTCATGTTGATCCGGCTCACGAACTGCCCGCCAAGGATGATGTTCAGCACGACGAGCGCGTGATAGTCGGGCGACTGCCGCGGCGCGCCGACGTGACCGATTCGCAGCTCGGATTGCGCAGCGCCGGGACGGTGGAGAATGGCGAGCCGCTCATGCACGACCGGCGGCGAGGGCCAGGTCGAGTGATCGATCTGACGCGCCTCGGCGAGCGGCCGCCAGTCTCCGAAGGCCCTCTCGACAGCAGCCGCCAGCGCGTCGTGCGTCGCGTCGCCCGCGGCGATCACGAACATTCGAGACGGCACGAACATGGTGCGGTGAAATCTGCTCACCTCGTCGAGGGTGAGCTCCTGCAGCGAGGCTTCTGTACCGAGCGGCATGTGTCCATACGGGTGCTGGCCGTACAACAGCCGGACGAACGCGCGATCGGCGAGGGCGGGGGCCAGGTCGCGCAGCTGAATCAGGCGGTTCAGGCGAAGCTCGCGGACCCGGTGAAAGTCCGTCGCATCGAGCCGCGGGCGGACGATCATGTCAGCCACCAGCGCGCTCGCCCGATCCGCGTGGCGGGCGAGGCTCGAGAGCGTCAGGATTGTCGCGTCGGATCCAATCTCCGAATCGAGGTGGCCGCCGATACGTCCGAGCGCATCGTGCAGCTCCATCGCATCGAGATCGCCGCATCCCTCGTCGAGCATATCGCTCGTGATCGCGGCCAGCCCGGGCCGTTCGTCTGGGTCGGCCGACGCACCGACCGACAACATCACCAGAAAGCTGACGAGCGGAACCGCATGGTGCTCGATGGTCCAGACCCGGAGTCCATTGTCCAGCGTCCGCCGCTGGATTTCAGGAAAGCGCAGCAGGGGGTCGGCGCCGAGCGCGGGAAGCCTGCCGCGATCGATGCGCATCACGACACCGCGACGGGCTCGGAGCCGGCAAGCGCCAGATCACGCCGTCCTCTCGGCACTACACTCAACAGGACACGCCGTTCCGGCGCCAGCCAGTCGCGCGCCACACGCTGCATCGACGCTGCCGTCACACGACGGTATCGATCGAGATCGCGTTCGAAGAACCCGGGATCACCAACGAAAACGTTATAGGCATTCAGCTGATCGGATTTCCCGCCGAAACCGCCGACCGTCTGCAAACGGTAGACGAAATTGGCCTCGGCCTGCGCCTGGCACCGCTCGATCTCGTGCGCGTTCGGTCCCTGGTCGACAAAATTCACAATCGCCTGGCTAATCGCGCGTTCGAGTTCGCTGAGCGTGCGCCCCGGGGCAGCCGTGGCGACGGCTTGAAAGTAGCCGCCCAGCTCTCGGGAGTTTTGCGTGGCCGCGATCTCAGTGGCCATCCGCTCGTCGTACACGAGGGACCGATACAGGCGGGACGTCTTGCCACTCGCCAGCACCTCCGCCACGAGATCCAATTCCGCATCGTCTTCGGCGAAGATCGCCGGCGAATGCCACACAATGTAGAGGCGGGGGAGTTCAATCCGATCCTCGAGCAGCAGGCGCCGTTCCACCGTCTGAGGCGGTAGCGCCGTCCCCTGCACACCAGGAGGTGTGTCGCCGGCCTCGAGCTCACCGAAATACCGGGTCGCGAGATCGATCGCCAGCTCAGTGTCGACGTCGCCTGCCAACGCGAGCGAGGCGTTCCGCGGGCGGTAATAGGTCTGAAAGAATGCGCGCACGTCGTCGAGCCGGGCGGCGCGAATGTCTTCTGCGGCCCCGATCGTCATCCAGCTGTAGGGATGATCTGGCGGATAAAGCGCCGCCATCATCGCCATGCCCGCAAACCCATACGGACGATTCTCGTAGTTCTGCCGCCGCTCGTTCAGCACCACCTCGCGCTGATTTTCGAACTTCGCGTCGGTCAGCGCAGGCAGCAGGAATCCCATGCGGTCCGATTCCATCCACAAGGCAAGTTCCAGTGCATTGGTCGGTACGACTTCCCAGTAATTCGTCCGGTCGGCATTGGTCGATCCGTTCAACAACGCACCGGCTTCCTGCAGCGGCTGGAAGTAGCCCTTGTCGTAGTGCTGCGAGCCTTCGAACATCAAGTGTTCGAACAGGTGGGCGAATCCGGTTCGCCCCGGTGTTTCGTTCTTCGATCCGACGTGATACCAGAGGTTCACCGCCACGATCGGGCACGCATGATCTTCGTGGACCAGAACGTCGAGTCCGTTATCGAGTGTGTGCCGCGAATATGGGATGTTCATCTATGATTCGAGATTCGCGGATTGAGGGACGAATGATTCGCGATTCTCAAGCTTTTATCGGAATGAGCGGGATGGCGGTTTTTTTGTAGCTGGCGATCGAGAGCTGCGCGGCAAGTTGTCGTGCCGCTGTCCGGAATGCATCCGCCGCAGGCGAGTCTGGTTCCGCGATCGTAATCGGCACGCCGGTATCGCCACCGGTTCGAATCGGTTCGTATAGAGGCACGCGCCCGAGGAATGGAATCCCCAGATCCGCGGCGAGCTTTTCTCCACCACCCTTGCCGAAAATATCGCTTTCGTGACGGCACTCAGGGCACACGAAGTGACTCATGTTCTCGACGACGCCAAGCGTCGGCACGTTCAGTTTCTGATACATGCGCACGGCGCGTCGCGTGTCAGCAACCGAGACCGTCTGCGGTGTCGTAACAACCACGCTGCCGGCGACGGGTACGGTTTGGCTGAGCGTCAGCGCGACGTCGCCAGTCCCCGGCGGCATGTCGATGATCAGGTAGTCGACGTTTTCCCAACGCGTGCTGCGAAAGAACTGCTGGATCACTCCGTGCAGCATCGGTCCGCGCCAAATGACCGGCGAATCGTCGCTGGCGAGAAACGCCATCGACACGAGCTGAATGCCGTATTGAGTCGCGGGAATAATCTGGCCGCGTTCGTCGCCCGTCAGCTGGGTATTGATCCCGAGCATGATCGGCACATTGGGTCCGTAGACATCGCCATCGATCATCGCGACCCGGCTTCCCAACTGGGTCAACGCGATCGCAAGATTCACGGCGACGGTCGTTTTGCCGACGCCTCCCTTCCCGGCGCCGACGGCAATGATGTTTTTGACAACAGCGACCGGCGCCTTCGCCGTGTCCACATTCGACGTCGAACGCACCTGGGCGGTCATTTCGATATCGACGGACGTAACCCCCGGAAGCGCCGACACGACCTGACGAGCCTGTTCGCGCATCTGATCTTTGACCGGACACGCCGGCGTCGTCAGCTCAATCGAAAATGCAACGGCTCCGCGCTGATCGATACGGAGGTTCTTGATGAACTTCAGCGTGACGATGTCGCGATTGAGGTCAGGGTCGCGGACGGCGCGAAGCGCGTCCAGAACTGCGGATTCGGAAACGGGGGTACTCATTTATCTATGAATTGTACCGTGATCCGGTATCCGGGATCCGGGATCCGCAGATTCGTCACGTAGCTTCCGCCTTTAGGCGGAAAGACTATCAAATACGCTGCTCCGCAATGTCGCCAGCGAGCGGCAACTTGAACCGCTCTCCTTGATAGGCCTTGAACATCAGAATCAGCCACAGCGCAGCAGAGCCATAGAAAACGAAAATTGACAGAATCCAGCCGAGAAACGGAATTGACAGGCAAACCATCAACGCGATACAGGCCGTGCCGAATACCAGGATCGACTGCATCGCGTGAAATCTGACGAAACTGTTTTCCGGCTCTGTGGCAATGAAGACCAGTCCGGTGACCCACCCAAGTCCGTAACAAAGAGCGCCCGCGAGATTCTCGTCAAAGCCACTCGCCGTCTTTCGTGATATCCCCATCATTTCCTCATTCGGCGTCCCTTGGCCCCCGTCGACGCGAAGCGAAGGCGGCTACGGCTGCGCGACAAACATGGCGCGCGTCCGATTGTGCAGCAGGACCCAGAACGCGTAGATGCCAAGTGCCGTTCCAAACGGCAAGATGAAGAGATTGAATGTGCCAAGCCAGAGGACGGCCAGCCGGCCGCGCGGATGATTCCGCCGCAGTTGCCGCCCGGCCCACAGGTTCGCACCTCCGCCCAGCAGCAGTGCGACAGCGAACGTTGTGAACGCCGCCGCAGTGATTCCCGCCGCCATCCGATCGGAGCCTGCGCCGACGCCAATGGCGATCGCTCCCATGGCGAGCAGCAGCATCGACACGCCGAGCAGCAGGCCAATCGCGCCCCACAGGAGCTGCAGGATGCCGAGCAAATGAAGATGCGCGCGCAAAACTTGCCCACCGAAGCTCGCAAAAAAATCGGGCGAGCGAAGGAGGCTTGCCCACCGAAGCTCGCACATCCATCCGGCGAGCGAAGGTGAGACTAACGGATTGTAATCCGGACTTCGACCGACGTCTGGGGCGCTCCTGGCGGAGCAATGGTGAAGCGAAACGTCGCGCCTTCATGAACACCGGCCGGTACCCGAAGACGCATTTCGTGTGTGTCTCGAACCTCTCCGGCTCCGCGACACGACGCGCACCATTCTGCCCACACTTCCCCGCGGCCGCCGCACCGCGCACACGTCCTGCGAAGCGGCACGCGCAGCGGCACAAGCACCCCCCAAAAGGCTTCCTTCGGAGTCACGACGATTTCGGCTGAAAGAAAAGACTCGCGCGCGTCGCCAAAAAACGAGTCGCGCATGCGATCGAGAAGACTGCTCACCGACGGAAAGTCGATGGCGACCTCGTCGTCAAGCCACTCCGTCCGCCCCCTGGCCAGCAGGCGCGCGTCGTACGACCGGCGTCGATCCGGATCTCGGAGCACCTGGTACGCACGGGACACTTCCAGGAAGGCGCTGCCGCGATCCTCCCCGGAAATATCCGGATGATACCGCCGCGCTAATTGCCGGTACGCGCGCTTGATTTCAGCCGCTCCCGCGTCCGGCGATACGCCCAAAACGTCGTAATAGTCGCGCATCCCTCGGTTCGAACCCTGCAGAATCAGTACCTGTGGCTACGATAGGAGCCCAATCACCACAAGTCAACCCGCCTTCGCTCGAATCTGTAATTTTCGAGCTTCGGCGGGCCAGGGCGGGCGCTCCCTCCGTCCTGTTACAATTAAGAGATGCGCGAGTGTCCGCTCTGTGGCGAATCGATGCGCCTCAGCGAACGTGAAGTCCAGGAAAGGAACGGGACGATGAGGCACGTGCGCGAGTGGATCTGCCCCGAGTGTGACTACTTCGAAGAAGCCGAAGTGGAAGGATAATCAGCGGGCGCCAAGCGTCAACAGAACTTCGTTTCGGACCTCCTCTTCGAAATCCGCAAAGTTCAACGCCGTCTCGCATTCGTCGCAGAGCACCTCAATCACCGCGGGGCGACCTTCCTCGTTGGCTTCCACACGCGAGTCGCGCAACTGGACGATATGCATCTGCAGGGTCTTGACCAGAAAGTTCTGGTCGTTCCCGCAGCTCGGACAGGTCAGGGCCATCTAGATCGCTCTCCTCTCGGCCGTTCTTGGGCCGCTCACAAACCTTCGAATTGTACGAGAACGCCTTTCCCATACGCAATCAAGATCTTCCACGATTTTTTCCACTCTCGCGCCGGCGCTCCTCGACGGGTATACGATGCTCGTATGGCGGAACGGAATGCGTTGCGTGAGGTAAAGGCCGAGGAGCGCGGACCACATTGGGTCGCCTGGATTGCGGATGCCTCCGGCAAGCCGTTAGGTTCGATAATTCTTGTCGGGAGAAGCCGGGAAGAAGCAGTTGAGCGGGCGAGACGCTGGGGAGACTTACAGTCGACGAGTTAACAGACTATTCCTCGGAGTTGTCGTCTTCATCGAACTCGTCGGGCTCACCAAGACGCAGAATCTGACCGCTGGCATGCCCTGCCAGAATGCAGTGCGGTCCCTTCGCTTCAAGCGACACAACCGCCACGTCCCAGGGACGCGCACGATACGCCGCCGCCACGCAGCCGCACGGCAGCCCCTCGAGCGCTTCGAGCTCGAAAACAGTGGCCGTGGGTCTTACGTAGCTAAGGGCACTAGCAGGAACTGCCATTACCGCCTCCCGTCGCTGACCTTCATGCAATCCGAACGCCAGTTACATCGTTAGACCGAGGATCGACGGTTTTGGTTCCTTCCGCACCGGA
>DASTVZ010000078.1:0-23652 GCA_035758845.1 Vicinamibacterales bacterium
ATCACCGTTGGATCCACCGTCGTCGGCGCGTTTATTCACATCAATCGTGGCGTCTTTCCTTATCGCCTTGCTAATTCCCCTCGTCACCGTCTCGGCTGCAGGCACCCGCTCGTTCCACAGCGGTGTCCCCGTCAACCAACAGTCACAACAGCCAGCGGTCTCCGGCCCGGCACGCGTCATCGTGACCATCGTCGTCGAAGGTCTGCGAATCCCGGCCGTCGAGGTCGAACTCAGGAAGGTGGACGACAACGTCGTCGTTGGCAAGACCACGAGCGATGTCGTCGGGCAGGTCACGTTCCCGGATGTGTCACCGGGACGCTACACCGTCCATGCCGTTCGCGACGGATTTGCCGACGCCGACTCGGCACCATTCAGCGTCAGTGCCGGCGAGACCGAGCAGGTGCTCGTCGAAATGCGGCTCACCTTCGTCCGGGAGAGCGTCGATGTCGTCGTGCCGGCGAATTCACCCACCGAAAGTCTGCAACCGGTTGCGGTCAGCGACGTGCTCACTGGATCAAAGATGGACATCCAGCCGCTGGCGGGCGACGACTTTCAGTCGCTGCTCACGGTTCTGCCAAGCATCATTCGAGGGCCGGAAGGACGTTTGCGAATCAAAGGCGGCGCGCCGACGACAGGCGCGCTGCAGTTGAGCAGCGCCAGCCTCAACGATCCATCAACTGGTGACTTCGATCTGGAATTGCCCAGTGGGGCGGTCGAATCGGTGGAAGTCCTGTCGAATCCTTTCGCCGCCGAGTTCGGCCGGTTCTCGACCAGCGTGACTCAGGTTCGTACCAAACGGGGAACGAATGACTGGATGATCAAACCTGACAATCTCGTGCCCGGGTTCGGCAAAGGTTTCGCGTTCATCAATAAGTTCGAGCCGCGCCTCTCGATTTCCGGACCGCTGCGCAAAGACAAACTCCTGCTCGGCCAGTACGTGCAATATCGATTCGTACGAACACCGGTGAAGAGTCTTCCCGGGGAACCGCAGCTGGGGCTCGACAGCTTCGATTCCTTCACGCGACTTGATGCGGTCCTCTCGTCGCGGCACGCGCTCACCGGTGGCGTGATCTATTTCCCGCGAAAGATCACGAACGCGACGATGTCGACGTTCCGTCCGGAAGACACCACGCCGAAGTTTACCCAGGAGGGATTCTCGTCCGGTGCCGCCGATCGGATCATTCTCTCCTCGAACGCGGTTCTCGAATCCACTCTCGCGATTCGATGGTTCGAAGTCGATCAGGATACCAAGGGCGACCAGCCGATGGTCTACTCGCCGCAAACACAGAGCGGAAACTTCTTCAATCGGCAGGAGCGGAATGTTCGCAGTTTTCAGTTCGTCGAAGCCCTGACGTATTCGAAAGAGCACTGGGGCGGCGATCACATGTTCAAGCTCGGGCTCGACCTTCAGAACTCGACGTTCGAAGGAGATACCTCCAGCCATGAGGTCGATGCCATCCGTCTTGACGGTTCGCTTGCCGAGCGAATCACGTATTCACCATCGTTGACCCACCCGAAGGTCAGTGGAACCGAGTTCGCAATGTTCGCGCAGGACCGCTGGCGTGTGAACGATCGGCTCGCGTTCGAGCTGGGCCTCCGGGCGGACCGCGACGACATCGTGGAAAAAGTGAATTTCTCGCCGCGCGTTGGGATGTCGGTCAGCCTGCTTCCGAACGGGCGCGGCATCCTGAGAGGCGGGTTCGGAAAATTCTCGGAGCGCACGCCGCTCAACGTCGGTGCGTTCACCCAGTACGATGTTCAGACGGTTGCCCGGTTTGGAGCCAGTGGTGCGCCGATCGGCGCGCCGCTGACCTTGGTCCACACGATCGACGAAACGTTCAAAACGCCGGAGAGCTTCGTCGTGACGTCGGCCTGGGATCAGCGATTCGGGCGTCTCTTCTTTTTCAAAACCGCCTACTTGCATCGCGAAGGCTCCCACGCGTACATCGTCAATCCCGACGCAACCCGGGGCGTACTCACGCTGGGTTCAACGGGCGCTTCCAAGTACTGGGAATTCGAAACGACCGGGCGATTCCTGGCCAGCGAACACCGCGACCTCTCGGTCTCCTATGTCAGATCGAAGAGCACACGCGATCTCAACGACTACGATCAGTTCTATGGCAACTTCAGAAACCCGATTATCAGGCCGAACGAGAACTCGTTGAGTCCGACCGACGTGCCCAATCGTCTCATCGTGCGCGGCACGCTTGGCGTCGGTGGTGGTTGGGTCTTCGCGCCGCTCTACGAGTGGCGAACGGGATTTCCGTATTCCAATGTGAACGAGTTTCAAGACTTCGTCGGTGAACGTAACCGTGCGGGACGACTGCCGAAGGTGTCCACTCTTGATTTCACGCTCGCACGTGAACTCCGCTTTCGAAAATACCACTTCACCGGGGGACTGAAGGTTTACAACGTGTTCAACACCGGCAACGAACGCGACGTGCAGAACAACCTCGCGTCGCCCGACTATGGCAAGTTCTACAACCCGATCGAACGTTCGATCGGGTTCGTGTTGTCGTCTGGCAAGCCGTAACCGCGTCGACGATCGATCACAGATACACGCGTGGCGCGACAATCGGACAACCACGCCAGATTTTACATAGTTGTTATAGCCGCGGATTCACACGGACTGCAGCCTGATGGTCTGTTAGAGCATCCCGGACAACGGTTCCCGACTACGTTCACCACGCGATCATCGCATCCTCAAAGATCGCCGCGAGATCGTCAGGACTTGCGGGACGCGGCGATAGCTTGGTCACGCGGTGCTGCGGCAATGTGCCTTCGACCAGGCGCGGAATGTCGCTCGATGAGTAGCCGACCGCCTTCAATCCGTTCGGAACACCAAGCCGCTGCATGAACCAGATGATGCGGTCGGCGAGAATTCGTCCGGCATCGTCGTCCTTGGCGCCGTTCACGTTCGCGCCGAGTGCTTCGGCCGCCACCAGGTGGCGCGTTGGATTGGCGGACGCCGTAAAGCGGAACACAGCCGGCGCATTGAGGATGACGGAGACGCCGTGCGGAATGAGCGGGTGATCGATCCGATAACCGGGGGCGCGGTACGAGTTCACGTGTCCTGATACGGGATACGACATACCGTGCGGGAGGTGCACACCGGCGTTGCCGAAACCAACGCCGGCGTACGACGCAGCAAGGATCATCTGGGCGCGGGCATTGTCGTTGCCGGGATCTTCGACCGCCGCCACCAGATACTGTGCGACGATTCGCAGCGCCTGCAACGCCCAGATGTCGCTGATCGGGTTCGAACCCTGGTAGGCGGGACGCAACGTGGGACTCGAAGGTCGGGGACGCGACGTATAGGAGATCGCGGTGAACGATTCGACGGCATGACTCAGGATGTCGAGACCGCTCGACGCGGCAACTTCCTTCGGCATGGTTCGAGTGTTGTCAGGATCGAGCACCCCGAGTGTCGGCTTGAGGCGTCGATTGGCGATGCCCGTCTTTGCGTGCAGCGCGGTCAGATCGAAGATGCTGACACCGGTGGTTTCGCTGCCAGTCCCGGCGGTGGTTGGAATCGCGATGAGCGGCTTGAGCGGACCGGGCACCGGCAGCGCCTTGCCGATCGGCGCGTTGACGTAGTCGAGGAAGTCCGCTGGCGGATACGTCGTATAGAGATTGACCGCCTTGGCGGTGTCGATCACCGAGCCTCCTCCGACGGCGACGATTCCATCCACGGGATTCGCTACAGCAAACTCAATCGCCGCGCGGAACGACTCGTCGGTCGGCTCCACGCGCACGCGATCGAAGAGGATCGCCTTCACGCCGGACGCCTGGAGCGACTCGAGCACAGTCAGCACCGGAGAGAGGTCCGACACATTCGGGTCAGTGACCACGAGCGCGGCTCGGACGCCAAGGTCGACAAGGTCGGTTCCGACTTCCCGCGTCACGCCGACACCGAACCGCAGGTTCGAGCTCGCCATCTCGAAGGCGATTTCATTGTCCATCGTGGCTCCAGTGTGACAGTGAACAGCGCTGATTACGCCGGATAATACATCCGTGGATCCAGTTGGCCCGGTTCTTTTCGCGCTCACCGTCATTCTCGCGACAGCGAAGATCGCGGGGCACGTGAGCGTGCGTCTTGGACAACCGGCAGTGCTCGGTGAGCTTATCGCCGGTGTGGTCCTCGGAAATCTGAATCTCGCCGGCGTCGATGCCTTTCACCGCATCGCGGACAACCCGACGGTCGATATCCTGGCGCAACTCGGCGTCGTGATTCTCCTCTTCGAGGTCGGGCTCGAGTCGACGGTTCGCGACATGTTCAGGGTCGGGTGGCCGTCACTGTTCGTTGCGGTGCTCGGGGTCGTCACTCCATTCGCGCTTGGCTGGGCGGTCAGCGCGTGGCTTCTTCCGGACCGAGGACCGTACGTGCACGCGTTTCTCGGAGCGACACTCACGGCGACGAGCGTCGGTATCACCGCGCGGGTGCTCAAGGATCTCGGCCGATCGCGCACGCCCGAGGCGCGCGTGATCCTCGGTGCCGCGGTCATCGACGACGTGCTGGGGCTGATGATTCTTGCGGTCGTTAGTGGCGTGATTACGAGCGCCAATCGGGGAGAATCGATGTCGTACGGCGGGATCGCCATGGTTCTCGGTACGGCGTTCGCCTTTCTCGTCACGGCGCTGGTGCTTGGCGTCGCGCTTTCGCGACGAATCTTCAATGTCGCGGCACGCCTGCGCGGCAGCGGTGTCCTCCTGGCCACTGCACTGATCTTCTGCTTCGGCCTGGCTTACCTTGCATCGATCGTCGGCCTGGCACCAATCGTCGGCGCATACGCCGCGGGATTAATCCTCGAAGAAGCGCACTTCCGGGCGTTCGTCAATCGCGGTGAACAGCAGATCGAGCAGCTGTTGCATCCGATCTCCGCGTTCCTGGTCCCGGTGTTCTTCGTCTTCATGGGCATGCACGTCGATCTCAGTGCGTGTGCGCGGGTGGACGTCCTCGGCCTCTCCGCGATTCTCACTTTGGCGGCGATCGCAGGAAAACAGGCCTGTTCGCTCGGGGCACTCGGACGACGGCTCGACCTGGTCTCTATTGGCATTGGCATGATCCCGCGCGGCGAAGTCGGGTTGATATTTGCCAACATCGGACTCGGTCTTCACGTCGCCGGGCAGCGGGTCGTCGACGAAGGGGTGTTCTCGGCCGTCGTGATCATGGTGATTGTCACCACGATCCTGACGCCGCCGGCCCTGAAATGGAGTCTTGCGCGCCACCCGGGCGATCGCGCCGATCGTCCGCCGCATTGAGCTCGTTGCCGAGGAGAGACAACAGGAGAACGCTCGCTGCTCCTTTCAGCGTTTTTCTCCCCAATGCGTGTCTCCCGTTTGTCTCCGCCTCTAAGGTCGCGCCAACAAGTGCGCTGCCCCTTGCAAGAGTAGACAACGGCACGCCGAGCCGTTCCATCCAGTCGAGGATGGAGAAATCCGACCCTTTTTCATGGTCAACCTCATCCGTCCACAGCCGGCTCGGACGCACTCCCCCATATGCCGGATGACAGTGGACCTTCGCGATGCACTACCCTACATAGATGGACGCGGAGGTCGCATGCGCCTGAAAACATGGCTGGTGGCGGCGCTCGGACTTGGAAGTCTCGTCGTGCTCCTGGCGTTCTCCTTGGTCGCGTCGTCGCGTAAGGCTCAGGAGATTTACGCGCAACTCGATCAGCTCAACGAGCACTATCGGCAAGTCGATGTGAGTCTTCGCCGGCTCCGTTCCGACGTCAACCTGTCGGGAATTTTCGTCCGCGATTACCTGCTCGACGTCGCCCGCGAACACGCACCTGAATACCGCGAACAGATCGCCGAGTTTCGCCGGACGAACATGGCGACCCTTGCCGAGCTGAAAACACTGATCGATCGCGACGATCAGATTCAGAGCCTCCAGGCGAAACTGGATGATTACTGGCAGGCCTTCGAGCCCCTCTTTGACTGGACACAGACGGAGAAGATCGTCCGCAGCGCGGCCTTCCTGAGGCGCGAAGTCGTGCCCCGCCGCGAAGCGGCCCTGGCGATTGCGCAGGAGATCGAAGAACTGAACAACACGAACCTCGCGACGCAGCGCGCCAAAGTCGCCGAGCGTTACGCCGCGCTCCGGGGCGATCTGCAGTGGCTGCTGCGACAGACCGTCCTGCTCGGCCTGGGCGTCGCGATCATCGTGGTGCTCCGCTTGCGCGTGCTGGAACGCCGATCGGAACAGGCTGAACACCAGATGCGTGAGTTGTCGCAGCGTCTGGTCGACGCCCAGGAAGAGGAACGGCGTAACCTGTCCCGCGAACTGCACGACCACGTCGCTCAGGTCCTGACCGGCCTGCGAATGGAACTCGGACGCGTCGAACGAATGAGCGCAGCCGTGAGTCCGGCGATCGTCGAGTGCAAGAAGCTCGTCGACGACATGTTCCGAACGGTCCGTGATCTGTCCCTTGGCCTCCGGCCGAGCATGCTCGATGACTTTGGCCTGGCGGCGGCCCTGGAATGGCACGTGCGCGATTTCATGCGGCGGTACGCCGTCGATGTCGAACTCAGAATGGACGGCGATTTCGACACGCTGCCCGATAAACAACGCACCTGTGTGTACCGCGTCATCCAGGAAGCGATGACCAACTGCGCGCGGCATGCGAACGCCACGCACATCCGAATCGCGATCGCAGCCGATAACGGACAACTCCGCGTCTCGGTCAGCGATGATGGCGTCGGGTTCGATCCGGCGCATCCGCATCGAGGACTCGGGCTGCGCGGGATCGATGAACGGGTGAGAGAGCTCGAGGGGACGCTGACGATTTCGCGCAACGGGCGAGCAGGGACGACGCTCCTCGTACGATTGCCGCTGCCGGTTCCCATGATGGAGGCGCCACTTGCGCGTGCTGCTGGCTGACGATCACGGTATCGTCCGGCGAGGGTTGCGCGGACTCCTCGAGGCCGAGGGGCTCACCATCGTCGGCGAGGCCGCCGACGGCCTCGAGGCCGTGCACCTCTGCGAAGAACAGCACCCGGATCTGCTGATTCTGGACATCGGCATGCCGAAACTGAGCGGTATCGAAGTGGCGGCGCGCGCGCAGAAAATGAATCGCCCTCCTGGCGTCATTATTCTCAGCGTTCACGGCGACGAGTCATACATCATGCGAGCGCTTGCCGCTGGAGCACGAGCGTATCTGCTGAAGAGTGCAACCGACGAGGATTTGATTCCGGCCGTGCGCGCCGTTGCGTCCGGGAAACCTTTCTTCAGCCCAGGCGTGACGGCTGTACTTGTCGAGGACTACATTCGCCGACTGCAGCAACGCGGGCTCACCGATTCCTACCATCTCTTGACCGACCGCGAGAAAGAAGTGCTCCAGCTTCTAGCTGAAGGGCGGTCGAACAAGGAAGTGGCGTCGCTCCTGAATCTCGGCCTGTCGACGGTGGAAACTCACCGCGCGAACCTGATGCAGAAATTGAACCTCCACAATACGGCGGAAATCGTCCTCTACGCGGTACGAAAAGGGCTCATCGTGTGACATTCCTAGCTCAACGAGCCCAACCATATCCCCCCTCGACAGGATGGACACCGCACTCAAAGTGGCGTCAACTAGACATATGAGAACGATCGCCGCTGACTACACACAGACCGCCACACCGGAAATTCAAGTCCGCGCCCAGGGCAACCTGCCAACCGCGCTCGTCGTCGTGCAGCGCGCCTGGAGTGAATGGCGCACCGCTCTGGTACGGGTCAGCGATCTCGAGGACGTTCACTGGTTCCGTCCGGCAGGTGCGGTTCGCCCATTGATCCATGCGTATGTTATGTGCGACCGGGTCGTGTCGGGACGACTGTCGCACGATTGCAGCAAATCGGCGTGCCCGCATCGCGTCCTCGTGTGTCTCCTCAAGTCCCACACGACAGGCAGCGTTTTCGAGGAGCTCGCTCGTCGCGCCAATTCGGCAGAGGTCCGTCGCATCCAGTTCTAAAGCTTTCTCCCGCCGCTTTCGTCCAAGCGCGGACGCCCTCAGGAGATTGCCGCGGACACAATCACCCTGGCGGGCGTGTCTGGAACGCTCACCCTCGTGGCACTGGGAGCGAGTCTCGTCCCCGCGTATCGGGCATCGAGACTCGACCCGTTGCGGGTCCTGCGGCGGGAATGAACCTTACCGAATTCATCAGCTCCTCGGGCACGAGCGATTTGCGCGGTGCCCCGCTTGTTCGCCGATCGAAGGCTTCTTTCATCGCCAATCGAAGGGCCGCTGCGGCGGCGTCGTGGCGCCCCGGCCGGACGCGGGTTGATGTCCGCACCGTCATCATCAGCGGACCGAACGCGCTGATCCCGTCGATCTGCGTGTCGCCCAGCACGTCGGGAGTCGCACGCCGTGCACGCTCTCCCGCTTCGCGCAGGGTTGCAAATACTTCCGGAAGGTCCGCATCGTACGGCGCGTCAACGGTCACAATCGCCAGCGAGTATTCTTTCGAATAGTTGATCACCTGCTTCACGTCGCCATTTCGCACGACGTGCACGCGGCCATCGGCATCGCGCATCTTCGTCGTCCGGAACTCGATCGCTTCGACGACCCCTTTCGCATTCGCCGCCTCGATCGTGTCGCCCACCAGAAAGGTGTTCTCGAACAGGATGAAGAATCCTGAAACGACATCGTGAATCAAGGACTGTGCGCCAAATCCCACGACCAGGCCCAGGATGCCGGCACCGGCGAGAAACGGCATCGGGTTAAATCCCATCGACGCGAGGACGAGCACGGCGGTCCCGAAGTAGACGGCGTACGCGAAGGTGCTGCGGACGATGGGAGCGATCGTCGATCGGCGGCGGCGCGTCATCTCATCGAGACCCTGTTCCGGCAGCATCCGCCGAGAGATCTCCAGCTGGCCAAGCTCGATGAGCACCCGCCCGAGGAAGAACAGGCCGATCGCCTGGATGAGCCGGGGTGCCCACCGAGACACGGTTTCGGCGCGTCCGAGTTGCGTCACGGCGAGTGCCGCGACGCCAATCCAGAGCGTGTATTCGACGCACGCGCGCAACGTTGGCAGCAGGACGCGGAGATGATCGTAGTGGCCTTGCCAGCGCCTGCCCTCCACTCGTCGTTGACTTAAGCCATCCAGTGCGTCGACCGCCAGAGAAGTCGATCGAATAAGCAGCAGTCCAATGGTGATGATGAGATACGTGCGGCCGATGGCGACCGCACCGCCGACGACGCCACCCGGTACCTCGAGCAGCCAGAGCGCGAAGAGACCAATCAGCAACCAGCCGGTGCTGACGACGACTCGTTCGAGACCGGCGAACGTCGAGCGCACAGTCGGCGCGTGAGCCTCGAGGTGACTCCATCCAGTGACATGCCGTTCCACCGCGCGCAGTGCACGCCGGCCTGCCGCGATGGCGAGCGACACGACGAGTGTCGCTCCAATCACCTTCGCCAACGCGATCGCGACGCGCCTCCACACATCGCGATCGATGCTTTCCAGCAACCTCGCGGTGTGCGTCCATCCATTCACACCACGCGCGATCAGCCAGCCGTTATAAATCAGAATCAGGGCAGTGAGCGCGACAGAGATGACGATCAAAAAGCGGCGCAGCCGCACACGAACGATTCGACCGGAATCAGCAATTCGAGCGCTCCGCCCCTCTGTTGCGCGATGAACTCCTCGAACGATCGATCGGTAGAACAGGAGGGCAGCGCCCAACACCATCGCAAGCTCCACACCGGCAACGGCGAGCGTTGCCAGGACAGCCTGCACACCTGCGGTCCGCATGGCCTTCCCCGCTCGGGTTCGCAGCCCCAACCGGGTATTTCAACTTTCAGACCGAACGACCAGCGATATAGGCCACGAAAAATCACGAGAACCGTTCGATCCAGGCATGGAAGCCGCACGAAAACCGCGCCATTTGGTGGGCCAGCGCGGAATCTCGCGGAAAACGCCGAGCGGAGACCAGCGACCGTACGACCCTAATCGTCCTTGCGGTTCTGGTGTGGCTGACAAAACCGCCCGCCACGGCTGAGGGAGGCGGATCACGGTTGATGGTGCTCGTGCGTCACCCCGATGGCACGCGTGAGTTCGAGTACGACCGCAAGTCGACGATCGGCCGGCTTGACAAGGCTCTCGATGAGGCCATCGCCGAACGATGGACCGTCGTCAGCATGAAGGATGATTGGAAGGCAGTATTCGCGCAGTAGACGTTGTTACGCCGGCATCGTTTCCGCCGCAGCCAACTGAAATTCGATCAACGCTCCGCCGCCGGGGACGTTCGTGGCATGGATCATTCCTCCGTGCGCCTCGATGATCGATCGAACAATCGACAGCCCCATCCCCATGCCGCCCTGCTTCGTCGTGTAGAAGGGCTCAAACACCAGGTGCTCGGTTCCCGCGGTGAGCCCCGGACCGGAGTCGCGCACGGTGACGACGATCGCTTGATGAAAGCGGTGACAGCCGATCACGATCCCCCTTGGCGCCTTCTGCTGCTCGGCCATCGCTTCCATCGCGTTATGCAGAAGGTTCAGGATCACTTGCTGTAATTGAACGCGATCGCCGTTGGCAAACACGGGATCCTCATCGAAGTCGAAGGCCAGGGCCATGTTGCGGACCGCCGCTTCGGTACTGACCAGTTCAACCACTTCACGAATAGCGGCGGTCAGATTGATCGATGCGATCTCGAGCTCACCTTTCCGGAGCAGTTGCCTGAGGCGCTGAATGACCTCGCTGGCACGTCGATCGTCGCGGACGATGTCCCGAAGGATCGCGCGCACCTCGTCGATGTCCGGTTGTGCCGTGCTCAGCATGCGGCCGGCGGCCTGGGCGTTGGTCATGATGGCGGCAAGCGGCTGATTGAGCTGATGCGCGAGCGAGGCGGTCATCTCACCAACCGTTGAGACGCGGCCAACATGCGCCAGTTCCTGGCGGCTGCGGTGCGCTTCCATCTCCGCGCGCCGAAGCTCGGTGATATCGGCACACGTGACGACCGCGCCTCCCTCTGGCCGATTCAATGGAACCCCGGCCAGCGACCACCACGCCGCGTCCGCACCCGAGCCGATCATCAGTTCGAGCGCGAACTGATCGCGGGTGCGATCGAGCACGCTGGCGAGGCCATCCGCCATCTGCCCTGCGAGAGGGTGGCCGGTTTCGCTCGCCCGACGGCAGGCATAAATCAAATTGTCGCCAACCGTCGCACCCATCCACTGACAACCTCGCGCACTCAGCCACTGTGCGTTCAACTGAAGCACGTACCCCGCTCGATCGATAACCGCGACCCCGCTCGTCAGCGACTGGAGGATCGCGGACTTCATCAGCTCGGTCTTGACGAGTGCGTCTTCGGAACACTTGCGCCGCAACGCGCCGGCGAGAACCTCACCAACCAGCCACAGATTGGCAGACAGCATCGGGCCGCGGGGCTGTTCACAAACGGAACTGAACGCGAATGCCCCGAGCGGCTGCCCCTCGCCGACGAGCGGAATAGCTCCGCCAGCTTTGACCTCGAGCGACTGCGGTGACACGCGCAGGTGACGCGAACCGGACAGAGTGTCGGAACCCCACACCAGCACCGCATCCTGAAGCGCAAGCGTCCGCTCGGCCCAGGCGAGATGCTGGGTCGCAAGACCAGCCGCATTAGGGCGCACCGGTCCATCGACCCAGGAATACATCGGCGCGAGCGCGCGTGATTCCCCGGAGGTCACGAAAATTGTGAGGGCATCGATGCCAAGCACGCGACTCAATCGGCCGAGCCATGCTTCAAAGGCGCGCGGCATCTGATCGCTCGGTTGCTGAACCAGAGCGGAGGATAGCCGCGAAAGTAGGCTCTCAAAGTCCAGCCGAAGTTTCAGCGCGTGCTGCGTCTGACGTCGTTCCTCGATCAGCGTTGCGAGACACAGGAGCGCGGTCGCAACCACAATTATCGACACCGTGAGTGCGCGCACCGTCGTGGACGCTGGAATCTCGGCGAACGGACCAATGCCGTTCACCGCGGCCCAGGCACTCGTGATGCTCGTAAAGAGCACCGCGATGCCGGTGCCGGCTGGACCGAAGCGCATGGCGGCCCAGAGCAGAAACGGCAATTGAACCGCTAATGGCACCTGACTGGAGACGGCACTCAAGCTCGGGATCGTGTCGAGGACGCCGCTGAACCGCGCCGATGCGATGCCGACCAGACCAAGGACCAGGACGACAGCCTCCAATCGTGGCATCGGCCTGCCGCGGCGCCACCATCGCGCGAAAGCCAATGTGCCGCCGACGACCGCGGGCACGACGACTAACTCTGCGAGGACGTTACTGATGCTTCGGTTGCCCCACACCTGCCAGTAGGGTTCGCCGCGAAACCAGTGCACCGCCGCGGCGTCGGCGAACGACGACAACAGCGGCGCAGCGATGACCGCTGAAACGTAGAAGATGGTCAGCCCTCGCAGGCTGTCGAGCCGCCACGGTGTCTCGCTGAGAAGACGCATGCCGCCTGCGGCAATCATCGCCTCGAGGCAGTTGGTGACAAACAGGGCGAGGATCATCGAAAGAGGCCATCCCGTTCCGTACTGGATCAGCACGTGAAGCGGAAGGACTGGCAACAACACCAAAGGCCAGCGCCGCGGCCGCATCAGGACGAGCACCGAGGTGAGGACTGCGTTAGGGGGCCACAACACTGACGTCGTCGCCGGCGGTAGCGTCAGAGCGAGACCGATCACCGACCCGAGGTAATAGCCGGCGCACGTCGCGAGCGCAACGGCGGGGATGGTAATCCGGCGCATCCGCAGCCCAAATGCTTCAGCGAACATGACATCCTGGAGCGGAGGTCGAAATGACATCGTCGTACGCCACATGGGCGATGGCGCTATGGAATCGGGTCACCGACACGCGGCGAAGGGCGACTCCTCAGCCGAACCGCTCGGTAGAGGGTCGGCGGTCGAAGGCGAGGCGCTCAGCGGCGCGCAGCTGATCGAACACGGGCGCATGGCCGGCGAGCACCTGCGCGTGGAGCGGATGGATGAAACGATACACTTCCATTGCGGATGGAACCCTCCGGGCGTTTCGGGTACGACGGGCGATGAAGCCGCGCTCACACAGCGTTTCGATGCGGCGCAGGATCGGCATCGGCGATTCGGCGCCAGCCGCCCTCGAGACATCGACCGCGCAGAATTCGCTACCGACTGCCGCGGCGCATTCCAGCACCACCCGATCGTCGGCCTCGAGTTGATCGAACCGCCACAGGAGCGCGTCGAGAACGGTGGCCGGCAGCGACCGTTCGATCGTGCGGGGGGCGTGGCGCACGCGCCAGCCATCGCTTTCGAAGACCACCGATCCCGCCGCGATGAGCGCATCCATCATCGACACCATTACCAGAGGATTACCCGACGACACACGATGGACGACACGCGCGAGCCGGCCAACTGAGTCACTGGCGAACCGTTCGACCAGGTAGGCGCGGACCTGATCCTCCGTCAGTGGAACGATTGGCATCGAGGACGATCGGGTGGTAGCGCGCAGCTCGGCGCTCAGATTGCGCAGCGCGGCCGCTGCGAGCGTCGTCGCAAAGGGTGTATAGCTGGCGAGGACGACCGTGCGCAGCGGTGCATGACGCCGGGAGAGCGCACGGAGGAGTTCCTCCGTTTCGAGATCTGCCCACTGCAGATCGTCGAGAACCATGACCGTCGGTCCTTCATCAGCCAGGGCCTCGAGGAGATCACCGAACTCGCGAATCATGCGGAACGGATCCGGCGGCGCCACGCTGCCTTTGACAGGGGCAACGTCAGTGACCCACGCGGGCAGCCGCGCGAGCCACGTTGGTGCGTGCTGCGCCAGCAGGGCAGGCACACTCCTGGGCGACTGCCGTGCGAGATGGTGCAGCGCATCCACAAACGGCAGGTATGGCTCCGAGATCCCCGAGTGGGCAACCGCCTGCCCGTAGCAGACGCGAGCGGATGCGACCTCGCGAGCGCGTCGCATGAACTCGGCACAGAGCGCACTCTTCCCCATCCCGCGTTCACCATCGACGAGAAACACACGGCAATCAGATTGCGCAGGATCGGCAAGCGCGACGGCGAGCCTGAACAGAATATGCGGGTCCGCCGCGATCGCCGGTGTCGCGCCGGCGCGATGCGTCAACGCGGGCAGTACGCCGTCGTGTAAGGGAGCGATGAAGGTGTAGCCGCCACCTGGTTCGCTGCGAATGAAATTCGGTTCGCGAGGATCGTCCTCGAGCGCGGTACGGATCTCATGGACGAGCACTTTCACGTTGTCGGCGTGCACATGGGTTCCAGACCAGACCGTTGACAGGATAGTGTCGCGCGCCACGGTGCGGCCGGCGCGCTCGATGAGGCACAGCAGAACCGCGGCCGCTTTGCGTGTCAGGCGGATCTCCTTCGTGCCTCGCCATAAGGCCGGCCGGTGTTCGTCGAAACGATGCCCTGAGAAATGTTTCATAGCAACTCAGCGCCCTTATAGGCTGCCTCCAACCGCTCTATCTATGGGACCTAAGGCCATCGGACATCCGACTTTGGTCTTACGCCATAGGAAGTTCAAGTTCGAACGTCGCACCGTCACTGGAATTGCTGGCCAGATCGAGCCGGCCACCGTGAGCCTCCACGATCGAACGGCTAATCGAGAGCCCAACCCCCATTCCCTCGGGTTTGGTCGAAAAAAACGGCGTGAAGATGCGCCTCACGGCCGACTCCGCCAGGCCCGGCCCTGAATCCTGAATGCGGACGCTCACATAGCTGTTGCGCTGCCCGGTGCGAATCTCCAACACGCGTGGGCGGTCCTCGACGCTTTTCATTGCGTCGGTGGCATTAATCACAAGGTTCAGCAGAACTTGCTGCAGCTGAATTCGATCGCCTGTCACTGGCGGAAGATCTCCCTTCCGCTCGACGTCAAGTCTGATTTGATGCTGACGCAGCATCGGTCCGCTGAGTCCGACAACGTCGTCGATCACATCGTTGACATCGAGACGCGTGAGACGCATCGGCGTGTGCTTGACGAGGCCTCGGATCCGCGTGATCACGCCCGACGCGCGTTGCCCGTCGGCGACAATGTCCTGAAGCACGCCCCGCATTTCCTCGACCCCGCACGCTGCATCAAGCCTTCGGATCCCCGCGCGCGCGTTGGTGATCATCGCCGCCAGCGGCTGGCTGACTTCGTGCGCGATGCCCGTGGCAATCTCGCCGAGCGAGCGCACACGCGTCGCCTGAGCGAGATCGGTCTGCGCCTGATGGAGTTGCTCCGTCGCCCGATGGCGGTCGGTCACGTCTCGGACGATGCAGACGATCGTGTCGTTGTCGCAGCGGACGAGACGCGCCTCGAAGTAGTGATCGGTCCCATCCATCGGCAAGGTGTAATCGAGCGAGACAGGCTGCTCGGCCTTCATCGCCTTTTCGAACAGCGGCTCGACCGATTGCGTCAGCTCCTTGGGCAGTACGTCCCGTATGTGCTTACCAAGAAACTGATCGGGCGCGACGAAAAGCGCCGCCGGACTTGGCGCGTTGTAATCCACATACACCCCGTCGCGACTGAACACGAACATCAGATCGGGGATCGCGCGCAGAATGGCGCTATTCCTGGCTTCGCTTTGCCGGAGCGCGCGTTCTGCAAGTTGCCATCGCCTCCGTTGCGCCAAAAGCCCTGCAATGAGCGCGAGTTGGCCAACGAACACCGCCAGCGCAATAAATACAAATACTTTGTGTTCGGACCAGAGGGCCGACGCGCCGCCGCCAGCGGCCTGCGCCGCGAAAACATGCTGCCCCACAAAGAACCCGTCCGGTTGCCGGAATCGAAATGATGCGAGACTGACCGAATGTATGCAGCCACGCTATGCCGTGGCGGAAAGCTGGATCTATAGGACCTAGGTCTTATATTGCTGAGGCTTTGGTCCAACGGTACCGTCGGACTCGCCGATCACGGGCGGGCTTCCATCGCGCCGAGCACATCCGCCATGCGGACAAGCGCGGCGACCGAGTCTGCCTCCATCTTGCGCATGACCTGGGAGCGATGGACCTTCACGGTCTTTTCGGTCGTGCCCAACTCCCCCGCAATCTGTTTGTTCAGCATGCCGGTGACGACGAGCGCCATGACTTCCCTCTCGCGTGGGGTCAACATCTCGTAACGCGATCTGAGGTGTTCGAGTTTGACGCGGTGTTGGTAGCGCTCACCAGCCGTCTTCAATGCCGAATTGACCAGGTCGAGAAAAGCCTGGTCATCGAACGGCTTGGTCAGCACTTCGAGCGCCCCCTCCTTCATGGCTCGAACCGTCAGAGGGACATCCGCGTGAGCGGTCACGAAAATTATCGGAATGTCGTTGCCGGAGCTGACGAGCATTCGCTGGAGATCGAGGCCGCTCGGACCAGGCATCCGGACATCCAACACCAGGCACCCGTTCAAGCCCATCTCGGCACGCTGCAAGAACTCGGGCGCGCTCGCAAAGGTCTCGCACGGCAGTCCTACGGACATGAGCAGGCGCTCAACAGCCGTGCGCACCGATGGGTCATCGTCAACGACAAAAACAGTCGGGGTGTTCAGCATGGGCTCAAGATGCCAATCGTCAAGCGAGAAAAAGACGGGTGACGTCTTGAGATTGGAAGGGATCCCTCAGACCCGCACAGAGGAACCCCCGCCGTTGGAATACGGCGACTCCGGACGTCTCTCCGGGAAAGGTCCCTCCGTCGATGGCTGAGCCATCGAAGACCCTCGGAATTTTTCGGCGATTCTAACACATTGGGTTATCGATGGCATTAACGCCCGACTTGAGCGCTGTGTACGACCGGTGGGGACCCCGTCACGGGGCACTAGCCCGAGCGTCGACTGGTTGGTCTGCTCGTCTCGCCAGAGCACGTTTTCGCCATAAAGTGTAGGGAATCGCAACGAGCGCCGAGCACACGACGACCACAATGATCGCGGGCACCCGCGCCGCCTGCGGTGCGCTGGTGGATGCGATCAGGATGGCGAGACCGGGATGTCGCGTGACAGCTGCCACGGCCAGGGCAGTTCGTTCTCCGGGATCGGGACCGCCGATCACATGTCCAATGAGCAGCGACCCGCTCGCGTAGACGATCAGCACCGGAAGCGATTGCCATACGAGAGGAAAAATCGCCTCTCGTTGCGCAATCAGCAACAGGAGCACGACGAGCGTCAGCAGCGTAGTGCCCGCCATGGCGGCAAACTCGCCCAGACGGACCGATCGACTTCCCAGCGCCACTTTCAGCGCCATCCCCGCCACAAGGGGCACAAGAAACGTTTTCGCCAGGGTCGCGGCGACGGCAGAGGGCGGCACCACGACGTTGCGGCCGAACATCATTCCAAGCGCCGTGGCCGTGACGGGCACAAGAGGAATCGCGAGCAACATCGTCACGGCGGAGAGACTCTCGGCAAATCCGGCGTCTACACCAATTTTCAGCAGTTTCCTCGGCAGCAGCGGGGCAACGGCGGCGATCGCCAACAAAAGCATGGCTCCCTTCATCCGATCTGCCGCACCCGACATCTTCGCGAGGACCGTTGCCAGCAATGGCACCGCGATGTACATCGCGATGATGATTCGCACGAGCCATGAGGGCCGGAGAATGCAGGTCAGGAGATTCGACGGCCTGGTCTGAATGCCGATCGCGATGACCTGCAGCACGATGGACGCGAGGACGACGTATTTCATGCCAAATGACCGGGAACGATGAGTTCAAATGACGCGCCTCATCTCCCCCGCTGTATGCCGCAGATGACACGCCATCGGTGAGTTCTGGCGACGGGGCATCTGCGGAATTTCGTAGGATCCCGCGACCGCTCGTGGCGGCGCGATCACGATTGTGATGAATTCGACACGCGTCAGCCTAGTTGCGCGACTCATCAATGCGGCAGAGCGGTTGCACAGAACACCGGCATGATCTTTCGAGTCTGTTCAGGATCGGGACATTCGGGAGGACTGCGATGACGCTTCCGCCGGGCGGTCCGGGACGCGGGATGCTGCTGGCGTCAATTGGATTTCGGGTGCAGCCGCACAAACGCGCCGAGGTGCTCAGCGCCGTCGACGAAACCGTGCGGCGGATGCGCACGACATCAGGCTGTGCCCGCAGCCGCCTTCTCGAAGACGCCGACGATCCGAACGCGTTCACGCTGCTGTCGGAGTGGCACTCGGCAGCTACCGCAGATGTCTTCTTCAGCTCTCGGGATTTTCAGATCTTCAAGGGGATTCGCATCCTGCTGCGCGACGAACCCGTGATCGTGTTCGATGAAGTTCAGTCGCGGATGGTGCGGCTCCTTCGGGCGCCGTAAGGAGATGAGGCGCCCGATCCCAAACTATTTTCAGCGAGGCCTTGCGATGCCGAGCTTCATCATGCGGCTTCGCAGCGTGCTCGGCTTGAGACCCAACACCTGGGCTGCGCCCCCGCTGCCTTCAATCCGCCATCGCGCGCCGCTCAACACGCGCACAATGTGACGGCGTTCGACTTCGGTCAGCGTTGCGTTGTCCGGCGCGGCCATGCCGTCGATCGCAGGCATTCCGACGTCGACCGACGTCAGCGCGTTGCCGCGCGTGAGAATCATCGCGCGCTGAAGAACGTTCTCCAGCTCGCGGACATTTCCCGGCCACTCGTAGGCAGCCAACGTCGCCATCACATCCTCAGGAACGGTCTCGATCGGCTTGCGAAGACTGGCACCAAGGCGCTGAATCAAGTGATGCACGAGCGCAGGAATGTCTTCTCGATGCTGACGCAGCGACGGCAGCGTGATCGGAAACACGTTGAGGCGGTAATACAAATCGCGGCGGAACCGTCCTTCTCTCACTTCTTCGGAGAGATCGCGATTGGTGGCGGCGATGACTCGCACGTCGACGTCGACGGTTCGCGGACTGCCGAGACGTTCGACTTGTCCTTCCTGCAACACGCGCAGCAGTTTGGGTTGCACTTCGAGCGGCAGCTCGCCGATCTCGTCGAGGAAAATCGTGCCACGATTGGCCAGCTCGAAACGTCCGATCTGAGAGGTATGCGCGCCGGTGAACGCACCGCGCTCGCGGCCGAACAGCTCACTCTCAATCAGCGCCGCTGGCATCGCCGCGCAGTTCACGACCACGAACGGATAGGAGCGCCTCGGGCTCTGTCGATGGATAGCACGAGCGAGCAGTTCCTTGCCGGTGCCGGTTTCTCCAAAGAGGAGGACGGTTGCGTCTGTCGTCGCCACCTGCTCGACGCGAAACATCACGTAGCGCATCGCGTCGCTGACGCCGACAACCAGTTCGTCATCTTCCTGCAGGTGTGTCGCAGGCACCGGGCGAAGCCTGGTTGGCGCCGAATCAAACGCGGCCGTGTGAATTACTGAGTGAGACATAGCCCACCTCCCGCCGAGGGTGTCGCAGTTTCCGTCCGAGACTGGAGCATTGAATCACGGCAGTGCCGTGCCAGGGGTTGGATTTCGGTTAGAAAACGATTGGACCTTGGTCGTAGTACCTAGAAGTAGCGGGATTTGTAGGTGGGAAGCTTAGTTGGACGCTTCAGAGGCGGGCATTGTGTACGGTGATTGAGCCGCAAGTCAGGGTCGAACACGCACCACATAAGCCGTGTTGTATCAATAATTTGCTGGCCACTCACGAAATATCGTGAGCGGCGGGAACTGCTCCCCTGTTTCACGTCAGAACTTATAAATCAGCGCCGCTAAGAGGGCGACGTCGTTGTTCTTGATGTCCGGCGTCGGAGGCCGGGTGGCGTAGGTGTCCACTCCAGTTTCAGTTGGCTTCGGGTCGTCAGGGCCGCGGCCGCGCCTGCGGCAAACGTATAGAGCGCATCTCCCCAGTCGTTCGCGTCCCAGACCGCCGCAAATGACTGCGTAATCGTGGATGTTGGCGACAGCTCGAATTCGAACCGATCGCCCGACGTCACGACAGCCGATGTCTGGACGTCAAACCCCGGGTTCTTCTCCCATTTGACGCCAAAGCCCGCATCACCGGTAAGCGTCGTCTGAGGAGTCGCGATCACCTTGTAGCCAAGGCCGCCGTTTGGCGCGATGTGGTAGACGATGCTTTTGAAGTGATCGCGCAGGTATGGCAACTGACCGAATGCGAATAGCCTCGGCGTCAGGTTCCTCTCGTAACGGACTTGAGCGAAGACGCGATTCGCGCTCAGCTCTCCATTCGTATCCCCGCGTAGATACAGCGCTTCCATCTTCCAGACATCTTTCGCCTTCGGGTCGCGGGTGGCAACGAACGACAGGTTGATGTTGGTCGTGTCGGTGTTTCCGCGGTTCAACGTCAGGCCAAAGCCGGCGCTGCCGGTCCAGATCGGCGGTGGCCCCGCCGGAGGGCAAGGACAGGATCCAGCGGTTTGCGGCTGAGCAAACACCGGAGACCCGACAAGCAGCGGCCCGAGCGTGAAAAAAAGAACGAGGCGGATGGCCGACGTGATGCGCATGTTTGGCGACGCGGCCGCCTGCACATCACCTGCCAGGCCATCTGCGGTGATACAGCCGATGGCTGTCTCGCCAAAGCGCCGAGGCGCGCAGGAGGAAGTTTACGGTCCGCTTAGCGGAAGGATTACGGTGATCGACGTGCCGCGATTCGGCTCGCTCTGGACCGACACGGTTCCATGGAGCTGGCGGACCGTGAATGCGACCGAACTCAGGCCGAGGCCGGTTCCGGCTTCCTTCGTCGTGAAGAATGGCTCGAACATGCGCTCCCTGACTTCCGGACGGACGCCATGCCCGGTGTCGGTAACCGTCAATCGCGCGTACGGTGCCGCCTGCATTCCTTCGAGCCGGCTTGGCGACGGACTTCGGACGGCTTCAGTCTCGATCGTGATCGCTCCTTCATCGGTCATCGCATCCAGCGAGTTCAACACCAGGTTGAGGATGATGCGTTCGAGTTCGATGAACTCGGCGACGACCATCACCTGGACGGGAGCGAGATGAAGCGTCATCTGGATTCCGTCGCCAGCGACGCGAGACAACATCTCGACTGCTGGAGCGACGACATGATTCAGATCCAGCGCGCGGCGCGCCGCAAATTGAGGCCTCGTCGCCAGCAGGATCTCGCGGGAGAGCACCGACGCCCGCGCCGCGCATTGGCGCAAGTGCACGAGTTCGCGGCGTGGCGCGCCGGTTCGTGTATCCGCCGCGAGACTATCAGCACAGCTGATGATCACTGTCAGCTGATTGCGCAGATCGTGGACGAGCTGCCCGACCGCAAGATCCCCGAGAGCGACGCTCGACGGATCGCCGCCGACGCCGCGTCGCAGGTGAGATCGAATGATCTCTCTGACGAAGGTGACGAGCGAATGGAATGTGGACTTATCGGACCGATTGACAGCGGGCATGGCAACTTGGCAAAACCCGCAATATATCTAGTGATCCGCGGATAACGGTTTGATTTAAATCAAGGTGGGTCGAAGGGTTCAGTCACACCGTCGCTACCAACCGCGCGAACCCCTCAGCATCGACGATGCGAGCACGGTGCAGGTTTTCAAACTGGACCAGGCCGCGCTGCTCGAGTTCGGCGGCGGCGCGGCTGACGCTTTCGAGTGAGAGGCTGAGGAACCCGGCAATGTCGGACCGTGTCATCGGAAGCGCGACGACGCGAGGGTGACCGGATGGACACTCGCGCTTCTCCATCTGCGAAATGAACATCGCGAGGCGCCCGGCGGCGTCACGACGGCTGATCAGAATCGCGCGGCGCTGCGCCTCACGTAGTTCGTGTGTGACCTTCATCAGGAACTTGAACTGCATGTCGGCATCGTGCTTGAGCAGGGCCGCCAGATCGCCGATGGGAAGCCGGTACATGGTCGTGACCGTGAGCGTCTGCGCGCAATTCAGATACCGTCCATTCTCCGCGAGACCGAACAGATCACGCGCAAAAAGAAATGCACCGACAACCCGCTTGCCACTGGGCAGATCCCGGTAGCACTTCACCGCCCCATCGATGATGGCGAAGACCCACAGCGCCGGCGAGTCCTCGCGGTACACCATCATGCGCGCAGGCAGACGCACGCGCATCCCGATTCGGATCAGATCCTGCCGCTGACGATCGGTAAGTACGCGCTCCCCTTCAGCGGAGTACTGGTATGAGGCCGCCCGCAGCGACCAGAGTGAGTCGCTGTCGGGCGCGATTGGTTTCTTCATGTCACCGCAGCTTCACCATCACTCACGAAATACCGTGAGTGTCGCTCGATGAATCGAACGAATTCGCGGGCGAAACAGTTCCGTGACGACGATCAACGCATACTGCGTGCCGGCTGTGAATCACTCATCACTGATCACTAATCGCGCATCCGTTACCTAGGTCGCCGGCCGGACAATCCTCATATCTCTCATCCTCGAATCCCCTAATCCTCGAATCCCCTAATCCCTGACTTCTGGAATCTTGATTCGCGAGCGAGCCAGGCGATTCACGGATTCGACGATTCGAGGATCGGCGATTGGAGGATTGCACGATCAGTGACTAGCCTAGTGATAGGGATTGATCAATCCCCGTGCAGCACACCAGACGGTGAGAGTCGCGACGCGCGCCAGGCGGGAATCATCGTCGCGACTGCAACAATTCCGGCGACCAGGAGGATCGCGGCGGCCAGCATGACCGGGTCGGACGCGCGGATCGCGTAGATCTGGCTGGCCACAATCTGACCGGACAGGTAGGCAACCGCCAGGCCGATGCCAATGCCGATAAGCGCAAGGGCCGCCCCGTGTTTCATCACGAGCCAGAACACGCTCCCCGGTGTGGCGCCCAGCGCGAGCCGCGTGGCCATCTCTCCGCGTCGCTCGGACACCGCATACGCGACGACGCCGTAGATTCCGACCGCCGCAAGCAGGATTGCCACCGCGCCAAAAATGATCATCAGCGTCATTCCGAGTTGCTGCCGCCGGATGGTGCCGGTCACCAGGTCCGTCACACGTTCGAACTCCACGGCGATCTGCGGATCGAGCCGCCGGACTTCGTCACGAATCGCCGATTCGAGCGAGGCGACATCGCTCAACGCACTCGTGACGACGATGGTTTGACGACGAAGCGGCACTTGCGTCAGCGGCGAATAGAATGCCGGTTCTGCGTCGTCGTGCACGCTTTTCTGCCGCACGTCGTCGACCACACCAACGACCATGACTTCATTGCGCGGATCGGGTGCCGGATAGCCGGCCGAGAACCGCTGGCCGATCGGATCGCGGCCGGAGAGATAACGCTTGACCAACGTCTTGTTGACGATCGCCACCGGAACACGGCTCGTGCGATCGTCAGCCGTGAAATCACGTCCCTTGACGAGCATTGTCCCGGTTGCAGCAAAGTAGCCGGCACTGACAAACCGCTGGCGCGCTCCGATCGGATGCGCCGGATCGAGCGGCTCACCGTGCAACTGCGCGATGAGCGAATTCTCCGGCGCGCCTCTCAGAGGAAAATTCGAGGTGGCACCAACCGCCGTCACGCCGGGGAGTACGGTGAGCTTCTCGATGAGAACGTGCGACGCGGTGCGTACGGCATCACCGTTCGGGTATTTCGCGCCAAGAAACGAGACGTCAAAAATCAGGCGCTTCTCGGGAAGAAACCCCAGGTCGGTGCTGCGCAGGTTGGCAAACCCGCGCACGAGCCAGCCGGCACCGGCGACGAGTAGTATCGCGAGGGCGACTTCGGCGACCGTCAGGGCACTCAGCCACCGAGATGTCGCGCGTCCGCCGCTCGCGGATCTGCCGCTTTCGTTCATCAGCGTTCGCACGTCCGTCCGAGCCAGCCGCAGCGCCGGGGC
>DASTVZ010000089.1:0-2888 GCA_035758845.1 Vicinamibacterales bacterium
ATTCTTATCGGTCGGCGGGCGGCTCGCCTGAAGCCCCGCGGGGATGCGTTGGGAGTTGGAAGTTGGAAGTTGAAACCGGCCGGCCCCCGATTGGAGACCGGCCGTCAGACCAGTGATTAGAAGGTGAAGTCTACGCTGATACGAGCCAGTCGCCCCGTCAGGACCGAGTTAGCCTGCAACCACGTGCCGTTCGGAACGAAGGTCTGGTTATAGGTCAATATGGCACTTGCATTCATCACGTTGTATAGATCCAGCGAGATCGTCGAACGCGTCTGACCGAACCGCAGGATCTTGGCAACCTTGAAATCGAGTTGGTTGATGCGATCGCCGTACAAGGATCCCGGGTCGATGAGGTTGATCGACACGTTCGTCACGTTTCCCGAAGGTGGACGGCCCAATGACTGCGCGATAACGGACGCGGGCACATTGTAGTTTGCTGCCAGCAACGCCCCCGGCTTGTTCTGGAACACGGCGCTGACCTGGGTATCAATCTTCGGGATGATGTAGGAGCCGAGCCCGCGAAGCTGCGTCAGCCACCCGTATTTCACGTCACAGTACGGACTCGTGGTGTTCACGTTCGAGCCGACCAGCCCGGCGCCGATACCGACGCTCAGTTCGGGGAGGTTCGCTCTCACGTCGCAGTTATTGGCGACGTTCTGACCGGTGCTCGTGCCTCCCTGGACGGTGAGCCCCCCTGCCGTCCGAAGATTGAGCGTAATGTCGACGCCGTTGAAGTTCTGATACCACTTCCCATACTTGCTCGCCAGCGTGGCCAGGTTATCGACTTGTCCCGACTTGCTCGGGACGACATCGTAAAGGCCCGAGATCGTATAACCACCGCCATCGGGCAGTCGGGGATCTAGTGGCGCCGTGATGCTGTACGGCGTGTAGTCGCTGTTGACGGTGGCAAGATTGTCATTCAGCGTAAATCCGTCGAACCAGCGCCGGTAGTAGCCAACCTCGATCGACATCCGCGCCATGAGCTGCTGTTGGACGGAAACGCCCAGGCTCCAGTCCGAAGCACGGACACCCCACCCCGTGAGCAGGTCCGGGTCGTAGTTGCCGGTCAAGACCGGCTGGCCAAATCGCAGATTCGAAATCTGCCCACAGAAGTCGGCACCGCCACCGGCGTTCACCGCCGCCGGATTACCGTTGGCCAATGGGTTCGACAGATCGCAGTCGGGAACGAGATTCGCGTTCGCGTCGATCCACGTCCGAGTGACACCAGGCACGCCGAAGGGACCCGTGTTCGTCGGAATTCGCAGCGTCGGATTCGAGTTCGCGTAGGTCAGCTGCACCCCGACACCTTCCAGGTATTTCCCGATATTCGCCTTGACTGCCGTCTTGCCGTTGCCGAACACATCGATCGCTGCGCCCATCCGAGGCGTGATGTCCTTGTAACTGTCAACCCCTTTGGTCTCCGGGAAGCTGTAAGCGACCGGCAGGAACCTGTCCGGTCCGATGTTCTGCTCGGGAAACCAGCTTCGAGCGACGTCGAACCGCAGGGCACCCTGCAGTGTCAAGCGACCCATCGTGAACTGTTCCTGCGCGAACACTGCATCCCATCCGGCACGGGCGTTGTTGATCCAGGGGTTGATCGTCTGCGTCAACTGATTCGGAATGCCGTTGTTGAAGCGATACCAGAGGTCGTTGTTGTTCGAGTACCACGTCCGGTCGTCGGTCATCAGCGTTCCCTGATAGCCAACCTTGAAGCTATGCTGACCGGTCACGTACGACATCGTCCCCTTCCACGTGTACGATCCGGTGCGATTGTCGCCCCAATCTTGGGAGCGATAGACGAGATTGGCGCGGCCGCCGTTGTTGGCGCACCCGGCCGCGCACTGTTCGGTGACTCGAATGAGGTCACGGGTCGGATTCGGATCGCGCTCGAAATTCCCCCAGCCGTAGTAAGTCCCACCGAGGCCCGCATCGAAGAGTAATCGATTCGTGACCGGCGAGTTCCAGGTGACCTGCGGCACGCGCAGCGGGAGGGTCTGCGCCGGACCGATGGCCTCAGGCGAAGCGACTGGCGGAGTCGTAATACCGATCGTGGCTCCTTCACACTTCCGGCACACCCACTGCTCGTCCCAGTACGCGCCGAACTTGTTGCGCGGCGTAATCTGCCACGTGACACGTCCGCTGATGTTTTCCCACGTGCGGTCAGAGAAGCCGGGATCGCTGATGCCAGGTCCGCCGACGTACAGCCATTTCGTCGGATCGCCGGCGTTGAGGTTGTAGAACATGTTCGCGTTCACACGCGTGCTCCCCTGAGTTCGCGCGGTGGCGAAGTACCACAATTTGTCCCTGAGAATCGGGCCGCCAACGGCGCCATTGATGTCGTAGATCTTCGTCAGCGGCGTCGGCGCCGCCACTCCCGCGATACCTTCCGTGTTGTCGGCCTGCAGGTTCTTGCCGCTGCCGCTGTAGAACGCCGACCCATGGAGCGCATTTCCACCGGTCTTGGGCACGACGTTCATGACCAGGCCAGCCGTCTCCGACTCACCCAACCCGCCGGAGGTCGTGAACGAAATCTCTTCGGAGTTGCCGACATCCACCGAGAAGCCTGGGGGCTGATTGCCACCGGGAGGATTCCCGACGTTGAGGCCGTCAATGGTCATGCGGCCTTCGTTATTGCGGCCGCCGTGAATCGGAAACTGTGTCGTCGCGGTCCCGGTTGCAACGTCGTTCGTGTTGGTGACGACACCCGGCACCACAACGACGAGCGCGTTGTAGCTGCGCACGGTGGGAATCGCCTTGAGGACGTCGTTGCTCAGCACCGTCTGCCGTCGAGCGCTCTGCACATCGACGATCGGGCTCTCACCCGTGACGGTAACGGTTTCCTCCAGGGCACCCACACGCATCTCGGCGTTGATGGTCGCGGTGAAGGA
>DASTVZ010000145.1:0-2631 GCA_035758845.1 Vicinamibacterales bacterium
GTATTGCGTGTGTCGGCGGTCACGATTTTCGCAGGCGCTGCGATCGCGACTGTCGTTCTGCCAGTGGGATCAGCGGCTCAGCCCGGGAAAGTATCGGTTTCTGTCGAAGCATCGATTCTTCTCTATCACCGGTTCGCGCCCGTCGTGCACGACTCGATGACCGTGAGGACGACGACCTTTCGCGCCCAACTCGAGTACTTGAAGCAACAGGGATATCCGATCATTCCGCTGCGATGGCTGGTGAACCATCTCCTTGGCAAAGAGCCGACGCCTCCGCCGCGCGCGGTCGTGATCGTGGTCGACGACGGACACGCGTCGGTGTTCACCGAGATGCTGCCTCTCGTCCGCGAGTACCGTGTGCCCGTGACGCTGTTCATCTATCCGTCGGCGATCTCGAACGCCTCGTATGCCATGAAGTGGGACCAGCTTGCCGCGCTCTCCCGCACCGGGCTGTTCGACATCGAGTCGCACACCTACTGGCATCCAAACTTCAAAACGGAGAAACGTCGGCTCTCGCCCGAAGCGTATCGGTCCTTTGTGACGATGCAGTTCACCAAACCACGGACGGTGTTGCGAGACAAGCTTGGGGTCAATGCAACCATGCTTGCCTGGCCGTTCGGCATTTATGACGATGACCTGATAGCGAGCGCGACTCAGTCTGGATACGCGGCGGGGTTTACTCTCGACCGCCGGTTGGTGACGCCGCGCGAGCGGATGATGGCCCTGCCGCGCTTTCTCGTGCTGGACAGCGATTCAGGCCGTAGGTTTGCCGCGATGTTGCCGCGGTAGCAGCGATGATGGGATCGTTACTGATTGATCTTCGTGGACGCCGCGGTGCCCACTGTGGTATACGGATTCTCGCGTGACCGGCTCGCACGGGGCAGGACACGCATCGAGCCTCGCTGTACTCCTTCTGCTTAAATTTCGTTTTCATCATCGTCGGCGCCGCGTCGGCACCCGTTCGCCATCGTGTCTTCGTAGAGAAGGAGCTGGTATGAAGCGATTTCTGCCGATCGTCATCGCGTTGGTGGTCTCGACCATCGGGTTGACCGCACAAGAAAAACCGAAACTGGTTGTCAACGCTTTCACGGTCGCCCAGGGGATCGAGCTGCCATACGACATGAAACTGTTGCAAACACAGCTCGTCGCGGAACTGAAAGTGGAATTGAAGGAGTACAGCGTCATCAGCGAACCGCCCAGCCCCCCGGAAGGCACCGTGTACGCGCTCAATGGCGTCATCACCGGCTGGCGTCCGGGGAATGCAGCCAAGCGAATGTTCGTCGGCATGGGTTCCGGTCGCGAGGCCAGTGACATCGAGTTTCATATCGCTGATAGCTCCGGCAAGAAAGTCCTCGAGCGCAAGGAAACCATTCGAACGAACTTCTACTCGCAAGGAGCGGGATCGAGTGGAACGCTCGCGCATCCGATCGCGCTGAAAGTTGCCGATCGGATCAAAGAGGCAAAGCTGAAATAGTCCCTTTTCCGTTTGAAGGGTTCCATTCCAGCCATCCATGGGGGGCGCGTGAATCAGGCGGATGTCGAGCGAATTGCGCAGGCAACATTACGGGAACTCGGGGTCGTCGGTGCGATCGTGACGGTCAGCTCCGACGCGCGCCCCGGCGAGTGGCGCATCGAGATCCAGGGCGGGCGCGGTCCCGGACAGCTTCGGATTCGCTGCGGCGAAGGATCCACCGCGCAGTGGGTGCGTCAGCAGATCTTCGAGCAATACACCGCGCAGAGTTAGCGGGCAGCGCGTTTCTTTGGCGCCGCTTTCGCCGGCTTCTCGATCTCCGCCTTCGCCGATTTCTTCTTGCCGGTGCTCACGCGGTCGAGACTCTGACGCAGCGCGTCCATCAGATTGACCACCTTGGGCGGAGCTTCCTCGGTCGTCGCGACGACTTCCTCGCCGGCAATCTTCGCATCGATGATCCGCTGCAGTTCTTCCTGGTACTCGTCGCGGAACTCCGACAGGTTGAGGTCGGCTTCAAAGTTCTCGATCACCTGTTTCGCGAGCTTGATTTCCTCCGGCTTGATCTTCAGCGGCACGTTGTCGAGCTCCTCGATGTTGTCCATGCTGCGCAATTCCTTCGTGTGCCGCATCGTGTACATCACCATCCCCCGCTCGCGCGGCTGCACCGCGACGAGATACTCCCGGCCATACAGCGCCAGCTTGCCGATGCCCGCCTTGCCTTTCATTCCTTCGCGCATCACCGCAAATGCTTCCGTCGCCATCGCTCCATCGGGCGCGAGGTAGTACGGACGCTCGAAGTAAATCGGGTCGATGCTCGCCGCGTCGGCGAACTGCACGAGATCGATCACCCGCGTCGACTCGGGACGCACCTTGGCGAGGTCGTCCTCGTTCATCACCACGTAGCGCCCCTTCTCGAACTCGTAGCCTTTGGCGATTTCGGAGATCGGCACTTCGCGCTGACAATTCGGGCACCAGCGCTTCTGCTGAATGCGCGTCTGGCACTCGGCATGAAGCTGGTTGAAGCTGATCGTGGCCGCCGAATCGGTCGCGGGAAACACCCGCACCGGAATGTTGACCAGGCTGATCTTCATGAACCCTTTCCACGTCGGTCTGGCGGCCATGCGCACTTCTCCTTTGCCCCAAAAAGGCGGACAGAACAG
>DASTVZ010000170.1:0-11979 GCA_035758845.1 Vicinamibacterales bacterium
TCTGCTGGCTCGCCTCGGAGGATTGCTCGTTTTCAACAGGAGCAGTCTTCGATATAAGCGGCGGTCGAGCGACGTACTGAATCGCTCATCACTCATCACTAATCCCGAATCCTCGAATCCCGAATCCTCGGGTCCCGAATCGCGAATCCTCGAATCCCTGCGCTCATCGCAGAAATCTGCGATTCGCCGATTCGACGATGAGTGATCGGCGATTAGTGATGAGTGATGAGCGATTCATTTGTTGAGGTCACTCTGCTTGCACCATTGATGGCAGCGTGCGTGTGTAACAGAGCTCATCAGAGGAGAAGCGAAATGAAGAGGTATGGTTTTCTGTCCGTGGCGCTGGCGGCGGCGTTGACCGTTGGGTGCAACTCGAGCGATCGCAGAGATACCAGCGCAGCCAATCCACCGGCCGGCGGAGCTGTCGGCACGGCCGGCAGCGACAATGTCAGCAACGGCGACAAGGATTTCGTGAAAGACATCGCGAGCGCCAGCATTGCCGAGGTCGAACTCGGCCGAATGGCGTTGGACAAGGCGGCGAATCCGGATGTGAAGAAGTTCGCCCAGATGATGGTCGACGATCACACCAAGGCGAATGAGGAGTTGACGACCCTCGCTTCCCGGAACAATATCGCGGTGCCTTCGGCGCCCGACGACAAACACAACGATCTGCGCGACAAGCTGGCGCAGAAGACCGGCGCCGAGTTCGACAAGGACTACATGGACGCGATGGTCGATGGCCACCAGGACGTCGCGGATAAACTCGAGTCACGCATCGACAAGGACACGCTGAGCAAGTACAAGGCGGAAGCTCGGGATGCGTCCGGGACGAAAGTCGACACCAAGGTCGAAGCAACGACGGTGACTCCAGAGAAGAGCGACAACCCGGTAACGATGGGCCTGAACAGCTGGGCGGCAAAGACCTACCCGGTCGTGAGAGCCCATCTGGATGCGGCGAAGAAACTGCAGGACACGGTGAAGAAACGGATGACCAATTAGCACGCACGCGACGGTGGACCGCACACACTGCGGTCCACCCCGCACATCTCCCCCACCTGCCGCCCGCCGACAATCTCGTCTCGCGGCTCACAATTCTGCAGACCTTTCACTCGACGATCTCGCCGAAAAGCCCTGAATTTCGCGGTTTTTCACGGCGCGGGATATGCACGACTCAAACGAACACCAATTCATGAGGAAGACCTGTCTTCTCGTCGTCCTTCTGGTGACGCTTGGTGCGCGCGCTGCCTCGGCGCAGTGCGCACCGCCCACCGTTACGCCGACGAGTGTGTCTGTGCCCTCCACGGGATCGACGAGCGCGGTATCGGTCATAACCGGGACGAGCTGCTCGTGGACAGCGGCCAGCACGGTGAGCTGGATCACTGTCACGAGCGGCGCGACCGGTTCGGGGATCGGACAGGTCAATTACACGGTTGCGGCCAACAGTACGGGCTCTTCGCGCACGGGTGCACTGATCGTTGGCGGCGTAACCGTCAACTTCACGCAGGCGGCCAACAGCTGCGTGTATACGGTGACACCTACCAGCTTCACCGTGCCGGCGAATGGAACCACGAGCGCGCTCTCGGTGTCGAGCGGCACCAGTTGCGCGTGGACGGCGGTGAGCAATGCGCCCTGGATCACGATCACCAGCGGCGCCAGTGGCTCCGGCCTTGGCGGCGTCAACTTCGTCGTCGCGGCGAACACCGGAACCGCTCGTACTGGAACCTTGACCGTCGCCGGAAAGACCGTCACGTTCAGCCAGGCCGGCGGCGGTAACGCCACACCGCCGGTTGCACCTACCAATCTACATATCGTCAAGTAGCTGCCCTGCTACTGACTCTCTTCGCGTGACACGTGCTCGATCACGCTCGACGCCCTGACGAAGGCATCGACGACGGCGGGATCGAAGTGCGTGCCCTTCCCCGCCATGATGAACTTGACCGTGTCGCCATGCGACATGGTGGGGCGGTAAAGCGTGCGCGTCACCGCGGCATCGTAGACATCGACGATCGCCATCACGCGTCCTGGGATGGGAATGCCTGTCCCGCAAAGTCCTTGTGGATACCCGGTCCCATCCCACCGTTCGTGGTGGGTGTAGACGATGTCTTTTGCCATCGCCAGCGTGGCATCGTCGTGAACGCCGACCTGCTGTTCGGCCTTGAGAATCACCTCACGACCCAGGGTGGGATGCGTGCGCATCTGCGCCATTTCCTCAGCCGTCAGCGCACCGGGCTTGTTGAGGATCTGATCGGGAATGCCGACCTTGCCGATGTCGTGCAGCGGCGCGAGACTGGCCAATAACTCGATCCGTTCAGGCGTCAGATAGTCGCGGTAATCAGGATGCATCGACAGCTCCTGCGCAAGAATCCGCGCGTACATCCGTGTGCGTCGAGAATGACGTCCCGTTTCTGCGTCGCGCGTCTCGGTAAGTGACAGGAGCGTCTGCACCATCAGGCGCTGGGCTGCGGTTCTCTGACGGCCAGCGGTCTCTGCTTTTCGGCGCTCGACGGTGAACTTCACAAACGTCATCACCGCGAGCGCGGAAATGATTCCAATCGTCGGAAACAGGGGAGAAACAAAGAGGCCGCGCGTCGACAGCAGCCAGACCGACGTCGCCCATAATCCGCCGATCCCGGCAGCACCAAGGGCGACGCCGGGCGTTACGCCGATCAATGCGACGACCATCGAAACGGCAAGACCAAGACTCACGACGAGCTCGGCGTCGAGCACCGTACCTAAAGGTGAACGGCGAATGAAGGTGTGCTCGAGAAGATTGTCGGCAATCGTCGCCTGGACTTCGACGCCGGCGAACAAGGTATCGAGCGGCGTCGCGACGACTTCTCGCGTGCCCAGGGCGGTGGTGCCAACAAACACAATCTTGTCGCGCACCGCCGCCGCTGGCAGACGGTTGTTCAAGATATCTGCGGCCGAGAGCTGCGGGAACGTGCCCTTCTTCCCGCGATAACGCGCCAGCAAATTGCTCTTGCCATCGACCGGCACCGTCAAGGTGTCGATATTCAGCGTCGCCGCGTTGACGGTGTCGACGCGCAGGGTGAGATCGCGTGCGCGCATCGCGGCCTTCACCGTGGCAAGCGCAAGGCCCGGATAGAGCCGCCCGTCGAGTTCGGCAATGAGCGGAACCCGGCGAAGAATGCCGTCTGGATCTGGTGCCGCATTCAGGAACGCAGACGATCCCGCTGCTTCGGCGAGAAGCGGCAGGCTGCAGACGGCTCCGGTCGCATGGAAGTACGGCAGCTGTCCGGTTTCATCGCGCGGATGCACCACCGCGACGTTTACCGGGTGCAGCACGCACAGCGTACGATCGCGCCCGGCCGGATCGAAGGTCAGGCCATAACCCAGTATCACCTTGCCTTCTCGAAGAACGTCGGCGAGCAGTTGATCGGGGTTCGCATCCGAGGCATGCGGATCGCGGATCTCCAGTCGATCCGATTCGGCAAAAATGATGTCCATCCCGATGACTGCCGCGCCCATGTCGCGTAGTTTCGTGACCAGCTTGCCGATGACGTCGCGGCGCCACGGCCATTGCCCAAGCGCGTTGAGACTTCGCTCGTCGATGTCGACGATGACGACGCGTTTGCCTCGTGGCTGGATGCTGCCGGACCGCATCACGGTGTCGTAGATGCTGTCGTCGAGTCGCGGAAAAAAAGCCGGCCGATAAATGGCCAGGATCGCCGTGATGATGACGGGAACGACGCCGCAGAGAAAGACGCGGCCCCGGCGCTTTGCGGCGTCAGCTGGCGCGGTCATCGAATGGGATTAACGGACCGAAATCTCGACACGGCGGTTTCGGGGTTCAGGCGTCTCGTCCGCTGTTTTCACCAGCAGGTCACCCTCCCCATGCGATCGCATTTCGATCAGCGAGGCATCGAGGCCGACCTGGACGAGCAGAGTGCGCACGGTGTTGGCGCGCGTCAAACCGAGATCGATATTCGCCCGAGGCGTCCCCATCGTGTCGGTATGTCCAACAACCAGGACTTCAGGAATCGAGCGCTCCTTGACGGTTTTGAGGATCTCCGGCAGCAGGGCGCGCGACTCGTCCGTCAACTCGTCGGATTCGAATTTGAAGTAAAGCGTGAAGTGAATGGGAGCGGGCGGCAGAGCGGAGAGTGTCTCGCCAAATACCCGCTGGACCTCCTCCTCACTCATCGTCGTCACCGCCGTCGGAGCCGTCGATGGCGTCGCCGTCGAGGAATCGCGGGTCGCATTCAGGTCGGTTGAACCTACCTTGTTTGAAACAAACGCGCGACCGGTGACGCCGGTGTCGGAGTCCGGCAGCAGCACGACCAGTGTTTGTGCGGTTTCTGGCGGCGCCGGACCAGCGTGCTTACCAGCGCACGCCACTTCCAGCGCTGCGGCGAAAGCCGCAACAAACACGATCGATGCGCTGCGCATCCTCACCCCTCAACGCGTATAGCGAGCGTAGTTCCGCGAACGCCGACGATCGCCGACGGAGTCTCCAGGCGGACTGAATCCGGTGCCAGCTTCGCCAGCCGGCCCGAGACATAGGCCGTTACGCCACGCACGAACTTCAGCACCATGCCGAGGCTCGCTGTTCCGGGCGCGTAGGCGAATCGCTCGAGACGCACTTCGCTGCCAGGACCAAGCGCCAAGCGCGTGTCGTCCTTCAGCGTCACGCCGATCTTGCCATCGGGACCAGTGCGAAGCGCATCCGCCTCATACACCACCTGGCCGGCCTGCGCCGGGATGACGGCGTTGTTGCGCACGATGAAGGCGGCGCCGGTGACGGTCTTGATTCGCCCGGCGGGATTGGCCTCCTGCGCGGCGAAAACCGGCGTCGCGAAGCCGACGACGACTGCAAGCACGGCGAGCGACCGTCGAAGAGTGGTCATAAAGCCTCCTGCCGAATCGATCACAGTTTTGTGCTGATCCGCGCAAGCCCGGCCGTAATCAGAACACTAGCTTACAAAAATGGTCGGCTTTCGCGGCATTTTTCTCGAAATTCCCAGAATTCTTATCCGCCAGCGGCGAGGGTGCAGCCACCGTGCCGGAACACGTTTCTGGTCGCGAGTGTGAAGCGAAGTTCCGCGACAGCGCGACAAAGATCACGGTAGGATGTGGCTTTCACACGGCAGGTCGCGTGATTTCTAACGAATTTGCATCCGCCGTACGGAATTTGTTTTGCTCACTCCAGCGCGCATGAACGCCGACGTAGTCATTGGACGCACACTCGCCTGCTGCCTTCATCCCTCAGCTGCCTGGCGTCGCGTGCCTGGTTCGGGTAAAGCGCTGATCGTCGGGACATACTTCGTCGTGGGTTATTTCGGCGTGTTAGCGGTGCTGTTGGCGAAGTAGAGTCAAGTTCACCAGTACTTTCAGTCAATCGCTGCCATCTTTTTCTAATGCGCGCGGGGCCCCACCCCCACGCGCTCGCTCGGGGGCGCCGCTTCGCGTCGCTTCCCTCCGGCCCCTCGCTCGGGCCGCGGGCGCTTTCCCTTTTACCTTTTGCCTCTTACCTTTTAGTATCCTCTCGGCATGAACCTGGAGCTGAACGCGTTCAGCGTCTTCCTGGCGATCGCAGCGGTTGGCTTTCTGATCCTGATGATCTCGCTGTTTTTCGGCGGCATCTTCGATCACTTCGAAGGCGGCGTCGACGATCACGGCGGGCCAGGGTTCTTCAGCACGCGCGTGATCAGTGTGTTCGTGACCGCGTTCGGCGCGTTTGGCGCGATCGCGACCCATTATGGCCTGACCCCGCTCGCGGCATCGACCGTGGGGTTTGGTGGCGGCGTCGTGTTGGCCACTCCGGTCTTCCTTTTTGCGAGGTTCCTTTACAGCCAGCAGGCGTCGTCTGAATCGCGCGCCTCGGATCTGGTCGGCCAGACTGGCCGCGTCATTGTGACGATACCCGCCGGCGGGGTCGGGCAGGTGCGCTGCCGCATTGGCGAGGAACTGATCGACAAAATCGCACGCACGCGGCAGGGCGAGTCGATTCCTGAGAACACGTCGGTGCGCGTTGAAGAAGTGCTCGGCGAGACGGTTATCGTGGCGCGGCAATAACACGCGAGGGCCCCATGTTCCTTCCCAATTCCGACGTCTGGCTCCCTATCCTCATCGTTGCGGTCGTCCTCGGGTTCTTTGCGGCGATGTGGTTGATCAGCCGCAACTATTTGAAGGTGTCTCCCAACGCTGTCGCCGTCCTCAGCGGCCGGCGGCGCAAACTCCCTGATGGTCGGGTCGTCGGCTACCGGATGGTTCGCGGCGGCGCGGCGCTGCGGATTCCCCTGCTCGAGAAAGTCGAATACCTGCACCTCAACGTGATGACGATTCCTCTCGAGATCAAGCGCGCGTACACGCTGAAGGGGGTCCCGGTATCGGTAAAAGCGGTTGCCAACGTGAAGATTCGCGGCGACGAGGCGTCGCTGCAGGCCGCCGCGGAGCGGTTCCTGGGGATGACACCGGATCAAGTGCAGAAAGTGATCTTTCAGACACTCGAAGGACACCTGCGGTCGATTCTCGGCACGTTGACGGTGGAAGAAGTCAACAGCGATCGTCAAAGCTTCGCGCAGAAACTCACGAGCGAGGCGACCGTTGATCTCGAAAAGATGGGCATCGGCGTCGACGTCCTCACCATCCAGGAAATCAGCGACGAAGAGGACTACCTGAATGCGCTGGGCAAGCGGCGCACGGCGGAGGTCAAGCGCGACGCGACAATAGGCGAAGCGGAGGCGCATCGCGACTCCAAAATCAAATCGGCGCAGGCACTGCAAGAGGGAGAGCAAGCCAAGTTCAAGGCCGATGCGGAGATTTCGCAGGCGTCGCGCGATTTCATGATTCGCCAGGCGCAGTACCAGGCCGAGATCGAAACGCAGAAGGCGCGGGCGCAGCAGGCCGGTCCGCTCTCGGAGGCCACCGCGCGACAGGCAGTCGTGGCCGAAGAGGTCAAGATCGAGCGAACGCGCACGCAGGAACTCATTTCCGTGCAGGAGCAGGAAGTTCTTCGCAAGCAGAAGGAACTCGAGGCGACGGTAATCAAACCGGCCGAAGCCGATCGACTCGCCGCCGTCGTGCGAGCGGAGGCAGCCAAACAGGCGGCGATTCTCGAGGCCGAAGGGCGGCGCTCGGCGATGATCTCGCTCGCCGAAGCCGAGCAGGAAAAACTGCGGAAGGAAGGGGCCGGACGCGCGGCCGCCGTTGAAGCTGAAGGGCGCGCGGAAGCGGCAAAGATCGAAGCCATCGGTCTCGCGCAGGCGAAGGCGATCGAAGCGCAAGGCGTGGCGGAAGCGGCCGCGATTCTGCGCAAGGCAGAGGCCTGGCAGCAATTCAACGATGCGGCACGGCTTCAGACCATCCTCGAGAAACTACCGGCGATCTTGACCGCATCGAGCGGCATTTTCGGCGCGGTGGCCGCGCCGCTCGGCAATATCGACAAGCTCGTCGTGATCGATCAAGGGGGTGGCGAAAATGGCACCACCGGTCTCGGCAGGCTGGCCAAGACCAGCCCCACGGTGGTCTTCAACCTGCTGCAGCAGCTCGAAGCACTTGGACTGAACGTGCCAAGTGTGCTGCAGCAACTCGGACTGGGAAACGCGCCGGCGGGTGCCGGTCCCACTACCCCAGTCGTGGAGGTGCAGTCTGCCCCGCCGTCACGGAAGTCTGCTTCCTGATCACGCCGAGGGGCTTCGCCCCTCGGACTCCCGTGCACGCTCGCTCGCGTCTTCCTTCGTGCGTCGTGCCCTTCGCGTTACTTGTCTGGTTGCGCGAGGGTAACTCGCTTGTGCGTGCGCGCCGATTCTCGCGCCGCGGCGAGAATCTCCGTGACGATGATGTTGTTTTCGAGCGACGACAGCGCGTTCGGTTTCCGCGCGCCACGGGCCACGGCGACCAGGTGCGCAATCGAGTCGCGTTCATCCGCAGGCCGAGGTGACGGCGTCAGCGTCTCCTCGGGTTTCTTGGGCAGCGACACGCGCAGACTGTTTCCGCCGGTCGCGATCGCATACCCACGCTCGCCATAGACCTCGAGGTCCTTCCGGTTCACAGGCCAGTTCCACGACGCCTGAATGATGCCCTGTGCGTTGGTATATTCGACGAGAATCGTGGCTTCATCGTCGACGCGCGGATAGACAGCCGGTTGGAAGTGCTGCGTCACGGCACTGATGGCAAGAGGCCGCTGGCCGTCCATCAGCCACGTCATCAGGTTCGCACCGTAGCATCCGAAGTCATACAGCGCTCCGGCGCCGTTCTTGACCGGATCAGACAGCCAGGCGAAGAACTCAGGCTGCACGTTGATCAGTTTTGGACCCTGATGTCCGTCCATCGCGACCATCTTGCGGATCTCGCCGGCTGCTTTTTGCTCCTTGATCAACGACCAGATCTCGCCGTGGCTCGGATACCACGTCGTTTCGTAGTTCACGAAAACTTGAACACCGCCACGATCTGCGGCGCGCTTGATCCGTTGGGCATCCGCATTGCTGACCGCGAGCGGCTTCTCCATCATCACGTGAATATGGCGACTGGCCGCCGCCTCGACAACCGCCGGATGATCGTAAGTGTTTGTAAACGAGGCCACGGCTTCCGGCTTCGTCCGATCGAGCATCTCTTCGAGGCTGGTGAATCGCGCCTCGGGCGCAATCTTGTAGCGCTCACCGTACTGTTGCAGCAGTGCTTTGTCCGGATCGGAAAGACCAACGATCTCGATGTCGTTGCGTCCCTGTGCGCCGCGCAGGAATCCGTTGACGTGTCCGTGCACGAGCCCGGCGATGGCAAGCCGAAGCGGACGATCGGCCGGCGGCTGCTGTTGCGGTGCGGACGGAACGAGCAGCGTCAGCACCAACGCGATCATGGAAACGAAATGAAACATACTCGGCTCGTCTCACTTTCCGAGGACCGAACGGATCGTGTCCGCCGGGATGGCCACGCTACCCACAGATCCGGTTGCCGGATCTCGAACCGCAATCCGAAGCGTGTGTGCGGCGGGATCCGGCCGAATTCTTCGATTGAGATTCAAACCCTCGCGCAGCGCCTGATCGCGCATCGTCGTTGTGAATCGAAGCGGGACCGTTGTATCCAGGGCTTTGGCCAGCTGACCACTCGGGAGCGCCTGCGCAATTGCTACGTCGACGCTTCCCTCCCACCGGTCCGGCGCTGTTTGACTCAGACGAATCGTGCTGGGACTGAGGCGAAGAGTCACCGTCACTTCTTCGTTGCCTGCACGCTCGAGACCGACAGTCAATGGCAGCGCGATCGCATTCAACGGACTCGCCAGCGCCCGGACGAGCGCGTTCTGTCGCGATTCGGATGTCTGCGGCGGAGGCGGCAGCGCCAGATACCCACTGCGGTGCCGGACGTTGACACCCGACCGTCGAACCTTGATCGAAATCTTGCGAAAGTGACCATCCCACTTCACGTTCTCGGGGTAGTAGCCGAGCGTGTAGGTGAACTTCGCATCGTCCATCGCACGCGCAATCGCGCGGCCGAGATCGTTCCTGTTCGTGTAGGCAATGCCGCCGGTGCGCTCGGCCAACATCTCCATGCTGTCGGAGGCCGGCATCTCGTTACGGAGGCTCGCATACGCCGGCTTTCTGGCCACAACCGCGGAACTATTCATCAGGCCGCGAGCGTCGACGGGATAGATCGATATGTTCGCATCCGCAATCGCACGCGTCGCAATGCTCACCTCGGTGTACATCGACCGCGTGCCAAAGCCGTCATTAAACGAGAGCGGGAACGAAGCAGAAACCCAGATCAGATTTTTTCGTCCTGGAATACCGGCGAGGTGTCGCGCGACGGCTTCGAGCGCGCTGAGTGTCGCATCAGCGCGGTTCTTGACGGCGTCAGCCTTGATCATCTCGTCCATGCGCGCGAGTGCCGCATCCAGCTGCGCGTCCATGGCGGCGCTCATCCCGCCACCGGAGGCGATCGTCGGCGTCTTCTCCTCGGCAATCATCGTTTCGCGCGAGATCTGTCCCTGAACCCGCCCGAGAGCACGCAGGAGCGAACGTGTGTCACTGGTGAAGTCGTGGACGATCGACACGCTCGATGAATCGAGGACGTAGAAGCCGATGCGCTCGGTCGGTGCGACCTGTGAAAGGAACTTGACGATGTTCTGTTTCGCCTGCCCCTGATCGCTCCATGCAGTATTCAAGCGGTCGAAGAGGATCACGGTGACCCCGCCAGTGGTTGGCACCTGATTGCTGACGACCGCAGCTCCAGAGACAGCACTCGTGGCGGGTGTCGCGGAGGAGCGGGAATCGGCGGAAAACAGCGCGATCGGTTGCTCCTTACCGTCTTCATATACGTGGAAGTCCGCAGCGGCGAGATCGGTCACCGGATTCGTTCGTCCGTCCTGGACGACGACGGTGACCTGGACGAGGTGTGTGTCGGCGCGAAAGATTGACGGCTGTTGATTGGCTGTCTGACTCCAAAGGCGCGCCGCAAGGATGGCGCAGAAGCCGACACCGAGGAACAGCCTTCGCATGCGGGCGAATGATACTTCCGCCTAAAGGCGGAAGCCACAGCGAGGTGGAGCTCTGTGGCTTCCGGCTTTAGCCGGAAGTCAGGCGTCATGGTATCCTCCCCCAGAGCATTTTCGGCGGTCGGAGGGCCGTCCGGAGCCCGACATCAGGAGCAAGCTATGACGATGAACCGAAGAGATTTCCTCATGAGCACGGCAGTGATGACCGCCGGAGCGACGGTCAAAGGACTCGCTAGTCCGAACGAGACCGTCCGGATGGCGGTGGTCGGGTGCGGCGGCCGCGGCCAGAGCCACGTCTCCGCCTGGTCGTCGATGCCCAATGTTGAAATCGTTGCCCTCTGCGATGTGGATGAGTTCCGCATCGGCGAAAAACTGAAGTATCTCGAGGGCAAGGGTGCCAAGAAACCGGCGACCTACGTCGACATGCGGAAGATGCTCGAGGACAAGAACATCGATGCCGTGTCGATTGCTTCGCCGAATCACTGGCACGCGCTGCAGACGATCTGGGCGGTGCAGGCCGGGAAGGACGTCTACGTCGAGAAGCCCTGCACACATAACATCTTTGAGTCGCAGCAGATCATCGCGGCCGCGCGCAAGTACAACCGCATGGTTCAGCAGGGCAGCCAGAGCCGTTCGTCACCGGCGCTGCGGGAAGCAGTGCAACGCATGCAAGGTGGCGAGTTGGGCGAGGTCTACATGGCCCGAGGGCTCTGCTACAAGTGGCGGGACACGATTGGCAAGTACCCCGACGGCCCGATGAACCCCAACGAGAAATTCTCGTTCACGCCTGGAGGCAGGCCGGAGCCATGCTACGACGCCGCCTATCTGTCGAAGGTCGACTACGACCTGTGGCTTGGACCAGCTCCGAAGCGACCGTTCAACCGGAATCGCTTCCACTACAACTGGCATTGGTTCTGGGACACGGGTAACGGCGATCTCGGAAACCAGGGGATCCATGAAGTCGATATCGCTCGCTGGGGTCTCGGCGTCACGCATCCGACGAAAGTCAGCGCCATCGGCGGCAAGTTCATGTTCGACGACGACGCCCAGGAAACGCCGAATACGATCAGCGCGAGCTACGAGTTCGACGTGAACGGTAAGAAGAAGATGATGACGTTTGAAGTGCGGCACTGGATCTCTCCGCACGAAGCCGGCATCGATGAAGGCAAACCGGGGAACACGATCGGGAATCAGTTCTACGGCTCCAAGGGCTATCTCGTCATCGACAACTACAACAAGTACTACTCGTTCCTCGGCAAGGACCAGAAGCCTGGGCCGGCGGCCACGGCGAAGGACGAGCACTGGGCCAACTTCATCAATGCGGTTCGCAGCCGGAAGCGCGAGGATCTGAACGCGGAAGTTGAAGAGGGCGCACTCTCGTGCAACCTGATGCACCTGGCGAACATCAGCTATCGTCTCGGCCGGACGCTGCATTGGGATGCGAAGACGATGACGATCGTCAACGATGCCGAGGCGAACAAGATGCTGACGCGCGAATACCGCGCGCCATTCGTGGTGCCGAAGAACGT
>DASTVZ010000176.1:0-29240 GCA_035758845.1 Vicinamibacterales bacterium
CAACGACGACCATCTGGTGCCTTATGGTGGTTCGATTAACTGGGACATGGCGCTGATGACGATGCAGAAGATCGGGTACGAAGGAACGTATTTGATGGAACTCGCAAATACCAGCGCCCCCGAGACGGTTCTCGACGATGCTCGCCGCGCGCGGCAACGATTCGAGCGGACGCTTGCCCTGCCATGACTGCTTATATCCAGGACATCGCGAAACACGCCGGACAGCCCGTCACGCTGAAGGGGTGGCTGCACAATCGGCGTTCGAGCGGCAAAATCCATTTCTTGACTGTGCGTGATGGCACCGGCTTCATCCAGTGCGTCATGTCGAAACAGGCTGTCGGCGACGACGCGTTCAAGCAGGCGGACCATCTCGCCCAGGAGACCTCACTCATCGTCGAAGGAACACCGCGGGCTGACTCGCGGGCGCCTGGCGGTTTCGAGATCGACGTCACCGGCCTGCAGATCGTCTCCGAGTCGCAGAACTTCCCGATCTCACCCAAAGAACACGGTGTCGACTTCCTGATGGATCGACGCCACCTGTGGATCCGCTCGCAGCGTCAGCAGGCAATCCTGCGCGTGCGCCACGAAGTGATCAACGCGGTCAGAGACTTCTTCAACCAACGCGGCTTCATCCTCGCTGACACACCGATCTTTACGCCCGCGGCCTGCGAGGGGACAACGACGCTGTTTCCGGTCCAGTATTTTGAAGACGAAACGGCGTATCTGACACAGAGCGGTCAGCTGTACAACGAAGCAAACGCGATGGCGCTTGGCCGCGTGTATTGCTTCGGCCCGACGTTTCGCGCCGAAAAATCCAAGACTCGCCGCCACCTCACGGAATTCTGGATGGTCGAACCCGAGATGGCATACGCCACACTCGACGATGTCATGGATCTCGCAGAGGCGCTCGTCATCTTCGTCGTCCAGCGCGTGCTCGAGCGACGTCAGGCGGAACTGAAGACGCTGGACCGCGACACGTCAAAGCTGCAGAACGTAACGGCGCCGTTCCCGCGCCTGTCGTACGACGAAGCAGCAAAGCTGCTCAAGGAAAAGGGACTCCCGTTCGAGTGGGGGGGCGACTTCGGGGCGCCCGACGAAACCGCAATCTCTGAGAACTTCGATCGTCCGGTGTGTGTCCATCGATATCCATCCGCCGTCAAGGCGTTTTATATGAAACCGGATCCCGAGCGACCTGACGTCGCGCTGTGCGTCGACGTGCTCGCGCCCGAAGGGTATGGCGAAATCATCGGCGGCGGTGAGCGCATCAACGATTACGACTTGCTGGTGGCTCGCATCGAAGAACACAAACTGCCGAAAGAAGCATTCGAGTGGTACCTCGATCTTCGCCGTTATGGCAGTGTGCCGCACGGCGGTTTCGGTATGGGTATCGAACGCGTCGTCAGCTGGATCTGCGGCATTGAACATCTGAGAGAAGCGATTCCGTATCCGAGAATGCTCTACAGGATTTATCCGTGAAGATTGGTTTTCTCTCACTGGGCTGCCCGAAGAATCTCGTCGACGGCGAGGTGATGCTGGGCATCGCCCGTGACGCCGGTCACGAGCTCACACCTGACGCCGCAGACGCGGAGGTGCTGGTCGTCAATACGTGCGCCTTCATCGATCGCGCAAAGCAGGAATCGATCGACGCGATCCTCGAAATGGCGGAGCACAAGAAGAGCGGCAACTGCGCGCGCCTCGTCGTCACCGGTTGTCTCGCCGAGCGCTATCGAGAGGAGTTGAAGAAAGAGATTCCGGAGATCGACGCGGTGCTCGGGACCGGAGAGGTCCCCGACATCCTAACAGCGATCGGGGACCCTGCCGGGATCCGGGGTGCGGGACCCGGGATCCGATCTTCGGCCGAAGCGAAACCGTTACGCTTGTTCCGGTCTAAGCACTTCGCGGATCCCGAATCCCGGACAACGGATCCCGACACGCGGAAAGCGTCAGTTCCTACATACATCTACGACGCCGACACCCCTCGCCTGCTGACGACGCCGAAACATTATGCGTACGTGAAGATTGCGGAAGGATGCGATTACACCTGCGCGTTCTGCATCATTCCAACGCTGCGCGGGCAGTATCGAAGCCGTCCGGCGGAATCAATCGTTCGTGAAGCGCGAGCGCTTGCCGCGCGAGGCGTTCGCGAGCTGCTTCTCATCTCGCAGGACACGACGTTCTATGGGATTGACCGCGGCGAACGTGGAGCACTGGGCCGTCTGTTGCGCGAGCTGAATCGCGTGGAGGGGCTCGACTGGATTCGACTTCTTTATCTGTATCCAACCACGATCACCGATGACGTGCTGGACGCGATGGCAGAGTGTGGGAAGGTGTGCCGCTACGTCGACCTGCCATTGCAGCACGCGTCGGCCGCGGTGCTGAAACGCATGCGGCGCCCTGGCAACCGCAAGACGTACGACGCCCTGTTGCAACGCATCCGTGACCGGGTCCCCGGTGTTGCTCTTCGGACGACGTTGATTGTCGGCTTCCCCGGGGAAACGGACGACGAATTCAACGAACTCGAGCGGTTTGTCGCCGATACCCAGTTCGATCACGTTGGCGTCTTCACCTACTCCCATGAGGAAGGCACGCGGGCGTTTGCCCTCTCCGACGACGTGCCGGTTGCGGTCAAGAGACGCCGCCGGAATGCGTTAATGATGGAACAGAAGCAAATCGTCGCGCGGACGCAGAAGGCCCGGATTGGAACGGAGGTCGCCGTCCTGGTGGATGGCCCTTCGCCGGAGCATGAGCTTGTTCTCCAAGGACGGCTGGAAGGTCAGGCGCCCGACATTGACCCTGTGGTCTTCCTCACCGACTGCGATCCGGAAGAGTACCGGCACGGCCAGCTCATCCGCGCACGAATCGTCAGTGCAAAGGGATATGATTTAGTAGCCAAACCAATTGGTGAATTCCTAAATTGGTGAATTCACGGGCCTGGTCACTCACCAACACGCAATTCACAAATTCACCAATTGCCATGCCCATGTTATATTTATGGGTGGCAGGTTCGAGTTTAGTACCCGAGTGGGCCGTTGCCCACTTTTTGTTTTTCAGGGGTCGTTTCTACGCCATCAGGTCAGCAGTTGGAACGCGTCCGGGCGGCCGCGGAGCGCGTGGCGCGGAGCTACGGGCTCGAAGTATTCGACGTCCAGCTGCGCCGTGAATCGGCGGGAATAGTCCTCAGGGTCATCATCGATCGGCCGGATACCGGCCCATCGGGGCTCCAGCCGGCTGCCACGCGGGAAGAAGCCAGGCGCAGGCTCGAAGAGGAATCGGTCGGTATTGCAGATTGCCAGCGCGTCAGTCAGGACTTGAGCGCGCTGCTCGACGTCGAGGAGGATGACCTCGAGACTGCAGCGATCGGCCACGCATACACGCTCGAGGTTTCATCACCCGGTCTCGACCGGCCCCTTCGGCACGAAGCAGACTACCGGAGATTTCAGGGACGACTGGCGAAACTGGTGACGAGCGAGCCGGTGGAGGGGCAGTCCGCGTTTGCCGGACGGCTCGCGGGCGTGGAAAACGACGCGGTGCTGCTCGAAGAAGGACGGAAGGTCCACCGCGTGCCGCTCGCTCGCATCAAGCGAGCGCGGCTCGAAGTGGAGTTTTAAGAAGCTCTCTGCTGTCAGCCATCAGCTGTCGGTTTGAGAAAAGAAGACGACTGAACGGCGAGGCGCTGTCGCGAACAGCTGAAAGCTGAAAGCTGATAGCTAAAGAATATGGCCACGATAAATCCGTTGCTCCAGCAGATCGATGCCATCGCGAAAGAGAAAGGCGTCGAACCGGACATCATCATCAATGCGGTGCAGGACGCGCTCGAAGCGGCCGCACGGAAGCGATACAAGAGCGAGGCGCTGCGCGCCCGGTTCAACACGGAGAGCGGGCAGCTCGAGCTCTACGCGGTCAAGAAGATCGTCGCCGAGGTGACCGATCCATCGACGCAGATTTCGCTGGAGGAAGCGCAGCAGCTCTACGGCGACGAGGCCGAGGTCGACATGGAAATCGAGTTTCCACGACCGACCGAAGATCTCGGCCGCATCGCCGCGCAGACCGCCAAGCAGGTGATTTTCCAGAAAGTGCGCGAAGCCGAACGGGAAAACGTCTACACCGAATACAGCCAGCGCGTCGGCGAAGTGGTCAGCGGGATGGTGAAGCGGTTCGAGAACGGCGACATCATTGTCGAACTCGGGCGCGTCGAGGCGCAGCTGCCGCGCAAGGAACAGTCGCGGGCAGAAAACTACACCGTCGGCGACAGAGTGCGAGCCGTGATTCGCGGCGTCAATCGGAGCGCGAAGGGACCGCAGATCGTGTTGTCGCGAACCGATCCCGCCCTCCTCATCAAGCTGTTCGAACAGGAAGTGCCCGAGATCTACGATGGCACGGTGATGATCCGGGGCGCGGTCCGGGAAGCGGGCGATCGCGCGAAGGTGGCGGTCTATTCGCGAGAGCGCGACGTCGATCCGGTGGGTGCCTGCGTCGGGATGAAAGGCACGCGCGTGCAGTCGATCATCCGCGAGCTTCGTGGTGAAAAGATCGACATCGTCGAGTGGTCGGAAGATCCGATCGTGTTTGTGACCAATGCGATTAGCCCGGCGAAAGTTCAGCGCGTGTCGATCGTCGACGATGCGGAGAAAGTGATGGAGGTGGTCGTCGAGGACAAGCAATTGTCGCTCGCGATCGGAAAGAAAGGACAGAACGTAAGGCTCGCGGCCAAGCTGACGGGCTGGAAGATCGACATCAAGAGCGAGGAAGAAAAGCGGCGCGAGGTGGAAGCGCAGCTTGGCGGACTCGGCGAACCGCCGACGGCCGACGAGCCCTCGGGATCCGATGTCCCGCCGGATTCACCGTCCGCCGCTGAAGCCGCGTCTCCGACGGACGTCGACGTCGCGGCGCAAGCGGAAGAAGCTGGAGAGGCTGCCGTGGTCGCGGCAGATGATTCGGATCGCTCGCAGTAGGCTATCGGCCACCTGCAGGGATCACACACCTGCAGCAACCTTTGAACACAAAGAACTGAATGGCAACAGTCCGGATATACAAAGTCGCTGAGCTGCTGAACACCTCGAGCCAGGAAGTGATGGCGTTGCTGAAACGCGATCACGGGATCGAGGTCAAGAGCGCATCAAGCACGATCGAAGAGGTGGTCGCGCGGGAATTCGTGTCGCGCATGGCGCGACAGCGCGGACTCAACGTGCCGTCGAATGCCTCGTTCGCCGATGCACCGGCGGCAGCCAAAGGGAAGAAGCCGGCCGGCAAAGCGCCCGAGCCCGTGAAGCCTGCGGCGCCATCGTTACCGCCGCCACGACTCGTCAAGTCGGCAAAACCGCCGGCCGAGCCGGTTGCGGTGCCGACGCCTGCGCCGCCATCAGCACCGGAAGCGGTGCTCGTGCCTCCTCCGGCACCACCGGCCCTTGAAATCCTGGCACCCGAGCCGGAGCCCGTCGTTGCGGCACCGGTCGTTGAGACGATCCCTGAGCCGCCACCGGCCCCCGTGCCGCTGGTCGTTCCGGAGGAACCGGTCATTGCTGCGCGGCAGCCGCAGCCGTCGCCGGCCGCCGAGCAAACGACCGCGCCGCCTGCCCCTGCGACTGCACCGACAGCGACACCGGCGCAGCCACGTCCACCCGTGCCGTCGCCGACAGGACGCGTCGTGCCGCCAACGATCCGGCTTCGAGTTGAAGATCCGAAAACCGGTCAGGCGCCGCCGGCACCGCCACGACGTCCCGTGCTCGTGAAACCGCCTACGCCAACACCGTCAACAGCATCTCAGGCGCCGACCGGGAATCTGAGTCGTCCAGCGGCGCAGAAACCGGCCGCACCCGGCGCGGCGGCGCGTCCAGCCGGTCCGCGCCCTGGCGGCCCATTACCGCCTCGTCCGGGAACGCCGATCGGCGGGCCTCGTCCGTTGCCATCGCAGCCGGTGCGTCCCGCCGTGCCTCCGCGCCCTGGGATGCCGCCTGCCTATCGGCCGCCCATGCACCATCGGCCCGCCGCTCCAAGGCCAGGTGGTGCGGCGCGACGCGACGTCGTTCCTCGCGTGGCAACCCCTGCTCCGGCGCAAGCCGCGCCGCCACCGGTGACCCGGACGATTACGCTCGCCGAGGGCATGACCGTCGCGGATCTCGCGACCAAGCTCGACGTCAAGGCAAAAGATGTTCTGAAGAAGCTGATGGATCGTCGTCTCATGATGACGATCAACAGCACGCTCGACGACGACACCGCTGCGATGGTGGCGCGGGAGTTCGGCGCGGACGTCAAAATGCAGACCTTCGAGGAGGAGATGCTGCAGGTCGAAGCAGAAGACATCGATCCAGCGGATCTCGTCACGCGCGCGCCAGTCGTCACGGTCATGGGTCACGTCGACCACGGCAAGACGACGCTGCTCGACGCAATTCGTTCGGCACGTGTCGCCGAACGCGAGGCGGGCGGTATCACGCAGCACATCGGTGCGTATGCCGTGACCGTCAACGATCGAAACGTCGTGTTCCTCGACACCCCGGGTCACGAAGCGTTCACGATGATGCGCGCCCGCGGTGCGCGAGTGACGGACGTAGTCATCCTCGTCGTTGCCGCCGACGACGGCGTCATGCCGCAGACCCGGGAAGCGATCGATCACGCCAAGGCTGCGGGGGTTCCGATCCTGGTCGCGATCAACAAGATCGACAAGCCGAACGCGAACCCTGAGCGGGTGAAGAAGGAGCTGTCGGATCTCGGGCTGACTCCGGAAGCCTGGGGCGGATCGACCGTTATGGTCGAAGTCTCGGCGAAGAAAAAGGAAGGCCTCGATCTGCTGCTCGAGATGATCCTGCTGGTCACCGAGCTCAGCGAACTGAAGGCGAATCCGAAGCGCAACGCGTCGGGCACGGTGCTCGAAGCGAAGCTCGATAAAGGACGCGGTCCGGTCGCGACGATCCTGGTGCAGGACGGCACGCTGCGGGTTGGCGACACGTTCATTGCCGGCACGATCGTCGGAAAGGTTCGCGCGCTCATCGACGATCGCGGACGGCAGAGCAAAGCGGCAGGACCGGCGACTCCCGTCGAAGTGCTGGGTCTCGGCGGTCTTCCCGCCCCGGGGGACGCCTTTCAGGCGTTGACAGATGCCGCGAAGGCACGCCAGATAGCGCTCTTCCGTCAGACGCAGGCGAAGGAGAAGGCGCTCGGCGGAAAGGGGGCTCGTCTCACGCTCGAGTCGCTGCAGCAGCAAATTGCTGAAGGCGACATGAAGGAGCTGCCGATCATCATCAAGGCTGACGTGCAGGGCTCCGCCGAAGTGCTGGCCGATACACTGACGAAGCTCACCGATCAGAAGGTGAAGATCCGGATCATTCACAGCGGCGTCGGCGCGATCAACGAGTCGGACGTCCTGCTGGCGTCGGCGTCGAACGCCATCATCATTGGCTTCAATGTCCGCCCGGATCGCAATGCGAGCGACGTCGCGGACCGCGAAAAAGTCGACATCCGCCAGCACTCGGTCATCTACAACGTCGTCGACGAGATGAAGAAGGCGATGACCGGCCTGCTCGAACCGACGTTCAAAGAAGTGCGCGTCGGAACGGCCGAAGTTCGCGACACGTTCAAGACGCCGAAGTTCGGCACGATTGCTGGCTGCATGGTGCTCGACGGCCGTATCACTCGCGCCGGCGACACGCAGGCACGGCTGCTGCGCGACAACGTCGTCGTCTACGAAGGCAAGATCGGTTCGCTCCGTCGCTTCAAAGACGATGTGTCGGAAGTGAAGGCTGGCTTCGAGTGCGGCATCGGCTTCGAGCGTTACAACGACATCAAGGTCGGCGACCTCATCGAAGTCTTCGTTGTGGAGAGAGTGGCTGCGCCTGTATAGAAAGGGAAAAGGCAAAAGGTGGTTCACACCCGAGCTTCCCGTGTCGGCGATCAGATTCAGGCGGAGCTTGCGTCGCTGCTGACGCGCCAGGTTCACGATCCCGGCATCGGGTTCTTGACGATCACGCAGGTAAAACTGTCGCCAGATCTACAGCAGGCTCGCGTGTATTACACGTCCATCGGGGACGACAAGGCGAAGCGAGAATCGGCGCGCGCCCTCGATCGCGCGACACCGTTCCTGCGCCGCCAGGTCGGGCAGCGGCTTCGCTTGAAGCGTGTCCCGGAGCTGACGTTCTTCTACGACGAGTCGATCGAACAAGGCGACCGCGTCGAGCGAATTCTTCAGGAGCTCAAAACGGAACGGGCCGCGAGACCCGATCCCGGCGACGACGACACAGTCGGTCCGCGCGACGATGATCAATGAACGCGTAGAGACCGCGGCCTCGGCCGTGCGGCGAATCTGCGACGAAGTCTTCCGGCGCCAGCGCTTTCTTCTCACCTCCCACGCCAGGCCCGACGGCGATTCGATCGGATCGCAGCTGGCGATGGCGTTCGCGCTGGACGCCCTCGGGAAGACTGTCCGGATCGTCAACGCCGATCCCGCGCCCGAGCACTATCGGGATTTTCCCGGGATGGATCGCATCGAGATCGCCACCCAGGTCTCTGCGGATGTGGATGCGGTGATCGTGATGGAGTGCAGCGATCTGAGCCGCACGGGAGTTTCAGGGCTCGAGGGGGAGTACCTCATCAACATCGATCACCACGCCGGCAACAAGTTATACGGCGTGGTCAACTGGCACGATGAATCGGCAGCGGCGTGCGGAGAAATGGTGTTCGACGTGATCCGCGAACTCGGCGTGCCCCTCACACCAGAGATCGCGACCCACATATACCTCGCGATCCTCACCGACACGGGATCGTTTCATCACTCGAACATTACGCCACGCACGTTCGACATCTGCCGTCAGTCGGTCGAAGCCGGTGTCAACCCGGCGGCGATGGCGCGTCGCGTGTTCGACAGCAACAGCTTCGGGAAGCTGAAGCTGATCGGCGCGCTCCTCGATTCGATGCAGCTGGCGGATGCCGGGCGGCTCGCCATCCTGTACATGGACGAGGGGATGCTTGCCGCCTGCGGCTGCACCCACAACGACACGGAAGGGTTGATCAATCTGCCGCTCACCGCGCGCGAGATTCAGGCGGTTGTCTTCTTCAAGCTGGGTCCGGCCGGCGACGTGCGCGTCAGCATGCGATCGAAGTACGACGTCGACGTGCGCGCCGTCGCCGGGCAGTTTGGCGGTGGAGGCCACAAGAACGCCGCCGGGTTTACTGTGACCGAGCACCTCGAACAGGTGCGGCCTCGGATCATTCAGCTGCTCGTCGACGCGATTGAGCATGGACTGAAAAGTCGACCCTGAAAAATGCTGATTGCTGAATTCTGAATGCTGAATGTTGGTTGGCGAAACATCCGGCTTTTTCATTCAGCACTCAGAATTCAGAATTCAGCATTTTCAGCACCCTCATGAATGGCGTTCTCGTCATCGACAAACCAGCGGGCCCGACCTCGCATGATGTCGTCGACCGCGTGCGCAGGGCGCTCCGCACGCGGCGGATCGGTCATACCGGTACGCTCGATCCTCTGGCCACTGGCGTCCTTCCCCTGGTCATTGGGTGTGCGACGCGACTGGCATCCCTTCTGAGCGGTGGTGACAAGGAATACGTCGCGGGAATACGCCTCGGTCTGGCAACCGAGACCTACGATGCATCCGGAAGAGAAGGAATGCCTCCTTCGCCGCCAGGAATAACGGCAGAGGCCATCGAAACAACGCTCGAAGATTTCCGCGGAACATTCGATCAGTTGCCTCCGCCGTACTCAGCCAAGAAGATTGATGGTGTTCGCGCATACAAGCTTGCCCGCAGGCGCACCGCCGTGCAGCCGCCCGCGGCGCGGGTCACCGTTCATCACCTTGCGATCGAGAACTGCAGCGATGGACTGGTCGTGATCCGAGTACACGCGTCTGCCGGGTTCTATGTCCGTTCGCTTGCACACGATCTAGGACAAAAGCTCGGCTGCGGAGCACATCTCGAGACACTCCGCCGGGTTCGCGCGGGATCGTTCTCCGAACACGATGCGGTAATGCTGAGCGCACTCGAGAGCGAGGGCGTCGAAGGGGCACGACGGATCGTACCTGTGGAACAACTCCTGCCTGAAATCCCAGCCGTCGTCCTGAGCGATCGCGACCGTGAGCGAGTGGCACATGGCGGGGACGTCCACGCCGAAGCCGACCCACGACCCGCCGTGGGGGCAGGCATTACCCATCGCCGGCTCCTCGATGGCACTGGCGGCCTTGTTGCGGTGGCAGAACTCCGGCCGGGCGGGCTTTTGCATCCGACCATTGTTCTGGTGTAAAATATTGAGTCGTTTGGAATTGTAATTTCCCTGCAGAGAGAAGCAACGGCGGACTGGAGCGGAGTCGGGGAACTCCGAATCTGGGCCGTACGTGGAGGAAAGTGTGGCGTTTACGAAAGATCGCAAGTCGGAAGTCATCGGAACGTACAAAACCCACAACTCAGACACTGGTTCTCCCGAGGTACAGGTCGCGCTCCTGAGCGAACGCATCAACTACCTCACCGAACATTTCAAGACCCACGCGAAAGATCATCACTCGCGCCGCGGCCTACTCAAGCTGGTCGGGCAACGCCGACGCCTGCTCGACTATCTGAAACGCAAGGATACCGATCGCTACGCCGATCTCATTAAGCGGCTCGGAATCCGAAAGTAAGCGTCTTGGCACGCACCCGCTCAGCTCTTCGGGCCAGACGCACCCGGTTGGCGCGCGAACTCCGAGGTCTCCTACTCGTTGCCGCATGAGCACTCAAAAAGCTGGCGCAGCTCACACGACAGAAAGACAGCTATGCATACACGTGAAATTTCCATAGGCCGGCAGACGATCTCGATTGAGACGGGACGTCTTGCCAAACAGGCGGACGGATCGGTCATCGTCCGATTGGGCGATACGATGGTCCTCGTCACCGCCTGCACCGCCCCCACCCCTCGCGAGGGCATCGATTTTCTCCCACTGACCGTCGACTACAAGGAATACACCTACGCATCGGGACGCATTCCCGGCGGGTTCTTCAAACGTGAAGGGAAGCCGACGGAAAAGGAAGTGCTGACGAGCCGCCTGATCGATCGGCCGATCCGGCCAATGTTCCCGGCCGGCTGGCGGAACGAGACGCAGGTGATCGCGCTCGTATTGTCGGCGGATTCCGAGAACGATTCGGACGTGCTCGCGATTACCGGCGCGTCGGCGGCGCTGGCGGTATCCAGCATTCCCTTCACCCGCACGATTGCCGGAGTTCGCGTCGGCCATGTCGATGGTGACTTCGTCATCAATCCGACGTTTGAACAGCGAAAGCGCAGCCGAATCGATCTGGTCGTTGCCGGCAGCAAGGACGGCATTGTCATGGTCGAAGCGGGGGCGAAAGAAGCGACGGAAGAGGAAATGGTCCAGGCGCTCGGGCACGCGCACACGGCGATCAAGGAAATCGTCGCCGGGATCGATGCGCTGGCGCAGCAGGCGGGAAAGAAAAAGCAGGCTGCCACGCAACGAGCGATCGGGAAGGAATACTATCGCGAGGTCGAAGAGAAGGTCCTCGTGCCGCTTGCCGACGCAATGCGCATCCAGGACAAGCTCGAGAACTACGGGACGGTCGATCAGGTGCTGTCGGATCTGATCGCCAGCATTCCTGAGGAGGAAGTCGAGCGCAAGGTCGACGCCAAGGCGATCTTCAAGGAGCTGAAAGAGAAGGTCCTCCGCGACGAGATCCTCGAGCGCGGCAAGCGCCTGGACGGCCGGAAGTTCGATGAGATCAGAGCGATCACCATCGAGGTCGGCGTGCTGCCGCGAGTCCATGGGTCAGCCGTTTTCACTCGCGGCGAAACGCAGGCGCTGGTCAGCGCGACGCTGGGCACCGCCGACGATCAACAGAAAGTGGAAACCGTCGACGGCGAAACGTGGAAGCGCTTCATGCTCCACTACAACTTCCCGCCGTTCTCAGTCGGAGAAGTCGCATTCATGCGCGGCCCCGGCCGTCGCGAGATTGGCCACGGTGCTCTCGCCGAACGCGCGCTCGCCGCGATGATGCCCCCCGAAGAGAAGTTCCCTTACACGGTCCGCGTCGTTTCCGACATCCTCGAATCAAATGGATCGTCATCGATGGCCTCGGTGTGTGGCGGGTCGCTCTCGATGATGGATGCGGGCGTGCCATTGAAAGCGCCGGTTGCCGGCGTGGCGATGGGCCTGGTGATGAACGAGGAGAACGGCAAGTACGCGGTGTTGACCGACATTGCCGGCGCCGAAGATCACTACGGCGACATGGACTTCAAGGTCGCCGGCACCGGCGAGGGCATCACCGCCCTGCAGATGGACATCAAGGTCTCCGGCATCACGATGGAGATCATGCGCCAAGCGCTGGCGCAGGCTCGCGAAGGACGTCTGTTCATTCTCCGCAAGATGCAGGAAACGCTGTCGGTGTCACGCGCCAATGTCTCGGCGCACGCGCCGCGCATCGTCACCATTCGAATCCCAGTCGACAAGATTCGCGACGTCATCGGGCCTGGCGGCAAGATGATTCGCAGCATCATCGAACGGACAGGCGTGAAGATCGACGTCGAAGACGACGGCCGCGTCAACGTGGCGTCGGCTGATGAGGCGTCAGCGGCCAAAGCGATCGGCATCATCCAGGAACTGACCGCCACGCCTGAACTCAATAAGACCTACATCGGCAAGGTGCAGCGGATTACCGACTTCGGCGCGTTCGTCGAGATCATGCCGGGCCTCGACGGGCTTCTCCACGTTTCCGAGATCGCGCACTACCGCGTGAAGGACGTGCGGGACGAGCTCAAAGAGGGGGATCAGGTGATGGTCAAAGTGATCAACATCGATCCGTCTGGCAAGATTCGTCTCAGCCGCAAGGCGCTTCTCACGCCTGAAGAGGGTCAAGCGAAAACCCCCGAAAAAGCCGAGCGTCGCTAGACTTCAGAGCGGCGCGGACGGCGGCATACCGTCCGCGCCATCTACCGGGCAAACCCAAAAGCGCCGATAATCGTCTTATCCTTAACCTTGACCTCTCGCGCTCGGGAGTGTCGAGGGCCTGCGAGCCTTGGGGGCCCAATGATCACCATCCCGCACCGCGCCGTCCTCGCGTCGTTTGTCGCTGGCGGTCTGCTCGTGGCCGGGGTATCCGCGTTCACCTCCAAGCCCGCGGTCCAGGGGGCGACACGGGAATTCACCATCACCGGTGATCAGTTTTCGTTCAAGCCTCTGCGGATTGAAGTTCAGAAGGATGATCTGGTGAAGATCACCTTCATGGCAAAAGACATCGCGCACAGCTTCACAATCGACCAATACCGAATCGCCAAACGCGCTGGCGCCGGCCAGACCGTGGTCTTCGAGTTCCGCGCCGATCAAATCGGCACCCACCGCTTTTACTGCAACCTCACCACCGACGATCGGTGCAAGCGGATGGAGGGGGAGCTGATCGTTCGCTAGATCGATTGCGGATTGGCGATTGGCGATTGCGGATCTGCAGATTGTCGATTGGCGATTGAGATTGCCGAGTGACGATTGAGCGCCCGCGTCAAATCCGCACTCGTCAATCTCAATCGGCGTTCGTCAATCAGGAAATCCGCATTCGCAAATCCGCAATCCGCAGTCGGCTGTGCCTCCGCCCGTAGACGAAGTACACGCCAATCCCCAACACCATCCATAGAACGAGCCGCTCCCACGTCGCGCGCGGGAGGCCGAGCATCAGCGTCAGACTCACCGCCGCCGACAGCAATGGCAGCACCGGGACCCAGGGCATGCGGAAGGGTCGCGGCAGATCGGGACGCCTTCGTCGGAGCACGATGATGCCGAACGAGACGATGACGAACGCCATCAGCGTGCCGATGCTGACGAGCGATCCAAGTGTGCCGATCGGCGTGAACCCGGCTGCCAGTGCGACGACAACGCCGGTCACCAGCGTCGAGATGTGCGGCGTGCGAAAGCGCGGATGCACCCGGCCGGCCCATGCCGGCAGCAGGCCGTCCTTCGACATCGACAAGAAGATCCGCGGCTGCGCCAGCATCATGACGACCATCACCGAGCTGAGTGCGGCCAGTCCACCTACCGTCACCAGCACTTTGACGGCGGCCATCGTCCCCTGCCAGGGCGTGCCGATCGCTTTGTCGGCCGCGGCCTCGACCGTCAGCACGAGCGGCGCCGCCTGATTCAACATCGCCTTGTAAGGAACCAGCCCGACCATCACGCCGGACACAAGTACGAAGAGCAGTGTGCACACGGCGAGCGACCCGAGGATGCCGCGCGGCATGTCGCGCTGTGGGTTGCGCGCCTCCTGCGCAGACGTCGACACCGCGTCGAATCCGATGTAGGCAAAAAAGATCACACCGGCGCCGCGCAACACACCGCTCCATCCATATTCTCCGAAGGTGCCTGTGTTCGGCGGAATGAAGGGATGCCAGTTGGCGCGGTCGATGAACATCGCCCCTGCGGCAATGACGATCAACAGAACCGCGACCTTGGTTATCACGATCGCACCATTCACCGACGCGGCTTCGCTGACACCGACGACCAACAGTGCGGTGACCAACACCGTGATGAGAATCGCAGGAACGTTGAGGACCGCAGTCACCGGGTCGCCGCCCGCGACTTGGACGACGGTGCCCGGAGCGGCGCTGAGGGCGGCGGGAAACGACAGACCGAGTTGTCCCAGCAGAGTCACCAGGATCCCGGACCAGCCGACGGCGACCGTAGCAGCGCCAAGGGCGTATTCGAGGATCAGGTCCCACCCGATTACCCACGCGATGAATTCACCGAGTGTGGCGTAGGCGTAGGTATAAGCCGAGCCGGCGACCGGAACCGTCGACGCGAACTCCGAGTAACAGAACGCGGCGAGGACGCTCGTCACGCCGGCGAGGACCATCGAGATGACGATCGCGGGGCCCGCGTTTGCGGCGGCGGCCTGGCCCGTCAGAACGAAGATGCCAGTGCCGATGATCGCCCCCACCCCGAGCATGACGAGCTGCCACACGCCAAGCACGCGCTTGAGCCCGCCGCTGCCCTCCCCCAATTGCTCTTCCTTTATCTGCTCAATCGATTTGGTCGCGAATATAGACATGCCGAAGCGTGTCCAATACGGGGAATGGAGTCTTGAATGCCGGCTGAATCTGGCGCAGGAAACCTTTAAGTTGTTCTTAAGCCGGGATAACATCCGAGCTTTGTCATGCTTCCCGCAGAATCGGTGGTCGTTCCACCGGAGCCAGCAAAGGTCAGCTTCGGGCTGTTTGTCTTTGATCGGGCAAATGGACTGCTGCGCGACGGACAGCGCGAAATCCCGCTGCCCCCGCGTGTGCTTGGCATTCTGGATCTGCTCGTCGCGCGGCCCGGCACCGTGGTTCCGAAGCAGGAGCTCATCGACACCGTTTGGAAGGACGCGTTCGTCACTGACACGTCGCTGGCGGAGGCGATCAGCGTCCTGCGTCAGGCGCTCGGTGACGATCCACAGTCGCCCCAGTATGTTCAGACCGTCCATCGTCGCGGTTACCGGTTCGTCGCCCCGATAACGGCGCTCCCAACGTCTACCGAATCCAACCGACAACCGGTTTTCGCCGCGCCACCGGAACCAGATGCACCATCGATCGGGCGACAGTTCGTGCCCTGGGCCATCGCGTCGCTCTGTTTGATCCTCGCCACTGTCGCGGTCTGGCAAAACACGCAATATCGACCACCGACAACTCCGGTCGTCCGGATGCGGATCGAACCTGCATCCGGCACGGCATTCGATATGCGCGCGCCGGCACTTGCTCTGTCTCCGGACGGTCGTCTGCTTGCGTGGTCGGGATGCGACTCGGAGTGTCGCCTCTATGTGCGGCCGCTCGATCAACTCGATCCGCTCACGGTGCCTGGGACCGATGGTGCAAGTGCACCGTTCTTCTCGTACGACGGTCGATGGATCGGATTCTTCGCGGCGGGTAAGTTGCAGAAGGTCGCGGTCGCCGGGGGAATGCCGGTGGCGATCACGGATGCGGCGCAGCCGTTCGGGGCCGCCTGGCTTCCCGACGGCCACATCGTGTTTGCTGCATCGGAACGCGGCGGGCTGATGCGGGTCAATGAATCTGGCGGCACCGCTGAGCAGCTGACCGTGCCGTCGGCGGATGCCGGCGAGGTGCGCCACTGCTGGCCGGCGGTGGCGCCGGGTCAACGTGCGCTGCTGTTCACGATTGCGCGGTCACCGCACACGGAAGCACCAGCTCGCATCGGGCTGATGAATATCGGTCAGCCGTCGGCGTCACAGACGATCATCGAGAACGCCGACATGGCGCGCGCGGTTTCACCGGACTACATCGCGTTCTCGCGGGGAAACGAGATCCACGCCGTCGCCTTCGATGCCACGCGTCAGGCAATCGCCGGGGCGGATCAGACCGTCATCAACGGTGTCGCCGCCGGGCAGTTCGCCGTCGCGCGATCCGGTGCGGTCGTGTATTCGATCGCATCCGATCCCACGCGCCCATCGTTGACGTGGATACCGGCTGGGGCGCCGGTCTCGGGCGATCTCGCGAATCTTCAGGACCTCACTGTGATCCCCGATGGGTCACGCGTCGCGGGCGTCAGTGGTTCAGACATCTGGGTTGGAGATGTCAGTCGCGGCACGACGACGCGCTTGACGCACGGCGGAACGAACGTCGGCCCTGTCTGGAGCGGCGATGGAACGGCCGTGTACTACGCCGCCGCAAGCGGCGGCTCCTTCGAAGCGTGGCGACGTGACAGTTCCGCGACGCAGCCGGCCACGCGAGTGCTCTCGGCCACATCATCGCGCCGTCATGTGTTCCCGTCATCGATCTCCCACGATGGACGACTGCTGGCCTACACCGAGAGCGGCGGCGTCACACGAGGCGATGTGAAGATCGTCAATGTCGCTAGCGGCACATCAGTCGCGGCGATCGAAACGCCGTTCGACGAAGCAAACGGTGTACTCTCGCCCGACGGCAGACTACTCGCGTATCAGTCAGACGAATCGGGACGCTGGGAAGTGTACGTGCTGAAGCTCGGTGACCGACAGCGGGTTCCGATCTCGTCTTCCGGCGGCCGCGAACCGCGCTGGTCGCCTGATGGGAGCACGCTGTTTTATCAGGACGAAGCGGCAATGAGTGTTGCCATCGACGCCGGCGGGCAACCGATGGCGGCGCCGGTGGCAGTGCACACGCTTGACGGACGCGAGATCGCGGGCATAACCACTGGCAATCGAGTACTCGCGCGGCGCTCCGGGGAACCGCCATCACTGCACGCCGTGTTGACACTTGAGTGGAACCGGGACCTGCAGCGGATTCTCGGTCCCCCTGCTGCCAGGCTGCCGCGCTAACCGACGCTATTTCGCGACCAATTTCGGCACGATTCGCTTCAGCACTGATTCAACGTCGTCTGTCTTGAACCCAAACGGCCCCGCCTGACTCTTGTAGGCGATGCGTCCATTCGAATCGATCACATAGAGGCGATCGGGCCAAGCCGTGTAGGCACGCTCGACGTGATTGTCCGGATCGTCGACGAGCGCCGGCATCTCGATGCCGAGCTTGACGACGCACATGTGCGCCACCTCATCGCGTTCTTCAGCGGTGCGGGTCGTTTTGAACAGCACTCCGTCTTTCACGTTGTCCTCGAGCTGCCAGGCGTCGATCGGATGCGCTTCCTCGATATAGACCACGTGAAATGCGACACGGTCGCGATAGTCGCGATAGAGACGATTGAGCGCGGGCACCGCCCGGCGAAATGGCGGTCAGGTGTAACTGCCGAACACCAGCACGACCGGCCGGCCCCCTCGGTACGACGAAAGTGCGACCCGCCGGGATCGATCCTGCGTCGTGCGCAGATTGAAGTCCGGAGCGACGTCCCCCTCCGCAAGGCTCCCGCGGCGTGCCCACAACCACATGCGCTTGGCCGGGAGTCCACCCCACACAACAGCGGCCGGCATGCGCTTCATGAACGCACCGAAGCGTTCGGGCGTCTGCATCATCGCGATCGCGACGGTGCCGCAGAACGTGACGTAAATGACGGCGAACGCAACACCGGCGCGCAGAAGCCACTTCATGGAGGTGAAGGGCATTCTACGCTATGGCGCGTGCTACACCGTGGACAAAAACCTCGCCCAATGACGCGTAATGCGTCTAGGTTATCGTCGTTTGATGGTGCGGACGCGATCGAGTGCTGCCGCCATCGACGTGACGCGATCGGCATGACTCGACGCGACATTACGCGTCTCACCCGGATCACTGCTCAGGTCATACAACTGCGGCATGCTCTCGTTCCCAAGCTCCGTGTTGGTATTGACGTTGATCTTCTGCTTGTTATTCGGCTCGATGTACTTCCAGTTGCCTTGTCGCAGGGACAGCGCTCCCGCCTCCTCGACAAGCTCGGATCTTCCCGTTTTCGATTTTCCAAGCAACGCCGGAAGCACGTCCGCGCTGTCATAGACATCGGACGGTCCAAGCGACGTGCCGGTCATCTTTGCCAGCGACGCCAACAAATCGATCTGGCAGACCAGCGCGTCTGAGATTCCTGTACTCACCTGGCTCGGCCAGCGGACAATGAACGGCACGCGCGTCCCTCCTTCGAAGTTGCTGTATTTCCCTCCGCGAAGTCGACCCGCGGGCTTGTGGCCGCCAAGCTTCGCGACCGCGTCGTCCTTGTATCCGTCGTCGACGACCGGTCCGTTGTCACTTGTGAAGACAACCAGTGTGTTGCGGGTGAGGTTGAGGCGATCCAGCGTGTTCAGGATCTCCCCCACCGACCAGTCAGCTTCGACGATCGCATCCCCTCGCGGGCCCATGGATGTCTTGCCAGCGAAGCGTGGATGTGGCACTCGCGGAACGTGCGGATCGTGTGTCGCGAAGTACAGGAAAAATGGCCCGCCCTTCTGCCTTTCGATGAACGACACCGCCTTCGACGTGAACACGTCGGCCATGTCTTCATCCTTCCACAGCGCGCCTCGTCCGCCCGTCATGAATCCAATTCGGCTGATGCCGTTCACGATCGTTTGATCGTGGCCGTGACTCGGATGAACCTTGAGGAGTTCCGGATGATCTTTGCCGGTCGGCCAATCACCAATCGGTTTGCCATAGCTGACACTGATTGGATCGTCGGGCTGGCCACCAACTGCGCGACGGTTTTCGACGTAGATCGTTGGCACTCGATCGCCGGTCGCCGCCATGATGAACGAATAATCGAACCCGACCTCGTTCGGTCCTGGGGTGATGTCGCCATTCCAATCGGGGCCACCTTGAGGCCCCAGGCCCAAATGCCACTTGCCAACCACGGCGGTCGAGTACCCGGCGCGGCGCAGCATCGACGGCAGCGTCGTCCGCGCGGGATCGATGATGAGCGCCGCGTTGCCGGGAAGCACTCCGGTCCCTGGTTTGCGCCACGCGTATTCGCCCGTGAGCAATGCGTACCGCGATGGTGTGCACGTCGCCGCTGATGAATGCGCGTCGGTGAAACGCAGCCCTTCTTTCGCAAGCCGATCGATGTTCGGCGTCCGCAGCGCGGTGGCGCCATATGCAGACACGTCGCCGTAGCCGAGATCGTCGGTCATGATCAGGACGATGTTTGGCTTCTCTTGAGCGAATGCTGCTGTCCAGGGAAACAGGGCGGCAAGCAGCAATGAGCAACCGAGGCGCGTCATCATCATGTTCATTTCCGTGTGAGTCCGTGTTCTTCCGTGGCCCGGTGTCGGTGTTCTTCCGCGGCCCGTTAATCCGTGTTCTTCGGTGGTCCGAGTCCCGTGGTGATCACTTCGCGCACGACCGCCTGTGGCCGCTGATTCACCGTCAAAAACATTCGTCCGAGATACTCCCCGATCAGTCCGAGCATCACGAGTTGCGTGCCTGAAAAGATCAGGAACGCTGACATCAACCACCCGAACCCATAGCCAGGGCCGCGATTCACATACCACAACCACAAGACAACAAAAAATGCGACAATCCCGAGCACCGCGGTCGTCAGTCCGGCGAACGTGGCCAGCCGCAGCGGCAACAATGAAAAATTCAACCACGCGCTCAACCAGAGACGCAGGAGCCGCCGCCAGGTGTAGCCGCTCTGCCCCTGGTGGCGCGGCTCATGCTCGACGACGAGTGATTCGATGCGCTGGGTGATCTGCAGCAGCAGACCGTCAATGTATGGATAGGGACCCGCGTATGACGCCACCTGACGCGCTGCGAATGCGGTGACACATCGAAAACTCGAAAGGTAGAAACCGGATGGCTTATCAAGCGCCCAGTCCGTAAAGCGATTGGTCAGCCAGCTTCCAAGGTTGCGCCAGCGTGAGTGCTGCTTCGTCTCATAGTGTCCAAAGACAACGTCCGCCCCGGTTGTTTTCGCATGCTGCCACAGGCGCACGGCTTCACGCGGGGGGTTCTGCCCGTCGTCGTCCAGATTGACGATATGTGCGCCGTGCGCGTGGCGCCAGCCCGTGAGCACCGCGTTGTGCTCGCCGAAATTGCGGGCGTGGTCGATCACCGTGAGCGGAACACGCGCCGTACGCGCCAACTCTCGACACACCTCCATCGTCCGATCGGTTCCACCGTCGTTGACCAGCACGATCTCGTGGCCACCCTCGACGTCCAGCCGTTCGATGTCTCGCACGAGCGCAGAGATCGTCGCAGCCGCGTTGTACATGGGAACGACAAAGGTGAGTGCTGGCGGAAAATTCACAGGACTCACAGAAAACTGCGCGCCGCCTCGATCCGCTGCTCGATCGGCGGGTGGCTGTGAAAGAGCCAGAGAACAAGCGTCGACGGGTGTTCCTCGGCGAGATTCTGCGTCCCCAGCCGCTTCATCGCGGAAATGAATGCCGCCGGCTGTTTCGTCAGGGTGATGGCGAATCGATCCGCCCGGCGCTCGTTTCTGCGCGATACCGCGTTGACGATCGGCGTCGCCGCCATCGTCAACAGCCCGCCAGCCAGCACGAGCACGGGCAAACCGCCAATATCAGCGACCCCCAACAGGCCGAGCCACTGCCAGCTGACAGCCAACGCCGCTGCGCCGGCATACAACGCCAGCACCAGCAGCGCTGACTCGGCGACAAATGCATTTCGAATATCGTGGTGCACGTGGTGCGCGATCTCGTGCGCAAGAATGACTTCAATCTCGTCCTCGGAGTATTCCGCGAGCAGCGTATCGGAAAGGAGGATGCGCCGCGTGGCGCCGGTGCCCACCAGTGCCGCGTTCGCGCGCCGGCTTTTTTCGCCAAGCCCCCATTCGTACACGCCGAGCACGGGCACACCCGCGCGGTCCGATAACGACACGAGACGATGCCGCAGGGACTCTCGCGCCAGGGGAGTGAATCGGTAGAACAGGGGTAGCAGCAGCACCGGTGCCAAACGAGTCAGCCCGGCGATCGCCGTAATGAACGCTCCGGCGGAGAGCAGCCACCACCACGCCGCCGAAACGCGCATCGACAGGTAAATGGTTTCCGCGGCAGCGAGGCTGAGCACGAGACCGAGAACCGTCGCTTTGGCATGATCTGCGAGCCATCCACCGGTAGCTTCCTTCGACAATCCGTAGCGGCGCTCGAGCAGAAGACCCTGGTAGAACGCGATGGGGAATGTGCACGCCTCGTGTAGCGCCACGACGATCAACACGTAGACGGCAACCGCGAGCGGCGAATACACGGCTGGGTCTGTCTGCAACCAGCGGTGCGCGAGCGCGGCAATGGCCGCCGACAGCCCGGACGTCAGAAGCACGGCGAGCAGCGCGGTCGAGATCGCGATCGACGCGATTGCCGATCGCCGTTTCAGCCGGTGATAGCGGGTGGATTTGTCCTCGTTCAATCTCAGTCCCAGTTGCAGTTACCAGTTTCCAGTGTTGAGCCCCGCGTGCAACTTATAACTGGAAACCGGCAACTGGGAACCGGAAACTTTCGCGCTAATTCAATTGAACCGAGATCAGTTTCGACACGCCCGGCTCCTCCATCGTCACGCCGTAGAGCCGATCGGCAATCTCCATTGTCTTCCGGTTGTGGGTGATCAGGATGAACTGGGTGCGTTCCTGCATGCCCTGCAGCATCTCGACGAACCGGCCGATGTTCGCGTCGTCGAGCGGCGCATCGATTTCGTCGAGCAGGCAGAATGGACTCGGCCGGTATTTGAAGATCGCGAACATCAGCGCCATCGCGGTCAATGCCTTCTCGCCGCCAGACAGGAGCTGCACGCTCTGCAGCCGTTTGCCCGGCGGCTGGGCGATGATGTCGATCCCACTCTCCAATTGATCGCTTTCATCGAGCAGCACGAGCCCGGCGCGGCCGCCACCGAAAAGCGTGGTGAAGGTTTGTTCGAAGTTCTGGTTGATGGCGGTGAACGCCTCTTTGAACCGTTCCTTCGTCGTTTTGTCGATCCGGCGAATCGCTTCGCCGGTCGCGGCGATCGCATCGACGAGGTCCTTGCGCTGGGCGGTCAAGAATGCGTGACGGGATTCGAGATCGTCGAACTGATCGATCGCCATCATGTTGACCGCGCCCATCCGTTCGATCTTCGCGCGCAAGTCGGCAACCATTTCGTCGGCGCTGAGCATGCGTGTGGACGCAGGCGGCGGCGCCGAAACAGCGTGTTCGTCCGACGCGCCCGGTTCACCTTCGGCTTCTTCCGCCGGCTCAGGCGCGTCGTCGACCGGGTGCGCCATCGCCAGGACACCCTGCTGCTCGAGTTCGGCGACTTCGGCAGCGACTTCATCGAGCGAAGCCTGCACCGCTTCGACGCATGCGGCTGCCAGATGCGAGAGATCGGATTCAGCCGTGGCACGCGTGACATCGAGCTGGGCGACGTCGCTGCGCACGTTCTCGAGAGTGCGTCGCGCCTCGCGAATTCGACCTTCGAGCCCCTCGAACGCCGTCCGGAGCGACTGCGATGCTTCGTCGGCGGTCCGCACGCGATCTCGAAGCTCGTCGAACGCGCGGAGACCCGCGTCCAGAGTCGATTCGGCGGCAGCTATCCTTTCGACCAAACCCGTCCGTCGTATGTCGTTCTTCTGCAGATCGTCGCGGCGCGTCTGAATCCGATTCTCCAGCTCGCTTGCCGATGCCTCGAGACGCTGGACCTCGGTCGCGAGGGCGCTCGCCCGCTCAACCAGCGCCGCGTGCGCGGCCTTTGCTTCCGAGGTCCGCGCGGCTTGGGCCTGCATTGCGTCACGCGCCTCGAACAGCCGGCGCTGCGCCGAATTCAACAAGTCGTCAGCGGTGCGCTGTTCCGACTGAATGCGGGCGATTGAGTCGCGCGCTTCTTCGTGTCGGGCATCCTGCGCTCGGAGTTCCTCCTCGGCCGTCCGGCGCTCGATCGCGGTCTGTTCCTGTTTCCGGCGAACGCGTTCGATTGCTTCTGCGGCGCTCGCAGAATGGAGTTCGAAGCCGACACTCGACTTCTCCAAGCGATGCAGTTCCTCCTGCAGCGACAGGATGGATGACTCGGCCGTCGCCACCGCCACATCGAGCGACCCGATCTCCTCGCGCAACCGCTCCACCCCGAGCGCGTCAAGACCGGCGCGCTCGCGCAACTCGTGGATCTCTCGCCGTGTGGTCAGGATTCCGCGCGCCTCCGCGCGGGTCCCGCCTTCGACAACATGCGCACCGCGAAACACCTCGCCCTCGAGGGTCACAATCGGCGCGCCCGTTGTTTCTGCCGCACATCGCGCCGACTCGAAATCGCGGGCAATAGCCGTCGACACCACCGCCGCTCGTATGGCCTCGGCTGCCGGACCACTGATGCGCACCACGTCGAGCAAAGGCGTCAATGAATCGGGGAGGGCGGGAGAGGCCGCTGACGCGACCGGGGCGTTGGCCACCAGGAAACCGACCCGCCCGGCATCGTTCGTCCGGACGAACTCGAAACCCGCGGCGGCCGCCGCGTGCGATTGCACGACGACGTGCTGAAGTAAGTCGCCCAGGCACGCTTCAACCGCGCGTTCGTATCCCTTGTCGACGTCGAGGTAATCCGCCACAGATCCCATCTGGCCGACATCCCCGTTCGATTCCGCCAGTACGCGACGGGCGGCGTCGCCATATTCAGCACGCGCGGCCGCCAGCTCTTCGAGCGAGGCCAGACGAGCCTGGATGCCGGCGAGATCGCGCTCACGAGCGCGCAGGTCGGCAAGACGAGCCTCCCGATCGGTGCGCGCGCCTGCGAGTTCTGATTCGTGCGCCGCGCGCTTCAATCGAAGCGATTCCATCGCTTCCTGAGAGCGGCGCATGGCATTCTCCGCTTCGTGGCGATCCTGAGCCGCACGGTCCGCTTCGATATCCAGATCGCCGCGCTCGATGTCCAGACGACCAATCTGTTCGGCGATGCGGGTGCGCGCTGCAGCCGCGTGCTCCATGGCATGACGGAGCGCCGTTGCCGCATTCACCGCGGCGAAGACCTCGCTGCGCGCCGCTTCGACGTCAGCCTCGAGTCCCTCGATATTGCGGCAGAGATCCGCGTACGCCGCTTCTTCGCCGCGAAGCGCCGCAGCGGCTGCGTCCCGTTCGGCCAGGGCTCGCGCGGCCGCGTCCTTTCGCATCTCGAGCTCGACACGCGCAGGCTCACGGCGTGCGTCGAGTGCACGAATCTCGGCGTCGATGTCCGCCGCCGCCGACGACAAGGTCTGAATCTGCTGCTTGTCGAATTCGATCTGCTGCTGGAGCCGGCCAATCTCCAACTCGTGCGCATGGGCCGCCTCACGCGCGGCAGTCGTCCGACTGTCGGCCTCGGCCAATTCAATCCGAAGCCGTTCAAGCATCGTCTCGACTTCCCCGACGTGCGCGGCAGCCGCCGTCTCGCGGGCGCGCGCATCAGCGAGCGCGGCGCGAGCAGTTTCGATCGCTTCACCGAGTACGCGATAGCGCCGGGCGAACTGCACTTTCTCCCAGCGTCGAAGTTCCTCGCGCAAGCGGCGATAGCGGCGCGCTTTCGCCGCTTGCCGTTTCAATGCCCCGCGCTGCTTCTCGACCTCGAACACGATATCGTCGACACGGGTCAGGTTCTGCTGCGCCGCCTCGAGCTTCAGCTCTGCGGCTCGGCGCCGGTTCTTGTATTTCGTGACACCGGCCGCCTCTTCAATCAGCTGACGGCGATCCGTCGGGCGGGCGCTCAGAATCTGACCGATCTTGCCCTGCTCGATAACCGCGTACGCCTTGATACCCAGCCCGGCATCCATCAGGAGATCCTGGACGTCGCGCAGGCGAACCGATTCGCCGTCGATCAGATATTCGCTCTCGCCCGACCGGTAAAGCCGCCGCATGACTTCCACGTCGCGGACCATGAGCGGTTCTTCTTCGACCGCGACGGCGGCCGCTGCCGCGAGGTCGCCTGACGCGCCGACAACCGCCTGCGAACCATGGCCATTTCGACCCGGGCTCCCGGGAACACGAGCCGCGACGCCGCCGAGTTTCAACCGCACTTCCGCCGCACCGGTCGGCTTTCGCGCGTCGCTGCCGCCGAATATGACGTCCTCCATTCGATCGCCACGCAGGCTCTTGGCGCTTTGCTCCCCAAGCACCCACGTCAAGGCATCCACGACGTTGCTCTTGCCGCAGCCATTCGGCCCGACAATCGCCGTGACGCCGTGATCGAATGTCAGTTCCGATCGATCCGGAAAACTCTTGAAGCCGGTGATCTCGAGGCGTTGAAGCCGCATGCGGTTACTGCCCTCCCAAGGCTCGAAAAAACGAAAGCCGCTCCGGGGGTCGTGACGAAACTCGACCCGGAAGCGGCTGGGTTCGCTTCAGACGTGGAATCTGTTGGAGGCTGTGACGTGACGACAAAGACCGTTGCGGTCGCGCCCACACCCCACCCAAAGCGGGATGGCCCCTGGGCTCGACGAACGGCCGTCAGTCTAACAAGCCCCCATACCTAGGGGCAACACTAAACTACAACGCAAAATGTAGGGCCAAATGCCCTATTGGCCACCCTTGGCGCTGCGCGTCGACTTGGTTGCCGCGAGCTGGATCAAATGCTCCGCCTCGGAAAACTGCGCCATCGCAAACTGCGCCTGCGGGTCCTTCGTAATCAGATTCCGCCGCGCTTCTTCCATCGTGAAGAGCGCGCGATCGATCTCGAAGTGAATCATCGCGCGAATGAACGTGTCGTCCTTGGCAAAGTTTTCTTCGTCGATCTTGACCTTGCGCGTCGCCAGCGTGGTTTTGAAGTCCGCGAGCATCTTGTCGTCGACGACGAAACCGCGCGAGATTGGCTTCTTGTTCTTGTTCGCGTCGCTGAAGCGCGTGTCGCCCTCGGCGCGGAACTGATCGGCAAAGTTGGCGAACTCCTGGCGAGCAAACAACAGGCGGCCAAAGCGCGTCGGATTGAAACCCTCCATCCCGGCGCCGACCACGAACTTGTCAGGCTCGATCCCGCCGCCGCTGTAGACCTTGCGTCCGGCGTCGGTCAACTTCAGATCCGTGGCCTTGTGCTGGCGCTCGGCTGACGTCTGATCGCGAAGCGTGTAGGTCAGGTACTCGTCGAACGTGCCGTCCCACGGGCGCTGAATCAATCGCCCTGACGGCGTGTAATAGCGACCGGTGGTGACCGCGACGCCCGCCTGCTCGCTGATCGGATACACCGACTGCACCAGCGCCTTACCGAACGTCGTTTCGCCGACGATCAGCGCGCGATCGTGATCTTGCAGGGCGCCACTCACAATCTCGGATGCGCTTGCGCTATTGCGATTGACCAGCGTGACGATCGGCAGATGCGTGTAGTCGCTCGCCTCGGTGGCGATGTAATTCTGATTTGCGTTCGGCACGCGTCCGCGCGTGTAGACGATCAAGTCTCCCTTGGGCAGGAAACGATTGGCGATGCGAATCGCCTGATCCAACGCGCCGCCCGGATTTTCACGAAGATCGAAAACCAGCTTCTTCATTCCATTCGAACTGAGCTTCTGCAGCGCGTCACCCAGCTCGCGGTCTGACGTCTCGGTGAACTGATCGAGCTTGACGTAGCCGGTTTCCTTGTCGACCATGAACGCCGCCTGAACCGTCGTGATGTTGACTTCATCACGCACGACGTCCATGTTGATCAGGCCGTCGTAGCCGCGGCGCTTGATGCTGACGTTGACCAGCGTCCCCTTCGGGCCCTTCAGTTTCTTCACCGCTTGATCGGTCGTCCACCCTTTCATATCGAGGTCGCCGACCTTTGCGAGAATGTCGCCGCGCCGCAATCCCTTCTTGTAGGCGGGCGAGCCTTCAAAGATGGACATCACGGTGATGTCGCCATCAATCGCCTGAATCGTGATGCCGAGGCCGTAGTAGCGGCCTTCCTGCCGCTCACGCATCTGCGCGTACGACTTGGGATCGAAGAAACTGGAATGCGGGTCGAGCGTGTGCAGCATCCCGTCGATCGCGCTGTAAATCAGACGATCTGATGGCACATCGTCGACATACTCCTTCTCGATGGCGTCGATGGCCGACGTGAACACGCGATACTGCTGGCCGACTTCGTCCTGTCGCGCCAACGCTCGACTGCCAAACACGCCACCAGCGATGGCCGACAGGGCGATCGCAAGAACTGCCACCGGGAAGAAACGGGGAATTCGCATATTTGTTGATCGTAACAGAGGAAGTATTGATGCGGCAACGACTTCCGGGGAGCCGGAAAGCCGTTTTCCTTGACCGGGTTGAAGGTAGGTTTCTATAATGCAGACAGGGGCCACGGGTCCAGGAACGACCGGTCGTTAACTCTCAGATTTTCAAGGATTTCTACTATGTTCGGTTCCATCGGGATGCCCGAGCTGATCATCATCTTCGTGATCGCGCTCATTATCTTCGGGCCCCGAAAGCTGCCCGAGCTCGGCCGTTCGCTCGGCAGGAGCATCAATGAGTTCAAACGCGCTTCGAACGAGCTGAAGAACACGCTCGACGAAGAGATCCGGATCGAGGAGCAGCGCAGCTCCGAACGACAGCGCGCCCCTGAATCCGCGCGCCCGCAGGCAGTCGAGACGCACCAGACTCACGATGAGCAGGAAACCGTGGCGCGGCGTTCCTCCGGGACCACCGACTGACACGGCCCACGGACCAACACGGATTAACACGGATTAATACGGACTAACGCGGAACGAATGGCGCTCGTGCCCTTCCCTGGCGCCGCCAAGCCGGCGCCCGATGACGACGACGATCGACACATCCATCTGACCGACCCGGACGTCCTCGAAGACGCGGGCGCGAAGATGTCGTTTCTGGATCATCTCGATGAGCTCCGGAAGCGGTTGATCGCGTGTGTCTGGGGACTTGTCGGCGGGTGCGCCATCGCCTTCCTTTTCGTCGGCCGCATTCAGCATTTCATCTGGATGCCTCTCTATCAGGATCTGCAGAACACGAGCGGCGTGAAGTTCATGTACACGTCAGGCTTCGAGCCCTTCATGTTGACCATGAAGATCGGCGCGCTCGCGGGTCTGATGCTCTCGGTGCCGTTCATCCTGTATCAGTTGTGGCTCTTCATCGCGCCCGGTCTGTACTCGCATGAAAAGCGAATGGCTGCGCCATTTGTCATCTTCTGTACGACCTTTTTCGCGCTCGGCGCCGCGTTCTCCCACTACGTCGCATTTCCCTGGACGTGGAAGTTCTTCCTCGGATGGCAGACTGAGTACATGGAGTTCAGGCCATCCATCGGTGAAGCGTTCGGTCTCTACGTCAAGATGCTGCTCGGATTCGGGCTGATCTTTCAGATGCCGACCATCGTGTATTTCCTGTCGCGGCTTGGTCTCGTGTCGGCGGGTTTCCTTCTCCGGCACACGAAATACGCCGTCCTCATCATCTTCATCATTGCCGCGGTCATCAGCCCGGGTACCGACGTAGTCTCGCAGTGTTTGATGGCGGGCCCCATGCTTGCACTGTATGGACTGAGCATTCTGGTGGCCTGGTTCTTTGCCAAACCGCGCAGCGCTGAGTAGTTGCGCGCACAGCCAGGCCGGCCGGAGGCATATCGGACTTTGGTCCGGTTGACGCTCCAGGTCTAAATGGTACACTGGGGGCCGCAGAGGTAGTTCCCGATGCAGATTAGAGTTTCCTATATCCTGGGTCTCACACTCTTACTCTCGACCGCAGGCGCTTCGGCCTTCGCGCAGTCGACGCCATCCAGTCAGGCACCGCAAACCAATCCACCGCCAGTAACATCGACGGAAACTCGTCCGGCGACCACCACGGTCAACGGCGATACCGGGTTGTGGTTCGTCCCGACGGGCGAGATTGTCCCGGCAAAGAAGTGGTCGCTGAGCGCGTACCGGGTGAACTTCGATCGTGATCAGGGGTTCACCGACGTGTCGGACTGGCCGCTGACGTTTGCCTTCGGCTTGGCCGATCGCGCCGAGATCTTCGGCGCGTGGACGCTGGTGCGCCGC
>DASTVZ010000189.1:0-5029 GCA_035758845.1 Vicinamibacterales bacterium
TTGATTTGTCCCAGCACCGGTTCGACCATCGTCTTGCGTCTGGCATAGACCGCGGCGCCCGCCTTCGTCAGGAGCTTTCGCGTCATCCGCTCGACGCGCGTGGCGGTCTTCGGCAGGGGCCCACGCGGACAGGACCCCGGGCGTTCGCCGTGTTTCTGCTTGCGCGTCGAGATGTACGCGTCGATTCCGGTAGTGGCGATCGCAGCCAGGTTCTCGTCCGAGCAGTACCCCGCGTCGGCGAGCACCTGGGTCGGCGTGTCGCCGGCTTGCTGCGCAATGGTCGTGATCATCGGCAGCAGCTGGTGTTTGTCGTTCGTCGCCTGGGTCACGGCCTGCGCGACGATCAGCTGCAGCTCGTTCACCGCCACCTGCACGTTGTACGCCTGCATGAAGCCGTCGGGCCCCTTCATGATCCGCGACTTCGGATCGGTAAAGTTATATTGCGCCTTCGGATCCGGCTTCGCCGACTCGGCCGGCTGGCCCGCGGCCGCGGCCTCCGCCTTCGCGCGGGTTTCCAGCGCACGCTTCGCCTCGCGAATCCGTTGCAGCCGACTCTCTCGTCGCTGCAACTCCGCAGGCAGCTCATCGCCGTGATCGGCGCCGTACTCGGCGTCTTCCGCCGCATCGACGGCCTCGGCCTGCGCCAGCAGCTCCTTCACCTCGTCGCTCAGCTGGCGGCCTTTGTCGCGCATGCGACCGTAACTCATCGCCTTGTACTTCGACGCGTTCGCCTGGATCTTGCTCCCATCAATCGCCACCCGCCCCACGCGCGGCGCGCCCAGCTCACGGGCCAGCCGCAGCACCTGCTCGAAGAAGCCCCGCAGCGGCGCAAGGTGCCGCTTGCGAAAATCCGCGATCGTCCGAAAGTCCGGCTGGTTCCCGGCCGCGAGCACCCGAAACGCCACGTCCTCGATAAGGCGGCGCTGGATCCTTCGCGACGAGAACACGCCGACGCAGTACCCGTACACCAGCACCTTCGTCAGCATCACCGGGTGGTACGGCGGGTAGCCACGCTCGTCGTCTTCGTACACCCGCAGGATCGCCGACAGGTCCAACTGCTCGACCAGATCACTCACAAAGAACGCGAGATGGCCCTCCGGCAACCAGTCCCGCAGGCTCGGTGGTAACAGCAGGTCCTGTTCGGGCACATACGGCCGGTACGTCTTCGCCATCGCCCGTAGTGTAGTACATTTCGCCCCGAAGCCACCGGCGCAAAACAAGACTCGCAGCCCCATGGGCATCCAATTCCGCCTCACGGTGATGAACTTCATGCAGTTCTTCGTGTGGGGCTCGTGGCTGATCTCGCTCGGCGCCTACATGATCGTCACGCTCGGCTTCTCGGGCAGCCAGGTCGGCAGCATCTACGCGACGATGGGCGTCGGCTCGCTCTTCATGCCCGGACTCATCGGAATCGTCGCGGACCGCTGGGTCAACGCGGAGCGCATGTACGGCATCTGCCACTTGGTCGGCGCGGGCCTCCTGCTCTGGGCGTCCACCGTCAAGGAGTTCGACACGCTGTACTTGAGCATGCTGCTGAACGCGATGGTCTACATGCCGACAATCGCGCTCAACAACACCGTGTCCTACAAGGTTCTGGAGCAGGGTGGCCTCAACGTCATCCAAACATTTCCACCGATCCGGGTGTGGGGTACGGTCGGCTTCATCGCGGCGATGTGGATGGTGGATTTTGCGGGCTGGACCAAGAGCGAGCTGCAGCTCTACATCAGCGCGGGCGCCGCGCTCTTCCTTGGCTTCTACGCGTTCACGATGCCGAAGTGCCCACCGGCGAAGTCGGACGGCATGCGTAGCCTGGTCTCGGCACTCGGGCTCGACGCCTTCGTGCTGTTCCGGCGCCAGCAGATGCTCGTGTTCTTCCTCTTCGCGATGCTGCTGGGCGCGGCACTTCAGATCACCAACGCCTTCGGTGGCGCGTTCCTGGATGACTTCAAGACCGCGTATCCAGGCACCTTCGGCGTGGAGCATCCGAACCTGCTGTTGTCGATTTCGCAGATCTCCGAGACGCTTTTCATCCTGACGATCCCGTTCTTCCTGCACCGCTTCGGCATTAAGAAGGTGATGCTGATCAGCATCTTTGCCTGGGTCTTCCGCTTCGGACTGTTCGCGGTCGGCGATCCGGGCGCGGGCCTCTGGATGCTGGTGCTGTCGATGATCATCTACGGGATGGCTTTCGACTTTTTCAACATCTCGGGCGCGCTGTTCGTGGACCGTAAATCGGAATCGCGCATCCGCGCGAGCGCGCAGGGTCTCTTCATGATCATGACGAACGGCCTCGGCGCCTTCGTCGGCGGCATGGCGAGTGGCTGGGTCGTCGATCACTTCACGGCGAACGGCGTGAAGAACTGGCAGAGCATCTGGCTGACCTTCGCGGGCTACGCGCTGATCCTGGGCATCGTCTTCCCGCTGGTCTTCAAGTACCGGCACGACCCGGAGAAGAAAGGTACATATCTCGCCGGCGCACAGCGCGCGGGATAGGAATGTCAGAGCGATTACTCGGACACACTCCTAGGAAATTATAAGTACAGGTTGAATATTTATTTATCTATCAGAAAGAGATAGGAAGTGCCTTTTCACCTTCACCCTTCACTTTGCCGGTGATACGTCTGAAGAGAGTATTCCGGAGGACTTCCCGAAGCTACATACATCCACCTTCACTCGTGGCAACAATGACTCGAAATCACCCAGCAACCTTCTCGATTGCTTCCTTCAGATCACTGAGATCTCTCGTGAGCACATCGCGAACCCGGCCCGCGATCACCCACTCCAGCGGCGACAACAGTCCCGGCGGAAGCCCGTGATGACCGAGCCCGAATTCGATGCTGACTTTCGTCCCGCCAGGAACTGGTTCGAACGTGAACTCCGCGTCGACGCGAACGCCCGCCTTGTAATGGGTGATCGTGTACCTGCGGTTCAATTCGAAGGCGGTGACCTCCATCTCCGCGTCATCGAGGCGCCCCAGCACTTTGCGTGTTTCCCGCCAGCGTGTGCCGAGCGAAAAGCGCCCCGTTGTGAGCATCTCGATTTTCGTGATTCCGGACACTTGCTCGGCCCCGTGCTCGATGTCGGTGAACATCTGGAACACCTGCTCGACCGGCGCCGTTATCTGATTCGACACCTTGACTGTTGCCATAGAAGCTCCTTAAAGGCGCTTGACCGATCTTATGTCTCCGTCGAAGAGATCAATGCCTATGTGATCCTTAGCAGATACCCGGCCCTGGGGCATCGGTCTACACCGCGGCATCTATCACTTCTGGTCAGCGGACAGATCGGTCGTCGCGCCGACGGGAAGCCAGTTCTCTCATAATTTCCGACCGGCAGCGACGTGAACCGTCTGCGGTGAAGGTCTCTAGCCGTTGGCGAGCGTAACCCGACTTCGCGTACTCTGCCAGGCACGCATCGTTGAAATGATGCCAGTGATTCACACCGATTCCCCTAGGGTGTTGACGCTCGCGAATGTTGAACGCCTCAACACAGTTCTCCATCGTTCCCCATGGACCTGATCCGATTCGGTGGACGGGTTAACTATGTTGATCTCGTATCGTCGTCCTTCGTCGAAGAGAGTCTACAGGCGCTCGGCGGCGTTCGGGTCAGCATCCGGCGTTCCCTCGGGGCTGCCGGCGAGCGCCCCGTCGCGATCTAGGCCGCGTCGGCACGTCGTTCGAAGGCGGCCGGACTGATCTGGCCGAGCGTCGAATGTCGGCGACGTTGGTTATAGAACACCTCGATGTAATCGAACAGCGCCATCTTGGCGTCGCTGTAACTGGGAAACCGCTCGGCCTCCTCTTTCTTCACGGTCGCGAAGAAGCTCTCCATGACCGCATTGTCGTAACAATCGCCACGGCGGCTCATGCTGCAGGTAATGCCCTGGCCGGCGAGGTACGTTTGATAATCCTCGCAGGTGTAGGTGCAGCCACGATCCGAGTGGTGCAGGAGTCCAGGATCGGGGCAGGGTGGCTCGCCGCCGCTCGCTGGACGCGGCCGTAGAACAACTACGCCAGCCGCCCCGCGCGCTCCTTCGAACGGCTGTGGACCACTCCCACCTTTTGATCACCGAAGTAAGATCGGTAGCCGCGAATGCCTCGATACGATCGCGCCGCTCAGGATCAGCAGGTTCGATCCGATGTGAGTACGCGGGGCGCATTCTGCTCCATGAACAGCTGACCCGGTAGCTTGCGTCACACATCATCGGGTGCGATGGCTGCACGCAGTCCTGTAATGCAATCACAGAATCGTGGCGGGGTTGGCCACCCAACCTCCCGTTTCTTGCGGGAATGATGTTGGCAACCGAATTGTGTTCGATGGGCGGAATGTTTCCAATCCTTTCAATCCTCGCGCTCCTGGCGGTGTTTGCGGCGGCTCAGGATGGTGGGCAACCGGCTGAGACGGAGCTCGCGCAAGTCGCCAACCTGCACCGATCGGTGTACGAATCCCCCAATCCGTCATTGCCGGTTTACACGGCCGCCCGCGAGCTTGGCCTTCGTTACATCGAGGGACGAGGGATCGAGCGTGATCAGATTCAGGGGTGCGCGCTTTTGTTGCTAGCGTCCTGGGATCGCGCGATGCACGATACGAATGATAGGGCAGCGACAGCGGAAGCCGAAGGCCTGCACAGACTCCACTGCAGCGCGCTCTCGACGGACCAAAGCGAAGAGGAGTGGATCCTCGCCAGCTGTGGAATCTTTGGCGTGAAGCCACAGGTGATCGCTCTGTCGCCGGGTTCACAAATCGATATCAGCCGCCGAGGGCTCGTCCTCGACACACCTGCCGGGCAGACGTCTAGGCGTTTGATCTCTGTGTGGGGGGGAATGGTCGGTTGCGGTAACCAGGTCCCGCTCCTTCGATATACGCGCGTCGATCCGCCGATCGGCCTAGACCTGCCCCCTCGTCACCTCCTCGAGCTAGCGGAATGGTCGTCGGCGCCAGCCACCACAGGGATGGTGGAACGAATGCTCGGCTGGCACCTGTTCGACATCACCTCGAAGATCGACGAGGTCGCATTCGAGATGTTGGA
>DASTVZ010000192.1:0-12577 GCA_035758845.1 Vicinamibacterales bacterium
ACCGCCATGCCGCACGACCTGATCAACGCCAAGCCGGTCATGGCCGCGATTCGCGAGTTCTTCGGGTCGTCGCAGCTGTCGCAGTTCATGGACCAGACCAACCCGCTCTCGGAAGTCACACACAAGCGTCGACTTTCGGCGCTCGGGCCTGGTGGTCTGTCGCGCGAACGCGCCGGATTCGAAGTGCGCGACGTCCACCCGACGCATTACGGGCGCATCTGCCCGATTGAGACGCCGGAAGGTCCGAACATCGGCCTGATCTCGTCGTTGTCGTGCTACGCGCGCATCAACGAGTTCGGCTTCATCGAGTCGCCCTATCGAAAGGTGAAGAACGGCCGCATCGTCGACTACGTCATCGTCACGAATGCCGGCGGTTCGAAGTGGAAGGTTGGCGACATCGTCGAAGCGAACGAGTTCACTGCCGCCGATCTCGAAGCGGGCAAGGGCAAGCGGCGACGCGGCATCGAATTCGAGCCGTACTCCTACTACCTGTCAGCGTGGGAAGAGGACCAGTACATCATCGCGCAGGCAAACGCGCAGGTCGACGACAATGGAAAGTTCGCGACCGACCGCGTCAACGCGCGACAGGCTGGCAACTTCATCCTCGCGCCGAGGGAGAAGATCGACTTCATCGACGTCTCGCCAAAGCAGCTCGTTTCGGTTGCGGCCTCGCTCGTGCCGTTCCTCGAGAACGACGACGCCAACCGCGCGTTGATGGGATCGAACATGCAGCGCCAGGCGGTGCCGCTGCTTCGGGCACGTTCGCCGTATGTCGGCACCGGCATGGAGTACATCACCGCGCGCGACTCGGGCGCCGTCGTCGTCGCGCGTCGATCAGGGACGGTCGACTACGTCGATAGCCAGCGCATCGTCGTCCGCGTCGAAGGGGAGACGGAGGCGACATCACGTGAGATGGGCGCGGACATCTACCCGATGACCAAGTTCAAGCGCTCGAACCAGAACACGTGCATCAGCCAGAAGCCGATCGTCCGTGTGGATCAGAAGGTCCACAAGGGTCAGGTCCTCGCTGATGGTCCGTGCACGGAGCTGGGCGAGCTGGCGCTCGGGCGGAACGTGCTCGTCGCGTTCATGCCGTGGCGCGGGTACAACTTCGAAGACGCGATTCTCGTGTCCGAACGCATGGTGAAGGACGACTACTACACGTCGATCCACATCGAGGAGTTCGAGATCGAGGCGCGCGACACGAAGCTGGGACCCGAGGAAATCACGCGCGACATCCCGAACGTTGGGGAGGGCTACCTGCGCGACCTCGACGAGAGCGGCATCATCCGCATCGGCGCGTCGGTCAAGCCGGGCGACATCCTGGTCGGCAAGGTCACGCCGAAGGGCGAGACGCAGCTGACGCCGGAAGAGAAACTGCTGCGCGCGATCTTCGGCGAAAAAGCCGGTGACGTTCGCGATGCGTCGCTCATCTGCCCGCCGGGCATCGAAGGGATCATCGTCGGCGTCAAGATCTTCTCGCGCAAGGGCATCGAGAAGGACGACCGAGCCAAGGCGATCGAGCAGGAAGAGCTCGACATGATGGAGAAGAACCTGCAGGACGAGATCCGCATTCTTCACGACGAAGTGAAGAAGCGCGTGATCGGCATGCTGCAGGGTCAGGAGTCGCGCGCGGATCTCTACGACGAGCACGGCCGCGAGCGGTTGCTGAAGAAGGGAACGATCCTGGCGCCGGAAGTGCTGCAGGAGCTGCCCTACGACGCCATCGTTCGACTGAAGGTGCAGAGCGACGATCCGCGGCTCGAGGAAGATCTCCGTGAGCTCGAAGAGCGGACTGAACGGCAGGTGGAAGTCATCCGCCAGCAGTTCGAAGAGAAGAAAGAAAAAGTCCGCCGCGGCGACGAGCTGCCTCCGGGCGTGATCAAGCTCGTGAAGGTCTACGTCGCGATGAAGCGCAAGCTGTCGGTCGGCGACAAGATGGCCGGACGGCACGGCAACAAGGGCGTCATCGCGCGCATCTTGCCGGAAGAAGACATGCCGTATCTGCCGGACGGCACGCCGGTCGAGATCGTGCTCAATCCGCTTGGCGTTCCGTCACGGATGAACGTCGGGCAGATTCTCGAGACGCACCTCGGCTGGGCGGCGCACGCGCTCGGCCTCTGGTTCGCGACGCCGGTCTTCGACGGCGCGACCGAAGTGGAGATCAAGAACTGGCTCGAGAAGGCAGGTCTGCCGAAGAGCGGCAAGACGGAACTCTTCGACGGCATGACCGGTCAGGCGTTCGAGCAGGACGTGACCGTCGGCTATATCTACATGTTGAAGCTGTCGCACCTGGTCGACGACAAGATCCACGCGCGTTCGATCGGACCGTACTCACTCATCACGCAGCAGCCGCTGGGTGGGAAGGCGCAGTTCGGCGGACAGCGGTTCGGAGAAATGGAAGTCTGGGCGCTCGAAGCCTACGGCGCGGCGCACATCCTCCAGGAACTCCTCACCGCGAAGTCGGACGACGTCACGGGCCGCGCGAAGATCTACGAAGCCATCGTCAAGGGTGACGCCTCGTTCCAGCCTGGATTGCCGGAGTCGTTCAACGTCCTCATCCGCGAGTTGCAGGCACTGTGCCTTGACGTCGAGCTGATGAAGACGAAGAAGAAACCGGCGCTCGAACCCATTGAAGAAGAGACTCCGGCGTTGACTGAAGGCTAAAAAACAATATGAGACCATCTTTTGATTCACGCGGTTCGCTCACGTCCGACTTCGACGCGATTCGCATCAGCCTGGCGTCGCCGGACAAGATCCTCTCGTGGTCGCATGGCGAAGTGACCAAGCCGGAGACGATCAACTACCGCACGTTCAAACCGGAACGCGACGGACTGTTCTGCGCGAAGATTTTCGGCCCGGTCACCGACTGGGAGTGCTTGTGCGGCAAATACAAGCGCATGAAGCACCGCGGCGTGATCTGCGACAAGTGCGGTGTCGAGGTGACCCAGGCGAAGGTTCGCCGCGAGCGCCTCGGCCACATCACGCTGGCCACCCCGGTCAGCCACGTGTGGTTCTTCAAGGGATTGCCGAGCCGCATCGGTCACCTGCTCGACATCTCGCTGCGCGACCTCGAGCGCGTCCTCTACTTCGAGGCCTATGTGGTCATCGAGCCGGGGGACACCGAGCTCAAGCAGAACCAGCTGCTGACCGAGGATCTCTATCGCAAGGCGCGCGAAGAGTACGGTCCGGTGAAGTTCCGCGCCCAGATGGGCGCGGAAGCGATCAAGGAACTGCTGAAGCGCGTCAACATCGAGAAGCTCGCCGGCGAACTGCGCGACAGGATGCGCGGTGAGCCGTCGGCGCAGAAGAAGCTGAAGTTCGCCAAGCGGCTGAAGGTCGTCGACTCGTTCCGCAAGTCGACGAACAAGCCGGAGTGGATGATCCTCGATGTCATTCCGGTGATTCCGCCCGAGCTGCGTCCTCTCGTTCCGCTCGATGGTGGACGATTCGCGACATCAGACCTCAACGATCTGTATCGCCGCGTCATCAACCGCAACAACCGGTTGAAGAAGCTGATCGAGCTGAAGGCACCGGACGTCATCATCCGCAACGAAAAGCGCATGCTGCAGGAAGCGGTCGACGCGCTGTTCGACAACGGGCGTCGTGGTCGTGTGCTGCGGGGTGCGAACAATCGTCCGCTGAAGTCGCTGTCGGACACGCTGAAGGGCAAGCAGGGACGTTTTCGTCAGAACCTGCTCGGCAAGCGCGTCGACTACTCCGGCCGCTCGGTCATCGTCGTTGGACCCGAGCTGAAGCTGCATCAGTGCGGCCTGCCGAAGAAGATGGCGCTCGAGCTGTTCAAGCCGTTCATCTACAACAAGCTCGAAGAGCGCGGTCTCGTCGCCACCATCAAGCAGGCGAAGGAGATGGTCGAGCAGCAGCGTCCGGAAGTGTGGGACGTGCTCGAAGAGGTCATCCGTGAGCATCCGGTTCTGCTGAACCGCGCGCCGACGCTTCACCGCCTGGGTATCCAGGCGTTCGAGCCGGTGCTGGTCGAAGGCAAGGCGATCCGGATTCATCCGCTCGTCTGCACCGCATTCAACGCGGACTTCGACGGCGACCAGATGGCGGTTCACATCCCGCTCGCGCCTGAAGCGCAGATCGAGGCATCGGTGCTGATGATGTCCTCGAACAACATCCTGTCGCCGGCGAGTGGCGCGCCGATCGCGATTCCGTCGCAGGACATCGTGCTCGGGTGCTACTACCTGACCAAGGCGCGCGCTGGTGCGAAGGGCGAGGGGCGCGTGTTCGGCAATGCCGACGACGTCGTGCTCGCGCTCGAAGCGGGCGAGCTGGAAACGCTCACGCCGATCCGGTTGCGTCTGAGCGGTGATCTGCTCGACATGACCGTCGCCCGCGACGATCAGGCAGTGCTCCAGGCAGAAGCGCAGGCGGTCACCAACAAGATCATCAACACCACCGTCGGCCGCGTCATCTTCAACTCGGCGCTGCCGAAGGAGATGCCGTTCGTCAACGGGCTGCTGAAGAAGAAGGGGCTGCAGCAGGTCGTGCAGTACTGCTACCTGCACTTCGGCCTCGAACGGACCGTCGAGATGCTCGATGGCCTCAAGCACCTCGGCTTCACCTATGCGACCCGGTCGGGCCTGTCGATCGGTATCGACGACCTGATCATTCCGCAGGAGAAGGCGTCGCTCGTCGACAACGCGCGCAACGAAGTGATCAAGGTCGAAGGGCAGTATCTCGAAGGGGCGATCACCAACGGCGAGCGTTACAACAAGGTCATCGCCGTGTGGTCCGACGTCACCGAGCGGATAGCCGACGCGATGTTCTCGGAGATGGAGGAGCTCGATCAGTCGGGCCGCAACTTCAACCCGGTTTACATCATGGCCGACTCCGGCGCGCGCGGATCGAAACAGCAGATCCGCCAGCTGGCCGGCATGCGCGGTTTGATGGCGAAGCCGTCAGGCGAGATCATCGAGACGCCCATCACCTCGAACTTCCGTGAAGGGCTCTCGGTTCTCCACTACTTCATCTCGACGCACGGCGCTCGCAAGGGTCTGGCCGACACCGCACTCAAGACCGCGGACTCGGGCTACCTCACTCGTCGTCTGGTCGACGTCGCGCAGGACGTGATCATCCACGAGATCGACTGCGGGACGATGGACGGCATCGAGGCGAGGGCGATCGTGGAATCGGGCGAGATCATCGAACCGCTGCGCGACCGCATCATCGGCCGCGTCACGCTCGAGAAGATCACCGACCCGTTCACCGGCGAAACCATCGTCGAGGTCAACGACGCGATCGACGAAGAGAAGGCGTCGGCGATCCAGGAAGGCGGTATCGAAAAGGTCCGCATCCGGTCGGTGCTGACCTGCGCCAGCCGCCGCGGCGTCTGCGCCAAGTGCTACGGCCGCGACCTCGCGACCGGCAAGCTCGTCGAACTCGGTCTTGCGGTCGGCGTCATCGCCGCGCAGTCGATCGGCGAACCGGGCACGCAGTTGACGATGAGAACGTTCCATATCGGTGGAACGGCATCGCGGGTCAGCGAGCAGTCGACCCTTGATGCGAAGCACGCCGGCACGGTCCGGTATCAGGGCCTGCAGGTGGTCGAAACCAAGGGTGAAGACAACGCCAACGCCGGTCAGCGCGTCGTCATGAACCGCACCGGATCGATCGTCGTGCAGGACGCGAAGGGGCGCGACCGTGAGCGCTACCCGATCGTCTACGGCGCACGGCTCAAGGTGGCTGATGGACAGCAGGTCGAAGTCGGTCAGATCCTCGTCGAGTGGGATCCGTACACCTTCTCGATCCTCACCGAGGAAGCGGGCGTCGCGAAGTACAAAGATCTGATCAGCGACGTGACGTATCACGAAGAGGTCGACGAAGTCACCGGCCTCTCGCGAAAGATCGTGGTCGACTCGCCTGATGAGAAAAAGCAGCCGCTGATCGAAATCCGCGACAAGGCGGGCAAAGTGACGCGCAAGTACCACATGCCGTCGCACGCGCACTTGATGGTCGAGGACGGCGAGGCGGTGTTCGCGGGCGAAGTGCTGGCGAAGATCCCGCGCGAAACGACGAAAACCAAGGACATCACCGGCGGTCTGCCGCGCGTGGTCGAGCTCTTCGAAGCGCGCAAGCCTCGCGAAACGGCGATCATCTCCGAGATCGACGGCGTCGTCCGCCACGGCGGGATCGTCAAGGGTCAGCGGAAGATCATCATCGTCCCCGAGGACGGGGGCGAGCCGAGAGAGTACTCGCTGCCGCGCGGCGTGCACGTGAACGTCCAGGAAGCCGACCGCGTCCGCGCGGGCGAGCCGCTCATGGATGGACCGAGCAATCCGCACGACATCCTGTCGGTCCTCGGCGAGAAGGCGTTGCACAGCTATCTGGTCAACGAGATCCAGGAGGTCTACCGGCTCCAGGGCGTCAACATCAACGACAAGCACATCGAGGTCATCGTCCGTCAGATGATGCGGTGGGTAAAGATCGAAGAGGTGGGCGACACGGAGTTCCTGATCGAGGAGCAGGTGGATCGCTTCCGGTTCATGGAAGAGAACGAGCGCGTGATCATGGCGGGTGGGCGGCCTGCGTCCGGACGTCCGCTGCTGCTCGGGATCACCAAGGCGTCGCTCTCGACCGACTCGTTCATCTCGGCGGCGTCGTTCCAGGAAACGACGCGCGTGCTGACCGAGGCGTCAATCTCCGGCAAGGTCGATCACCTGCGCGGCCTGAAGGAGAACGTGACGATGGGCCGACTGATCCCGGCGGGCACCGGCTTCGAGTACTACCGGCACGTGCGAATCCCGGCGGACGAGCCGCCACCACCGCCGCCGCCAACGCCGGAGGAACTGGAGCTGGAGCGCGAGATGGAGTATTTCGTCGAGCCGGAGGAAGCCTTTACGCGAGACGAAATCGAATAACGAGCGCCTGCCTCGCCGGAGCTCTAGCGGAGGCGGGCTGGATGCTGATTGCTGAATGCTGATTGGGGCGGTGGTCGAATGACCATCGCCCTTTTGTTTTTGGCTTGAGGCCGTCTTGTCCGCCGTACCTTCAGCGAAGGCGGAAGTTTTAGCGGAGGCTGGTTGGACCCCGCCTCTTTTTTTGTACTCGCTCAATTCGACATACAGGCTGCTTGCTGAAGTTACTATCGCTTGAACGTCACCAGTGCGTTCCGCGCCATCGCGGCGCGATCGCCCGAACTGCCTGCCGCGATCTCCTCCAGGACACGCCGCCTGTCCGCCGTGCCAATGCTCTTCAGAGCCTCGAAGATAACCGTATCCGCGAGGTCCGTCCTGTCGAGTATGGAGCGAAGACATGGGACAGCCGCCGAATCGTTAAAGTGTCGAGGGACCTGCAAAGCGTAGTAATGTTCCTCGGCTCTGTCCCCAATAACACTCGGTGTCAGTTGGTCGCATTTCGCTCGGATGACGGCCTCGTTGTATGGCCCGATGCGAATACTGAGGGTATCCTCAGGAGGCCGCATGACAGACGTACCCGCGGCCGTTACGGGAGTTGGCAATTGAATGGTCACCTGATAGTCCCCGGTCTGGTCGAAGGAAATCCAGTCATCCAGCGCGAGCTGCTGCGAGTAGTGATCATTGCTCGCGATAGAAATGCGTCCTCTCCTGCCTAGACCGTAAGGGACAATCTTAGGGTGCTGAATCGTTCCATCCGGCCGGCGCACCACTAGAAGGAACCGTTCTCGTCTATCCCAGCCTAAGTCGAGATTGACGGTTTCCGGGAGCAAGTTGTGAATGGTTAGCGTGGTCACGATCGGTTCGTGCAGCGAAACCGATGGCGGAACCGTGTATGTCACCGCGATGCCAGGCTGCGCTGCTTGTGGCCCGGCGATCGAAGCAAGCGCGTACGCCGCGAGAATCAGATGTGTCATGGGCGGCACCTATTTGGGCAGAGTACTGACGCCGTTCTGGACGCCCGACTTTGTAATGGTAAACGGCCATGTGCCGTCGCCGTTAGAGTCGATCGATCGCACGAGACCATCACTTATAAAGGCGGCTGGCGAGCGCTCATCGAGGGGAGTGCGAGAGGCGTCTCACGTGCGGTCCAGCGGAATTGGTACGAAGCTTTTTCGTTGGGCGATCGAGCGCGCCAGAGCGCGTGGTTGCCACATACTTCAACTCACCTCGGACAAAGCGAGACCCGATGCCATCCGCTTTTACGAGGGCTTGGGCTTTGTCGCTTCGCACGAAGGGGTGAAGTTGACGCTTGTCAGCCAACATGAGCGCGGTACTCGCTGACCAGACCGTTGGCGTCATGGGTTCGGGGGACGAGCGCCATGAGTCGCTCGCCGTGAGCGTCGGCCAGTTACTTGCGAGCCTGGAAGTGAATTTGTTGACTGGCGCCGGGAGCGGAGTCATGGAAGCCGTCAGTCGCGGCTTCGTCGAGGCACGCCGGGGCCGCGGGATCTGCATCGGCATTATTCCGTGCAGCGAAGCGGATGCGGGCACACCGAAAGACGGGTATCCGAACAGGTTTGTGGAGTTGCCGATTTACACGCATCTTCCCTACAGTGGAGTTCGAGGCCAAGAGAGTCTCTCGAGAAATCACATCAATGTGCTTACGTCCGCGGCGATCGTGGCACTCCCCGGCGGACCAGGCACGGCGTCGGAGGTGTCGCTCGCCGTTCAGTATCGGAAACCGATTGTCATCTTCTCGCCGGACCGCACACTGGTTGCGCATTTTTCAACGGCGGCGCCTCGTGCCGCGACGCTGGAGGATGTCGCGCGATTCCTGGAGCGGCATCTTCGACCTGTGGCTAAAGGTCCAAAGGTCAATGAGACATGAGGCTGTGTTGCGCGTCGATCGAGGCGCTCGAGTGAGGTTGGCCCGAAACAACGGCTATGCACTATCCCGGCGATCGGTTCAGCATGCCGGACGGTGAGCGATCGACTCTGAAAAGGCGTTTCCGATCGACTCATCTTTGGCGTTGGACGACACTAGCCCTCGGCTTCGCGATCCTCGCAGCCGGACTCCGCGCATTCTGGTGGGAGCCGGCGGGTTTCATCGTCACTGAAGAACGCATTCCCCTGCACTGGGCAGGGCGAGGGCCGGTGCGCATCGCTATCCTCACCGATCTGCACGTCGGCTCACCGTTCAACGGTCCTGCAAAATTGCACGACGTTGTCCAACGTACCAACGCGGCACGCGCGGATATCATCTGCATCCTTGGCGACCTCGTCATTCAGGGCGTTATCGGAGGACAGTTCGTGCCTCCCGAACAGATCGCCAGCGAACTGAAGGCCCTTAGATCTCCTGCTGGCGTCTTTGCTGTCCTCGGCAATCATGACGGCTGGCTCGATCACGATCGCGTCAAGCGGGCGCTCGAGCAAAACGGGATACGAGTCATAGAAGAATCGGCGGTGAGGACACAAACGCCCGCCGGTCCTCTGTGGATCGCTGGAATCAGCGATCTCTGGACAGGCGTTCACGATGTGCGAGCGGCGATTGCGGCAGTAAACGATGAGCAGCCGGTGATCCTGCTGACACACAATCCCGACGTGTTTCCGGACGTGCCGGCGCGCGTAGCGCTGACGCTTGCCGGACACACGCATGGCGGTCAGGTTCGTCTCCCGTTTGTCGGCCGGCCTGTCGTTCCATCACAATTCGGACAACGTTATGCGGCAGGCCATGTGATTGAAGATGCGCGGCACTTGTTCGTGGCTACGGGTGTCGGCACGAGCATTCTGCCGGTCCGCTTTCGAGTCCCGCCCGCGGTTACGGTGCTTACCGTGGGACCCGAGTAGTGCGATACGGTCTTGCGGTGCGCCCTTACCGCGGCGCGAGGGTGCCACCCTCTGCCAGCGTTTTCATATTCTGGAGCGCCCGGGTGAACGTGGCGGTCCGCGACGCCTTGTCCTTCTCCCGCGCGGCTTCGTCCGCCAGCATCGAGTTGTCCCACATCAGCGTGTAGAGAAGCTTCGACGTCGTGGCCGTTACTGGACGCGCCTCGAGCGTGCCGTGATAGAGGTTGTACGGCCGTCCGGCCCGCACTGGCTGCGTGTAGGTGTAGGACAGTTCGGTCTTGGCGACCAGAACTTCGTTCGCAATCGACCGGACAGCACCGACTTCGCCGTCAGTCCCCGACAGGATCTTGCATCCTGCGGCGACCTGAAACCACTCGCCGATGTCGCAGTACTTGCCGACGCGTTTCCACACATCTGCGGCGGAGCGATTCACATCGACTTCAAGGTGAATCGATACATAGTTGGGATTCGCGATGACGTGCTCGTCCGACATCGGCGTGGCCGTCGAGCCGCCTTGAGGCGGCTGCGCTGGTGCCTGCCCATACAGCGTGATCGTTGCGATACCCAAAAGCACCGCAGAAAAAACCAGTGTGCTGGTCCTTCGAAACATCATTCCTCCAACTTACGCGGTCGACGCCGGAGTTGTCTTGGCCAGACGCTTCGCTCGCCATAACTTCGGCAGCATGGAATCGTGCGCTCCGGCCGCACTGTATCGACAAAGACTGGCCGAATTCTCCCACAGAGCGACGCCATCGCGACAGGTTTCGAAGGCAATCAGTCGCTCCCGGAAGACAAGAATACTCAGGTGGTATACAACGTGATCACCAAGAGGACGAATCGATAGCCCAATACAATTCCCGCCACCCCGATGGTGAGCGCCACGACTTTGAGAATTCGACTGGCGCCAGTGGCGCCGTACACCTCTCCCGTCGCGAGGTGTAGATACATTCCACAAGCAAGCAGCAGGGCAATAGAGATCGCGTCATCCAGCCCGCCGGAGACAAATCCGGCACCGCCGAACCACAGGTCAACAGGCGGAACCACTGTCGCAACGCAGAAGAGCAGGAGCAGAAACGCATACACGTGGAGCGAAAAGACGGCATGAGCACCAAGCGGTCTCCCGCTCCCATAGAACGCGAGCGCGGGGGCGGCCACAAAAGACATGGCCATGAATATGACGAGCGACCGTGCATTCCGCGCCATGGCGTGATCGAAAACTGGTGCATAGACATCAAGCGTCGTGTGCATCGCCTGTAATCGATGCGATACCCACAACCCTGCGACGCCACTCCACGGTTGGGTGTGAAGATGTGAGTGGATCGGCGTCGTGAAGACGGTCCCCCCGGTCAGCGATTCGGTTGCGAAAAACAGACCGTTGGCGATCATGAAGAGCGAGATAGGACCGACGTACGGCTTCCGCTGTCCCTTTAGGTGGGCCACTGTGAGAAAACCTGGACGGCACACGAGATAGCGAAAGCTTCGAATGAGACGACCATCAATCTTGATGAACGCCTGGATGAACTGATTGAAGATGCCGCGAAGCGTGAGTTCGCGCTCGCTGAGTGGACGTTCGCCGCACTCCGGACAATAAGGCGTCGAGACCCTGGCGTGACAGGTGGGGCACATCCACGGCGCGGTCTCGATCATCGTTGACACTCTGCCCGGCAGCATTGTGTCACGACGGCCCATCGGCGGGCATATGATGTCGACGGGATACGCATGAGACCGCCGCGAGGGCTCGTCGCGCCGGTTGTCTTCCTATCCCGAGTCTCCAGGAGAGTAGATGAGCACCGAATTCCAGGTCACTGGAGCAAATTCAAAAGCGCCGTTCACACTGAAGGTCCATCGCGGAGACGGGATGGCGCTGCTGGCGATGAACTGGCGGCAGGGCAAGCCACCGCGAAATTTTGTCGGCTTCGCGATCGAGTTCCGCGAGCCCGAAAGTAACGAGTTCTGGGCTATCAAGAATCGCATCGGGTTCCCTGGGCAGCGGACGAAGTTCTCCGATCCGCCCATCGACAGCACGGTGGCGCCGTTTCAGTATTTTCGCTGGGTGCATTTTCCGAAGGACACCAACCTGCCAGGCAAATTCACCTACCGCGTTACGCCGATGTTCATGGATGAAAGCGGCGCGCTGGGCCGAGGTGAGCCGCAGACGGCGGCGATCGCGCTGATGCGGGAAACGCACCCGGGCCAGATTAACATCGCGTTCACGCGCGGTTTTATTTCCTCACAGGCCTTCGTTACACGTTTTCAGCCTGACGGGGCTATTACCACCTTGGTACCAGGAAACGCAAAGAAGGGACTGGAATTCAAGGCCACCCACAAACGGGCCGAAGAAGCCTACGAGTGGATGGGTTTCGAAGCGCGGTCGGTGATCCTCGAACTGCTGGATGAAGCGATCGAGAAGAAGGCGGATGTGCGGGTGATCGCCTACGACCTCAACTTGCCGGAGATTGTGACCCGGCTGGAGCGACTCAAATCTCGTCTCAAGATCATCATCGATGATTCTGTCGAGCACAAACCGCCCGCAGCCCCCGAGAGCAAGGCGGCTGCCCGTCTGCGGAAAAGCGCCGGACAGAAGAACGTCGTCCGCCAGCACATGGCCAACATCCAGCACCACAAATCCATTGCCGTTCGGGGCAAGGGCATCAACAAGGTGGTGTTTGGATCGACGAACTACACGTGGCGAGGCTTCTACGTGCAGTCGAACAATGCCGCGGTTGTGAACAGCAAGAAAGCCGTTGACGACTATTTCGAAGCCTTCGACAACTACTTCACGGCAACTGCGGCAAAAGATTTCAGGGTCTCGAACTCTCCTGATGGCTGGCACCGGCTCGGCTTGGACG
>DASTVZ010000211.1:0-5442 GCA_035758845.1 Vicinamibacterales bacterium
TCGCTCATTACTCATCGACGAAGTTTTCAAAACCGTCGCATTCACGCCCGTACGTTTGAACACATAGCCAACAGCCCTTGTGCCATCGCCTGCGCAAATGGCGCGTCGTTGATGTGGCAGTCCAACTCGTGAAGCGGAATCCCTTTGGTCAGGTGCTTGCGCAACGACTCGAGCAGCGCCGCATCGGCTTCTGGCCAGTGATATGGCTTCCCGGCTGCTGAAATTACCGAGATGCCGCGAAGTGGAAAATATACTTCCACTGGTCCCGTTGACGCGTTCAACTTCCCGGCGATGATTCTGCCCAGCTCGGTGTTCTCCTCTGGCGTCGTCCGCACCAGCGTCTGTTTCTCGTTGTGGCGATACAGACGACGATCGCGTAATCGTTCAGGCACCGTCTCCGGCGCCCAGAAATTGACCATGTCGAGACAGCCGGGTGCGATCACCGCCGGTGTACCGGTCTTCGCCGCAGCCTCCAGCCGCGTCGGGCCTGCTGACATCACGCCGCCGACGAGTTCGTCTGCCCACTCGGTGGTCGTCACATCCAGAACCCCAGCCACCTGCCGCGCCTCGATCAAGCTCTCCATCGTCTGCCCACCGCTTCCGGTCGCATGGAAGACCAACACTTCGAATCCGGCTGTCTCCAGGATCGCGCGTGCCGCTTCGACGCACGGTGTCGTGTTGCCGAACATCGACGCGACGATGATGGGTTTGTCATCGCCAGGCGGCACGGACGCTTCGACCATACCGCACACCGCGCCGGCGGCGCGCGTAAACACGTTCCGGCTGATCCGATTCAGTCCGCTGATGTCGACGATCGTCGGGATCATCGTAATGTCTTTGACGCCCACGAACCCGCGCACATCGCCGCTGGCGAGCGTCGACACCATGACCTTCGGAATTCCGAGCGGCAGTGCGCGCATCGCCGCCGTTCCGACTGATGTGCCCGCGCCACCCCCCATCGCGATCACCGCGTCGAGTTGTCTGCGCTCGAGCAGGCGCTGCACGATCGCGCTGGCGCCCTGGCTCATTGCGATCACCGCGCGGCCGCGATCGGCTTCCGACACGAGCGCGGCCAACGACGCTCCACCCGCAGTCGCGACTTCGTCGCGAGTGACGTGCGGGGTAAATGCCGGCTGACCAAGAACGCCCGTGTCGACCACCAGCACGTTGTGTCCGCGCTCTTCGATCTGCCCGGTCAGGAATCGGACTTCCTCTCCCTTCGTGTCGAGCGCACCGAGTACGACGATGGTGGCCATATCGTGGTTAGTCCATGATCGCGACCGCACGCACCGGTGCGGCCGTCGTGTTGACCCACTTCACAGGAAAGACCGCCAGTTTGAAGCCGTGCCCTGGCAACTGATCCAGGTTCGTCATGTTTTCCAGATGATAGTACTCGCGCTCGCACATGACGCGGTGCGCTTCCCAGAACTGCTTGCGCTCGAACATCGCCCACACCGGTGGATCGAACGTGATCGCGTCGATACCCATGACCTTAATGCCCTGATCCAGCATCCAGTGCGTGGCTTCCGCCGTCATGCCGCATTGGTCGGTGACGTAGTTCTCGCTGTCCTGAATTTTTCCTGCGCCGGTATGAATGAGAACGATGTCGAGCGGTTTCAGCGTGTAGTCGATCTTTGCCAGCGCCGCCTGCGCGTCTTTGACCGAGATGCCCGCACCCTTCGGCAGGTGCCGGAAATCGAGACAGACGCCGTCGCCGAAGCAGTACTCCAACGGAATCCCTTCAGCGCCCGGGCCCTGTTCGCGCAAATGCCGCAGTGAATCGATGTGCGTGCCGACATGATCGCCGAGCACGACCAGATAGCTCGCGGTCAGCGACGTCGCACCGTACTTCGCCGCGCCCACCCGTTCGGCAAACTGCTGCCACGTCTCATACATCACGAGTGCCGGGCGCACGACACGGGGAAATACAATCATGTCGTTGTGCACGGGCATGCTCAGATCGATCAGCTTCCGCGGCATGAAACTCCTCTTGTTGTCTGGCCGTGGGGCAGTCTGCTTCACTCACGGCGGGTGGGGCCCCACCCCCACGCGCTCTCCCTTTTCCCTTTTCCCTTTTCCTCGCGTCAGCATACTACTGCGTTGCTGTAATGCCGCCGTCAAGATATAGCGTCTGTCCGGTGACGAAATTCGAAGCCGGCGACGCGAAGAACAACACGGCACCAACCACATCTTCCGTCTCGCCGATACGGCCGAGCGGAATGCGACCGACGACGCTTTGATAAAACGCAGGGTCGGTGAGAAAACGCTCGCCCTGCGGTGTGCGTACGAACGTCGGCGACACCATATTCACCGTGATGTTGTGCGGCGCCCACTCCGCCGCGAGCTGCTTGCACAGAATCGCCAGGCCGCCCTTGGCCGCGCAGTAGGCGGAAAATCCTTTGCCGCGAAGCGCCAGGAGACTGCGCACTGACCCGATGTGCACCTGTTTTCCCCCTTGCCCTCCCGCGATCATGTGCCGCGCGGACGCTTGCGACTGAAACATCGCGCTCGTCAGGTTCAACTTCATGACGTGCTCGAATCCATCCTCGGTCACCTCGTCGGCCAACTCGGCCCGCTGATTGCCGCCAACGGTGTTGACCAGGATGTCGAGTCGCCCCCACCGCGCGGCCACGGCATCGACCATCTGTCGCGTTTCACGTGATGAGAGCGCATCGAAGGTGAAGGGCTGGGCCTCGCCGCCTTCCTTGCGGATGTCCGCGGCGCACGTGTCTGCCTTCGCTGCATCGTGCCCCGCGACGGCAACTCGTGCACCGGCGGCGGCCAGACCGCGGCACACCGCAGAGCCGATGCCGCCGTACCCGCCGGTCACCAGCGCAACTTTTCCGTCGAGCCGAAAGAATCCGCCGATGTCGGTCATAGCACGGGAGCATAGTCGGGCAAGGAGGATCCGCGCAACGCGTCTCTTCCACCTAAAGGTGGAAGCCACGAGTGGGGTAGCCACGAGGGGGCTAGTGTAGCTTCCGCCTTTAGAAGGTGGAAGCCACGAGGGGGGGAGCCACGAGGGGGCTAGTGTAGCTTCCGCCTTTAGGCGGAAGCACCGATTAATGTCATGATTCACCGCGCACCAGCGCCATCCTGGAAAGGAGCCGTGACGCTCATGTCGGGATTCGTCAAGACTCGTCTCGCCGCAATGATGTTCCTGCAATACGTGATTTGGGGATCCTGGTACGTCACACTGAATACCTACCTGACCAGCACCTTGCACTTCTCGGGAACTGAAGCAGGCGCCGCGTTCGCGACGGTGTCGATTGCCTGCCTGGTGTCGCCATTCTTTGTCGGTCTCGTCGCCGATCGATTCTTTTCCACCGAGCGCGTCATGGCGGTCCTCTACGCGCTTGGCGCGATCTGCATGATCGCGCTCAGCCGCGTGACGACGTTCCCGCAAGTGTTCACTCTTCTGCTCGCGTTTTGTCTCTGCTACTTTCCGACCATCGCGTTGTCCAATTCGATCGCGATGCAGCAGGTGAAGAATCCCGGACGTGACTTCCCGCCCATCCGCGTCATGGGCACACTCGGTTGGATTGCGGTGAATCTCGTCATCGGCTTCATGGCCGTCGAAGCGCAGAACACGCCGTTTCTGATCGCCGCCGGCGCGTGCGTCGTGATGTGCCTGTACAGCCTCGCCGCCCTGCCGCACACGCCACCTCCGGCGCGCGGTCAGCAGGTCACGATCGGGCGCATCCTCGGTCTCGACGCGCTGGCGATGCTCAAAGATCGCTCGTATCTCGTGTTTGTGATCGCATCGATCCTCGCGTGCATCCCGCTCACCTTCTATTACTCGTTCACCAATCCGTATCTCAACGATGTCGGCGTCGTGAACGCGGCGGGCAAGATGACGCTCGGGCAGATGTCGGAAGTGGTGATGATGCTGGCCATGCCGATCGCATTCCGGCTGATTAACGTGCGCGGGATTCTGCTGCTCGGGCTGTCGGCGTGGGCGCTTCGATACGTGCTGCTCGCCTTCGGTAATCCCGGGCCCGGCATGTGGATGTTCTACATCGCAATCCTGCTCCACGGCGTCTGCTACGACTTCTTTTTCGTCGCCGGTCAGCTCTATACCGACCAGGCGGCGCCATCGCATCTCCGAAGCACGGCCCAAGGATTCATCACGTTTGTGACCTACGGCATTGGCATGCTGATCGGCTCGCTGCTCTCGGGAGGGATCCTGGACTATTTCTCGACCACGACGTCGACCGGCGTCGTCCGCAACTGGCAGTCATTCTGGTTGAGCTCGGCGGCCATGTCGTTCGTGATCACATTGCTGGTGTTGTTCTTCTTCCGCTCGAAAGCGCGAGTCGGGACCGAGACGGCCCAGGCAGCGGCATGAGGGCTGTCGTCAAGTACGCGCCTGGCGCGGGCAACATTGATGTTCGGGATGTGGAGGAGCCAGCCTGCGGTCCCGGACTTGTGAAAGTGCAGGTCGCGTTCTGTGGCGTGTGCGGGACCGACCTGCATGTCCTGCATGACACGTTTCGCAACTACCCTCCAGTGATCCTTGGGCACGAGTGCGCGGGAACGGTCAGCGAGATCGGGCCGGGCGTCAGCGGCGTTGCGGTTGGCGACCCGGTCACCGTGCTCGGCGCCACGGCGGTGACCTGCGGAAGATGCGCATATTGCCGTTCCGGATACTTCATCTTTTGTCCACAGCGCCGCGGCATGGGACACGGCGTCGACGGAGCCTTCGCGCGTCACCTCGTCGTCCGGCCAGACCAGTTGTATCGCCTGCCTGACGACATGTCACTCGAGGCTGGAGCTCTGAGCGAGCCGTTTGCCGCGGTGGTGCAGGCGGTCACCGAAATCACTCAGGTGCGGCTGGGTGAAACGGCTGTCGTCTCCGGTCCGGGACCGATCGGACTGCTGTGCGTGAAGCTGCTGGTTGCGGAAGGCATTCAAACCATCGTCGCGGGGACGGCTGCCGATGCAGAACGCCTGTCAGCCGCCACGCGCTTCGGCGCCGCACACGTCGTCAATGTCGGAGCGCGCGCACTGGGCGACGCGGTCCGAGAGCTGACGCGCGGCGTTGGCGCCGACGTCGCGTTCGAATGCTCAGGGCATCCCGACTCGGTTCGCGGCTGCCTGGACTCGCTGCGTCCGATGGGCCGATACACACAGGTCGGGATCTGCGGCCGCGAGATCCAGTTTCCGATGGATCAGGTGTTCTATAAGCAGCTGACAGTACGCGGGTCAATTACGTACACGGCGGGGACATGGTCGCGGATGATGAATATCTTTGCGCAGGGCAAAGTGAGGCTGGACGACATGGTCTCCACTACCCTGCCGATCACCGACTGGCAGCGCGCGTTCGGCATGGTGGAAGATCGGTCGGCGTTGAAAGTACTGCTCTATCCGGTCGACTAGCTCCCTTTTCCTTTTTTACAGTTCCTCCAACCTCGTCGACGCGTCGCCAAACCGATCGAGCTT
>DASTVZ010000226.1:0-18850 GCA_035758845.1 Vicinamibacterales bacterium
TGCGCGTCGATATTTTTTGCGGCGAGTTTGAAGCGGTAGGTGGTCCGCTCCCCTGCTCTCTGAAAGGCGAACGTGTGTTGCGGCGGCGTTGACGTCCAGCCGGATGGCAGCGTCAGCGACACCTGTCCGTTGGTTGGCGCACTGCCGTTGTGCATCACGGTCACATCGAGATCAACCGTGCGCGTGGGAGACGACAGCGGAACCACCGCCGTCATCGGGGAGACCGTCAGCGCGAGGCGCGGTACAGTCCGCACTTCGCGGGTGACGTAGCCGTACGGCAGGTTTGGTTCCCGGCGGCGCACAACTTCCGAGATGCCGACATCTACCCCGTTCACGGCGTAATCCGCAGACGCGACCAGCGGCGCTTGATTAAATGGCTGTCCAAAGCATGTCGGGTCCGCGAGCGCGTAGCGGTTCTCAGTAAAGGCGGCTCGACTGAAGCATGGCTTGGTGCTGATCGGCGCATCGTCTGCCACTGCGACTGTAAATGACAACGTCACGGACGGTTCTAGGTCGAGCGTCGACTGGCGGCTAACGGGCGTCAGTGTGTAACCCGCTGTCGCACTCAACTGGGGATCGCCCTTCAGCCGAATCGGCGCGGTTCCGCGATTAGTTACACGCACGGTTACTCCAAAGGTTTGACCTGGAGTGGGCGCCGTCATCGTGGTGACCACACCGCGACCGCCGCCTCGTCCTCCGCCATCAGAACTCGGCTTCGGATTCGGATCAGCGAAGGCGGACAACTCGATCCCAAGCGCGGCGTTTATCGCCGCCTCGAATTGCATTTGCTTGTACCACAGCACATCCCACACCTCAGGCTCGTTCTTGGATTTCTCCAAGACTTCGCGGGTGAGCTTCAATCCTTCCGCCAGCGCTGGCGCGGCCGACGCTGGATCCGTGAACTTGAAACTTGCGATCGCGCGCGCAACCGCGGCATCAATTCCGGCGAGCGCCGCATCAACACCGGCGGGCGCCGTGCGACCGAGCGTTTTGAACAGTCCCGCGTACGTGGTGTCGATGCCATCGAAAATCGAGTTTTCCTTATCGGGGGCCGCCACCCGCGACGCGGTCCGCGTGTAGTACTGGTAAGTCGGACCAACGCTGGGAGCGTATCGGCCACCATTCTGCGACCGCTGAAAGCTAAGACCGAACGCCGCGATGTTCGCGTACGAATCGCCCAGCACGGGGTTGTATTCGCCGCTGTCGATCCGCACCGTCCAGTTCTCGTCCGCGCGCACGCCGCCCATGTAGACCTTCAACGGGGACCACGGTCGCAGTCCTTCCTTGATCTGCTCGGGAAATCGATTCGGGTCCCCCGCCGCCTCAGAGGCCTGCTGCGACAAAAGACCTGCAGCCGAATGATTGCCGTGGCCATCGCGCGTGTTACCTTGAAAACGGGAAACGACGATCCACGGCCGTGTCATGCGGATCACCCGGACGACGTCGCGGTATGCGTTTTCGAGACCCCACTTCTCGGTGGTTTCGTCCAGGCGCTTGGAGAATCCGTAATCGATCATCGTTGAGAAGTACTGCTCGTCGACGCCGTAATACTTGTCAGCGGTCAGGAGTTCGTCGGTGCGGATTAGCGCGAGGCCATCGAACAGTTGCGGCCCGATCGCGTTGTCGCCGCTCTCCCCGCGAGTGAGCGTGAGCAACATCACGTGGGCGCCATCTCCGCGACTCAGCTTCGCGAGGACGCCGCCGTGCTCGTCATCCGGATGCGCGGTCCCGTGCAGCACGCTCGCGGTGTTTTTCAGTTTGTTGATCTTCTGCCACGCACCCGCCGCGCCGGTGTCGTGCGGGATCGGCTGGGACGACAGCGTGGCCACCGCGATACCTATAAGGAGCGCGGTCAGCCGGATGTGACGCATTGCCTTTGTACCTTTCCTTTCTCACCGCAGGCGCTTTCCCTTTTGCCTTTTGCCTTTTGCCTTTTTCGTCCTACCGCTTCCAAACTCTGTCCGCGAAATCGGCGTAGCGGTCCCAATCGTACGGAGTGAGATTGTGGCCGCCCGTCCGAATGTGATATCCGCGACGCCCGACGATGAGCGGCGCATCGACGCCCGGCATGTCGGCAGGCCGGATCGGCGCATCACCCCACAATGCGAACACCGGCGACGATGCGGCGAGCGACAGGAACTCACCTCGAGGATCGGCCCACAGATCTTCGTCGGCGCTGGCGACATAAAGCGCTCGCGGCGCGACGAGTGATAGCAGCATGTGTTGATCGACCGGCAGCTGGGCCGCACGGGCGTTGAACGTCTTGTATGTCGCCGTGAACCAATGCGGAAATGACGTGTTGATCCGTTCGATCGTCTCGCCGAAGTTACGGCGGCTGAGCGCCGCGCCCCCTTCGCCTGAGTCGTTCGAGACGACCATCGCGAAGCGCTCGTCCTCTGCTCCGGCCCACAGCGCCGCCTTGCCGCCGCGCGAGTGACCGACGACCGCAACGTGCGCCTTGTCGACGCGTGCGTCGGTTTCGAAGTAGTCCATCGCGCGGCTCGCCCCCCAGCCCCACGCCGCAAGCGCGCCCCACGTGTATGGTGGCGATCCGCTCTCGTCGTAAAACGTCATCACTCCATCGCGATACGTCTTCGCTTCGTCTGGCGCCAGCTCGGCATAGTGGAAAGCGGCGACGCCATAGCCGCGCGCGATGACTTGTTCCGCCGGCCAGAATCCGGACTTCTCCTTGCGCGTTGGATCGGTGTTCGATGGCGGCCGGTTATTGATCAGCAAAAACACTGGCGCAGCGCCCGCCCGCTTGTTCGGGAGAAAGAGTGTCAGTTCGAAGCGATGCGTTTTTGAACCCTGACGACTGGTGATCGCTACCCGCCGCAGAGTCGCCGAGCCATCCATCGCCTTTGGGTTCTCCTCGACAACGGAGAACGCGACCGACTCCGGCTTGCCAGGCGAGCGTCCGTAAACGTTCGTACGGAACAAGTCGAGGATCTCCGCGCGCCGGGGAGGCCACATTAACGCGCTCTTGACCGTCGAATTTTTATGCGCCAGTGGATCAGGCAACGTGTACGACTCGACACGCGACTCGTCGTAGTTGAAGCCCGGCTGTTGCTTCGCCGCCTGCGCAACTGCTTCCGGTCGGGCCCGCCATCCTCTGCCCTGAGCCGCAGTCATGCCTGCCACCGCCACGATCAGCGCGGCGATCAGGTGCGTTCGTTGCATATCGCCTCCTGGCGAATTCTACCGGTAGAATTATGCCGACCCCGGAGCGTCGAATGAAAAGGGTTCTGTTCCTCCTCATTGGCTTAGCGCTATTCCTCTCAGCGGCACCACGTGCCCAGCAGGCAACGAGTCCGACGGAGACTCGGCTGGTGCTGCTCATCGCCGTCGATCAATTCCGCTACGACTACCTGACTCGATTCCGGAGCGAGTTCACAGCAGGATTCAAGAAACTACTCACCGACGGAGCGGTGTTCACGAACGCATACCTCGAGCACTATCCGACAGTCACCGCCATCGGCCACTCGACCATGCTGTCGGGCGCGACGCCGTCGGTGAGCGGCATTATCGGCAATGACTGGTTCGATCGCGAGTCTGGCAAGACCGTCGCCAGCATCACCGATGACACGGTGAAGCCGGTTGGCGCACCCAACGCGTCGACCGCCTCACCTCGACGGCTCCTGGTGAGCACATTGGGTGACGAGATGCGGCTTGCCTCAGGTGCCGCGAAGGGCGCGCCGAATGCGCCGCGAGTCATCGGCATTTCGCTCAAAGATCGCGGCGCAATCATGCCCGTCGGACGAGGCGCTGACGCCGCCTATTGGTTCGACACGAAGACCGGCGCGTTCGTCACCAGCACGTATTACTTGAACGACGTTCCGCCCTGGGTGCAAGCCTTCAACGATCGGCGAGCGGCAGATTCGCTCGCCGGGCAATCATGGCTGGCGCTGTCGGTCGGCACGCCGATGCTGAAACAGCTGCCGAAGGAAACCGGCACGACGCTGTACGAGGCCGTCTATGGAAGCCCGTTTGGAAATCAGATGCTGCTGGACTTCACGACGGCGGCGATTGCCGAAGAGCGACTGGGGCAACGCGGCGTAACCGACCTCCTGACCGTGAGTTTTTCGTCGAACGATTCGGTCGGTCATACCTACGGACCGGATTCACCGCAGGTGCGGGATATCGCGATACGAACCGATCGTGCAATCGGCCAGCTGCTCGATCGGATAGACAAAATGGTTGGCCTGCAGCGCACGATCGTGGCGCTCACGGCCGATCATGGTGTTGCGCCTGTTCCGGAATCGCTGACGGAACGCTCATTACCCGGCGGCCGGCTCACGAACAAAGAACTGTTCGGCGCAATCGAACTGGCGCTGACCGCTCGGTTCGGCGAAGGCAAGTGGTTGATGGCCACGGCGGGATCGTCGCCGTATCTCAATTACTCCCTGATCGAAGAGAAACAGCTCGACCCGGCCGACGTTCGCCGCGTCGCCGCGGCTGCGGCGATGAAAGTGCCCCACGTCGCGCGCGTTTACACGCGCGATCAGTTGCTTCGCGGTGAAGTGGTCAATGATCTCATCGGGACGCGCGTGCTTCGTGGATTCAATGCGCAACGATCCGGTGACCTGGAAATCATCCTGGAACCGTACTGGATGCGGCAGGCGACGGGAACCACGCACGGCAGCCCGTACAACTACGACGCCCATATTCCGCTCGTTATCATGGGACGCCAAGTAAAGATGGGCAGGTATCCCGGTCGTGTTGCATTAAACGATCTCGCGCCGACACTTGCGGCGTTGATCGATGTGGATGCACCTGCGGGATCGTCTGGACGAGTCCTGACCGAGGCGCTCGATTTCAATTGGTCATTACCGTCATCTCGGTAATCGGAATTCAGCGCGCCTTTGCCGCCTCGAGCCGCTCGAGTTCGGCGATTGCCATGCGGTACTCCACGTAGCCCTTGACGCCGCGTTCCTTTACCCAGCGAAGGTGAACGAGCGCGTCTGCCTGCTTTCCTTGAATTGCATTCAGCACACCGATGTAGGCGTGCGCTTCCGTGCGCTCACCATCCGACTTGGCCTTATCCAATAACTTCTCACCTGAGAATTGACCCTGGAGGAATTGCGCAATCAGACTCTGCCACGATCCCAGAGGCGTAGACTCCTCAATCTTCTTTAACACCGCAGCGGCTTCAGCCTGGCGCCCGAGACGCATCGTGGCGAGCGCTGCAGCATATCCGACGTACGGCGATGCTTCGTTTCCTTGTCCGGCTGATCGGATGTAAGCAGTGGCACTTCGGACAACCGCCTCGTCGCGCCCGAGCGCGTATGCATCGTACGTCTGACTCTGGTACCACGCGGGACTCGAATCGCGCGCGATGATCTGTGCCAGGGCTTCATTGGCTTCTTTGTCGCGACCGCTCGCCAGCGCTGACAGGTTCAACTCGTACCACGCGTAGGTGGACTCACGATCGAGTGCCACCGCACGCTCGGCAGCGCGCATGGCTGCTTCATAGCGTCGTGCGGCGCGGAGCATGCCGGCGAGGTACAGCTGCGCGGAGAATGTCGCCGGGTTCGCCGCCGTGAGGCCCTCGAGCGCCGCGATGGCCTCATCGCGCCGATCCTGCCGGCCTCGCACCCGCGCGAGCGCGATCTTGGCCCCGACGTGTGAAGGGTCGATCGCCAGCACGTTCGTCAGAAGCCGCTCTGCGTCTTCGGTCGCGCCCATCTGCAACAGGAGATCGGCCTGAACGTAGGCCGCGTCGGATTGTGTCAGGCGATCCACCGCCAGGGTTGCTACGTCGGCGGTCGCTATTTTTGGCGAGAACAGGAATGCCTGGAGAATCGGTTGACGGACGTAAAGTCCGAGCTCGTTCTGCATCTGCGCCAAGGTGACGCCAAAGGCCGCGAAGAAGGCCTGCTCGATCGGCATACCCTGATCGAGCGCGGCTAAATATGCGCTGATCTGACCGCGCCGCTTTCCGTTGTTCCCGAGCTGAAGGTAATGCACGAACGCCCAGGACTGCGCATAGAAGAGATGGACGGTGTCGGGATCGCGATAGGCCGTCGACGAGCCCTCGTTGGTCAGGATTCGATCCAAGGACATGACCCCCCGGTCGCGAAGCGTTGCCAGCCGCCCCGTCGGGGGCGTACCCACCAGACTCTTTCCGTCCTTGTAGTTGCTGCGGAAGGTTGAATAAAAATCCGCCGTCCCCTCATTCACCCACAATGGCAGCGATCGAAAGTTCTGCTGCAGAATGAAGTGCGTGTATTCGTGAAATACGACCTCGAGCGTCGCGTCACGATCTCCGAACGCACCGAGCACCATGTAGTTCATCGTCGGGGTGGTCGTGAAATACCCGCCGACGTTCTCGCGACGCCGTCCGCGTTCGTCTCTCGGTTGAAAGTTTCTGAACGTGTTGAAGTCCTTCAACACGACCATCGTCGTGGCACGCCGGGACGTCATTTTGATCCCGGGAAAGAGCGCGACCAAACCAGCGCGGAAGTCCTCGATTTGCTTGAGCGCGGTCCGAAGTTCCCCTTCGCTGGCGTTGCCGACCACGTTCACGTCGTTGGTGCGGAGCCGCTTCCAGTCCTTACTGAGCGCGACCGGAGGGTCAATGATTTGCTGACCGGGGCCGGAGTTCGGCGATCCCGCGTCGACAGATTGGTAGAGCGTCAACACCCCAGCGAGTAGAATGCATGCTCTCCCGAACCGGCGAGTGAAGCATCTCCCCATGGGCCTTCCTCGCATAAGCGGGGTTACTCCTATCACCTTAAGAGAACGCGTTCAAGAGGTACCGCCGTTCTCCGAGTGGCAAACGCGGCATCTACGTCATCTCGGCAATATGACCTCGACTATGGTTCCCTTTCCGCGCTCACTCGACGCTCGGATCTCTCCGCCATGAGCGGTGACGATGCTTTTCGCAATCGCTAACCCGAGCCCTGAGCCACGCGACGCTGACCCCTTGTAGAAGCGATCGAATATTCGAGCAAGTTCCTCCGAAGACATCCCTTCGCCCGCGTCACGCACGACGATGGCCACGCCGTGCTCGGTGTCATCGACAAAAACAGTGACCGAAGTGCCGCTTGCGCTGTGCCGCACTGCGTTTGACAGGATATTGGTCAGGACCTCTCGGATGCGCACTGGATCGACGTCAACCCTAGCAGTTTCGACTGACGAATCGGCGCTGAGCGACACCGATTTCTTGTCCGCTTCTGGCGTCATACTGCGCACCACGTCGCGCACAAGCTCGACGACGTCTGTCGACTCTCTTTGCAAGGGCAACGCACCGGCGTCCGACAGCGCCAGCGTTCGCAGGTCTTCGATCAGTCGCGACAGGACGCGTGTTTCCTCGAGCAGCTCGGCGAGCTGACGATCGTCACGAGGGTAAACCCCGTCAATGAGGCCTTCGAGACGTCCCTGGAGCACGCTCAGCGGCGTGCGCAGCTCGTGCGCGACATCAGCCATGACATTGCGGCGGAGGCGATCCGCGTTCTGCAGCCGCTCGGTCATGGTGTTGAATGAACGCGCCAGCGCACGCATCGGCGATGGTCCCCACGGCGGGACGCGAACCGTGTAATCGCCTTCAGCCACCCGATCCGCCGCGTCCATCACCGCCTCAAGCGGTGTTGCAAATTTTCGCATCCCGCCGAAAATGAGGATCATTACGGCTACGGCGCAAAACAGGACGATGAGTACGAGAATGGGTGACTTTGGTTGAACACCAAACCTGTGGGCAATCGTCCAGATCGTTACGGACATGCCGGCGACGCTGAACCACAACGCCGCGAGGGCAGTGAACGCGACACGGCGGAAGAAACGGGCGCGTGTGCGGCGAATCGTGACAAACCTGGGACTATTCGAGCGCCACGGCTCTCCCATCTCGCGCTTGAAGGAATGCCGCATCATTCTTCGGCGAACTTGTAGCCGACTCCATACACCGTCAGGATGTAGCGTGGCTTACCAGGATCGCGCTCCAGCTTTCGGCGCAGATTCTTGATGTGGGCGTCGATCACGCGATCGAGTGACTCCAACGCATCACCGCGCACAGCGTCGAGCAGCTGGCCGCGCGTGAACACCCGTCCTGGCTGCCGCATCATCATCGCCAGCAGCGCAAACTCTGTCGACGTAAGGTCGATCGCCCGCCCACCGACCTTCGCCTGAATTCGCGGCATGTCGAGCGTCACGTCAGCCGCGCGAATCACCTCGCTGTGCGCGCTTCCCGCATCGATACGCCGGAACACTGCGCGCACGCGCGCGATGAGTTCCTTGGGGCTGAACGGCTTGGTCAGGTAATCGTCGGCGCCGAGCTCCAACCCAATCAATTTGTCGCTCTCTTCAACCCGCGCCGTCAGCATGATGATCGGGACGTTGGACCGCTTGCGCAACGCCCGCGTGACGTCGAGGCCGTCCATCTTCGGCAGGCCAAGATCGAGGACGATGAGGTCTGGCTGTTTCGTGCGCGCGAGTGCCAGCGCATCAGCGCCGTTACCGGCAATCGTGACCTTGAACCCTGCGCGTTCGAGATAATCCCGGCATATCTCCGCAATTCTCGGCTCATCGTCGACGACCAGAATCTGCTTCATCGCTCAGGTGGTACTTCCGCCGCTGGGACCCGGGGTGCGCCCCTCCACAGGCTCGGGGCGCCCTGAGCTTGTCGAAGGGCGGGATCCGCTGTCCGGTCTTTCAGCGTGCGCACGCCTGTGCCACTCTTCGAACATCGGGGGCACCCCGTCGTAACGGTAACCCCAGCCGCCGTGCCATCGACCGCGCCACAACATCCCGCGGACGACGAAGAAGAAGAACAGGAACAACAGAATCGGGAAAAACGGGAACCCGAATCCCCATGGGCGCGGCCACACGTATGCGTAGGGTGGTCCGGCCGGTGGTGCCGCGATCATCCGGCCAGCCTCGGCCACCCCATGAGCCACGCCTGCATTGTATGCACCGATTGCGATCGCGGCGCCGCCGGCGATGACGAGCGCCGCCATGACCAGTGCGCGAAGAGTTCGATTGTCCATTGGCCACTTGCTCCTTGGTAGGCCGAACGGCCATGTCACCCGTTCGACACGAGCAGTGTCGCAATCAATGATGAAGGGATTGTGAAGAGGTGATGAACGGATAAGATCGCCGCCGGCCGTCAGTGGCTTACACAAGGCAACTTACCTGAGCGCGGCCGACTGATTTGTCAGCGATGTAGAGTTCCGGCGGCCGGCTCCGACTACATCATGAACGCCCCAGTCGGGGCATATCGAGAGGGACAAGGATATGAAATACATGCTCATGATGAATACCCCCGGAGGCGGGCCATATCAGATTGCGAGCTGGCCGGCAGAGGACATCAAGGCCCACATCGGCTTCATGATCAACTTCTCAAAGAAACTCTCGGCCGCCGGAGAGCTGGTCGGAGCCGAAGGGCTCAGCGGCCCGGACCAGGCGAAGCGAGTGCGCGCTGGCGCTAATGGCGAACCGATCACCGACGGCGTCTTTCCCGAATCGAAAGAGTTCCTCGCCGGTTATTGGATTGTCGATGTTGAGAGTCCCGAGCGGGCGTATGCCATCGCCGCACAAGCGTCCGCCGCGCCTGGACCCGGCGGCAAGCCGTTGAACATGCCAATCGAGGTGCGCCAGGTCATGAGCGGTCCCCCGCCTGACTGGAAACCGTGATCGCTCGACTCGATGACCACGCTCAGGACCTGCTGCGCGATCTCGCGCCGCAGGTTCTCGGCGTGCTGCTCCGCCGGTATCGCGACTTCGGCGGATGCGAGGACGCGGTACAAGAAGCGCTCACCGCCGCGGCAATGCAGTGGCCGAATCAGGGGATGCCTGACAATCCACGAGCCTGGTTGATCACCGTCGCCACGCGTCGCCTGACCGATCAAATCCGCGCCGACACGGCACGACGACTGCGCGAGCAACTCGTCGTCAGCCTGGTTCCGGTCGACGAGCAGATCGCGCTGGCCGCTGACGCGGCCGGTATCAACGAACGCGACGAGACGCTGGATCTGTACTTCATGTGCTGCCATCCGGCTCTGTCGTCCGCGTCGCAGATCGCCCTTACGCTGCGCGCCGTCGGCGGCCTCACGACTGCTGAGATCGCGCGCGCCTTTCTCGTGCCCGAGGCGACGATGGCACAGCGTCTTACCAGGGCGAAACATACGATCAAATCGGCAGGCGCGGCGTTTCCTGAACTCACACCGGCCGATCGCGCCGATCGCCTTCCGGCGGTGCTGAAAGTGATTTACCTGATTTTCAACGAGGGCTACACGACCAGCACCGGCGACACACTCTACCGCGTCGATCTGGCAGCGGAAGCCATACGCGTTGGTCGTTTGCTCTCGCAGTTGATGCCCGACGATCCCGAAGTCGGCGGCTTGCTTGCGCTCATGCTGCTCACCGACGCGCGGAGTGCCGCACGCACTGGTCCAAATGGCGAGCTGATCCCGCTGGATAAGCAAGATCGATCGCAATGGGATCGCGCCCGCATCTCGGAAGGCCAACGTATCCTGCAACGCGCGCTGGCGCGCGGCGCCACCGGTCCGTATCAGATTCAGGCGGCGATTGCCGCGCTTCACGATGAAGCGGCAAGCAGTGACGAAACGGATTGGGCACAAATCCGCGGGTTGTACGAACTCCTGCTTCGATTGCAGGACAGCCCGATGGCTCGTCTCAGCCACGCGGTCGCGCACGCGATGGTCGAGGGACCGGCTGCCGGTCTGGCGGCGCTCGACCAGCTCGCCGTCGATCCACACTTCGCGGCGAACCATCGCCTCGATGCGGTGCGCGCGCACTTACTCGAACGCGCGGGCGATCGCGAGGCGGCGATCTACCATTACCGGCAGGCGGCGCAGCGAACAGCCAGCACCCCGGAACGCAACTACCTGCTGCTGCACGCCGCGCGACTCAGCGACTGCCGGTAGCTCGAGGCTTTCCTCGCGCCTTGGCGCAGAGGGCGCGGAGAATCGCACAGAGCGCAGGGGACGCAGAGAAGAATGCCGTCGGCATCTTCTTCTTTGCGCGCTCTGCGGCCTCCGTCGATCGCCTGAATGTACCGACCTCGCTGGCGATTATCGGAAACACCGCGTACGTGATCACACTCACCGGAGAGATTTGGAAGATCGACGGCATCGCAGGCCCGCCGTATGGGTCGGCGCAATGACCGCTCCGATGCTGGCCTCAACCAACGGTAGAATTCGGCGACGACGCAGATCGCACCTTGCGCGTCCTCATTGACGACCGAGATGCGTATTCGTCTGGTGGCCGTGTGGTGGATCGCTTGCCTGCTGTGGAGCAGTACCTTCCTCTTCATTCGCATCGGAGTCGCAGAAATACGCCCTTTCACACTTGCATGGGTGCGACTGGCCATGGCGCTCGCGATCCTGGTGCCAATCGCACGCGTACGAGGTGACCTCCGGACGCTCCGTTCGGTCGATGTGCGTCGTGTCGCGGGCGCGGGACTATTGCTGCTCGGCGTGAACTACGCGCTGCTCTTCTGGGGCGCGCAGTTCATTCCCTCGGGTCTGGTCGCGATACTTCAGTCCGCTACGCCTCTGCTCGCGCTCGCATTTGCGTGCGCAACTGGGCAGGAGCGATTCACGTTTCTGAAGCTGCTGACGCTGGCGCTGGGTATCGTCGGCGTGGCAGTGATCTTTGGCTCCGAGGCTCTCAGTTCCGGTCGAACGGCGATGACTGGCGTGGCAGCGGTGTTCGGATCCTCAATCTGTGTGGCCTCTGCCTACGTCTGGATGAAAGGGTATGGCAACCGTATTCCACCGATTGCACTCACGACAATTCAGAGCGGCGCCGCGGCCTTGCCGCTTCTCTGCATTGCGCTCGTGGCAGACGGAATCCCAACGCCGTTGCACTGGTCTGCCGCAGCGTGGGGAGCGGTCGCCTATCTGGCGGTGGCCGCTTCGGTCGTCGCCTTCTGGTTGAACTACTGGCTGCTGGCACGCATGGATGCGTCGGCGATGTTGATGATGGGTATCGCCGAAGTCCCGATCGCGGTGCTGTTGGGCGCGGCGTTTCTGCACGAACGCTTGCCCGCGGGAACCTTTCTCGGAGGGATGTGCGTCCTGGTAGCCGTTGTCAGTCGTCTGATGGAAGTAGGCTCGAGGCTTAATCTGGTCAGACCGGGGTCAGACTCGGTCTGACCCCTTAATCCGTGCGCAACGCCACCACCGGTTCGATCCGCGTCGCCCGACGCGCGGGCAGATAGCTCGCGCCGAACGCGACAGCCGCAAGCAGCGCGATCGATGCCAGCAGCGTGATCGGATCGTACGGCCGAACCCGGAAGAGTAACGACGATGCGGTGTGGCCACCGGCGATGGCGAGCCCAACGCCGACGCCGACGCCAATGGCAAGGAGCAGCGCCGTCTCGCGCAGGATGAGGCGAAGGATGTCGCCTGCGCATGCGCCGAGTGCCATCCGGACGCCGATCTCGGTCGAGCGACGGGTCACCGAGTACGCGACCAGACCATAAAGACCGACCATCGTCAGCACGGCAGCCAGCGCGCCGAAACCCGCCGAGAGCGCGGCGAGCACTCGCTCCTGCACCAGTGTGTCGCCGATCATCGTCGGCACGATCGTGTAGTCCACATTGATCCGCGAGTCGATGTTCGCCAGCGCCGCAGTGATCGCTGAGGTCGTCGCGGTCGGCGGCAATGACGACCGGATCATCAGCTGCATATCCGGGTACGGCTGATCCTGCGTGCCGGCGTAATTCATGGTTGGATACGGGTCGTCCTTGAGCGCCCGGTAGGCAGAGTTCTTCACGACACCGACGACTTCGTATGTCTTCGCGGGGTTCCGCGGCGTCTGCTCGCGCGTGATCCGCTGCCCCACCGCTGCAGACGTGCCGCCGAGTTTTGCGGCAAAAGCTTCATTGACAATTACGACCGGCACCGACTCGGGTTTGTCGCGCGCGTCGAAATCGCGGCCAGCGATGAGCGGAATCCCCAACATACGGAAGTAGCCGGCGCCAGCGAAGTTCACATACGTGTTGAACCTGGCGCTGGTGTTCGCTTCCGGCCAGACGTCGTTGCCGCCGGAATTTCCACTGATCGGCACCACCGCGACGGTCGCCGCCCCCTGCACGCCGGGAATACTACGCACGCGCTCGGCGACCAGATCCTGGTGTGCGACGAGGCGATCCGTCTCGAGCCGCATGCGTGCTGAATCGATGTTGGCAACCAGCAGCCCCTCGGCGCGGAATCCAGGATCGACGCTAAGAACGTTGCGAAGCGTGCGAGTGAAGAGCAGTGATCCAAAGAGCAAGGCAACCGAGAGAGCGATCTGGACGACGACGAGGCCACGGCGAAGAGCGACGGATTCCCGGCCGGCCGATGCGCCGCGGGTCGTGACGCGCAGGACGCTCGACGCCGACACACGCGTCGCCCGAATCGCCGGCGCAAGACCGAACAAGAGGCACGTCGCAACTGCGAGCAACACAGCGAACCCGAGCACGCGCCAGTCGATGATCAAAGGAAGCGTGATCGCGCGGTCGCTCGTTTCGAGCGCTGCGACAAGCCACCGGCCCATCGCGCCGGCGAGGAATACGGCGCAGATCGTCCCGATCGTGACGAGCAGGAGGCTCTCGGTCAGCAACTGTCGAATCACACGGCCGCGCGATGCGCCGAGACCAAGACGAATCGAAATCTCGCGTTCACGCGCCGTCGCACGAGCGAGCAGCAGATTGGCAAGATTGGCGCAGGCGATGACGAGCACAAGCGCGGCAATGCCGAGTAGCAGCCACAGCGGCGTCTCGTACGCCTCACGCAGCTGCGACAATCCCTGGCCGCCCGGCTCGGCGATGAATTTCATGGCGAGGTACTTCTCGATGCTGATCGCGGGATAGCCGGCCGGCAGCGTCGAGCGGAAGATCTCGGGAGAAATAGCGGCGAGATGTGCGGTCGCGCGGTCGAGCGTCCAACCAGGCTTGACTCGACCGAACGTCACCAGCCACCACGTCGTGCCAGCTTCAGAGCGTCCTTTTCCATTCAGACTGAGGACGGCTTCGGCACAGAGCGGCAACGCGAGATCGAATGTGCGTCCGACTTCAAGACCGTGAAAACCGGGCGGGACGACGCCGACGATTTCAATCGGACGATTGCGGAGATTGATCGTGCGGCCAACGATCGACGTATCGCCGCCATAATTGCGCTGCCAGAAACCATAGCCGAGCACCGCCCGCGGCGCGCAACCCGTACGATCGTCTTCCGGCGACAGCAGTCGACCCCGGGCCGGGCGCAATCCGAGCACGTTGAAGAACTCGCCGCTGACCCAGAGACCGTCGACCGGCCGCGCTTCCCCGCCTGCGGCAAGGTTGAACGTCGCACGCGACCAGGCGAAAAGCGTGAATCCCTGCTGCCGCGCTTCGAGTTCGCGCCAGATCGGCTGCGTTACCGACTCGTGCGCGGTCTGGAAGGCTCCACGCGCACCATCCATGGACGCGAGCCGCACTTCGAGCAGTCCGCCTGGATCCGCGATCGGCAGCGACCGCAGTCGCACGGCATCGACAACCTCGAACAGCGCGGTGTTGGCGCCGATCCCAAGTGTCAGCGAAAGAATAGCGATGAGCGCGAAGGCTCGATTGCGACGGAACGTGCGGATCGCATACCGCACGTCCTGTGCGAGGTGATCGAGCCAACGACGGCCCCACACATCACGCGTCGCCTCCTCGACCTGCGACAGGTTGCCGAACTGACGACGCGCCGCGGCGGCGGCCGCCTCCGGTGACTCACCGCGCGCGATGCGGTCGGCGATCGCCATGTCGAGATGCGACTTCAGTTCGTCTCTGAGCTCGGCGTCGCGCTTCTTCATGATTGGCTCTCCTGCGGCCGCGCAAGAATTCCAGCCATCGCGTCGACGAGTGTCTGCCAGCGGGATCGCTCAGAGGCGAGCTGGCGACGGCCGGCCGCGGTCAGACGATACACGCGCGTGCGCTGCTTGTTCGCCGACAGCTTCCAGGTCGCCGAGATCCATTTCTGTTTCTCGAGTCGATGCAGCGCCGGATACAGCGACCCGGTGTCGACCTGCAGCACGTCGCTCGATCCGGCCTGGATCGCCTGCGCGATCCCGTAGCCATGCTGCGGGCCCCACTGCAGCGTTTGCAGGACGAGCAGGTCGAGCGTCCCCTGCAGGAGTTCAATGCGGTTCTGATAGCGTTCACGTTTAGCCATGTATGTAGACATCCTACATCCTAGGGTGGAGCGTGTCTACATCCTTAGGACGAGTCTGACCTATCTCGTCAGTATCAGGAGGCTCCCGCCATGAAACGGCGGCGGACCCCGCTGGTCGCTTCTGGCGTTCAGCCGGCGACATTCCGATCCTCTGCCGTCATCACCGGCGCAGGCGTCGCTGGCACAGAAGAGTTAGCAACAGATGAGTCGCAATCCCGACGTTGCGGAGCGGTAGTTCTTTCATACAGCGAACAGTTCAGCGACAGTCGAGTCCCGGTTTATTTGTCCGAGCGTTCGATCAAAGCCTAAGAATCCGAATCGTGCGTCGAATTTCAAAGTCGGTCCCACAGTTGCATTCCGCCGAGCTGACAAAATGAAAACAGGAGGAACCATGAGATCGAGAATCTGGTCGGCTGCGTGCGCAGCGATCGTGGCTGGGGTCAGTGTCGGACTCCTCGCTCAGGAGACCCCGGCGCCCCAGACACCTTCGAAGAGCGCCGCGGCGAAAGCGATCACCGTGACCGGCTGCGTGGGGAAAGCAGAAGCGGCCCCAACCGGTACGGCCGGGGCGCCAGGCGCGGCCGCGAGCGCGAAAGACACCACGAAATTCGTGCTCAGCAAGGCCGAGATCACCCCAAGCGCGACGGGAACAGCAGGAGCGACGAGTCCTGCGACGACAGCAATCGCCAGCGAGTATCGCCTCGATGGAGACGATGCGAAGCTGAGCCCGCATGTCGGTCACAAGGTCGAGATTACCGGCACCGTGGAGGAGTCGAAAGGCGCGACTCAGCCGCCGGCCGCCTCGGCAGCGAACGCGCCAAAGCTGAAAGTCGACAACGTCAAGATGGTCGCCCCGAACTGTCAGTAGCTTCCGGCGAACTGTCCTCGAGCGGCCGACCGGCGTGATGCTGGCCGGCCGCTTACTTTTTTCCCCTCCTCAGCCTGCCATCGATCTTGTGCTACGCTCTCTCCCTTAGAATGTCTAAGGAAGACCGCACCAACGCCGACCAACTGCACGGCACGCTCGATATGCTCGTCCTCAAGACCCTCGCTGCCGGCCCGCAGCACGGCTACGGCATCGCACAGCGGCTGCAGCTGCTCTCGGACGCCGTACTCCAGGTCGAAGAGGGGTCGCTCTATCCTGCGCTCTATCGGATGGAGCAACGCGGGTGGATTGCATCGGCGTGGGGCGTGTCCGAGAACAACCGGCGCGCGCGCTTTTATCAGCTGACGCGGAGTGGACGAAAGCAGCTCGACGCCGAGACCGCAAGCTGGCGACGGTTGACAGGCGCTGTCGCGCGCGTCCTCGAAGCGTAAACCCATGCGCGTGTTTCGCATCTTCAGAGACCGGCTCAAAGGCACTCGGAACCACGATCGCGTGGCCGGCGAAATCGCGGAAGAACTGCGCCTCCATGAGGACCTTCTCACCGAACGGCTGATTCGAGCGGGCCAGAGTCCAACGGACGCGCGAAAAGAAGCGCGGCGCCGTGTCGGCAATCGCGCTCGACTGCAGGATGCGGGCTATGACGTGCGTGGCGGGGGCAGACTCGAGGCGTTCGTCCAGGATCTCCGCTACGGCGCGCGCCGCCTGGCAGCGGCGCCGGCGTTCGCCCTGATCGCGATCGTCACGCTGGCGCTCGGCATCGGTGCAAACACGGCCATCTTCAGCGTTGCCGCCGGCATCCTGCTTCGCCCGTTGCCATATCCGGCGGCGGACCGTCTCGCGATGATCTGGATGGACAACTCGCGGATACAGGTGCGCGAGGATTGGCATTCCTATCCGAATTACCTCGACTACAAGACTCGCAATGCGACCTTCGACAACATGGCGGCATTCAACCGCCGCTTCATGACGCTGACCGGATCCGGGGAGCCGGAACGGCTGACGGGTGCGCACAGCTCGGCGAGCTTGTTCGAAGTGCTCGGCATCGCGCCGATGCTTGGCCGCACGTATTCGCGTGAAGAAGATCAGGCCGGCGCCATGGTCGTGCTGTTGTCACACCGCTTGTGGCAGCGGCGCTTTGGCGCGCAGCCTGACATCGTTGGCCGCACGATCATGCTGAACGGCGCCTCACGGCAGGTCATCGGCGTGATGCCGGACGGCTTCGGCTTTCCGTCAATCGACACCGACCTGTGGGTCCCATCGCCAGCGTCGAAAGAAATGCGAGAGAGCCGCACGGTCGTCTGGGTCCAGGTCATCGGCCGCCTCAAACCGAACGTGACCGTCGCGCAAGCGCAGTCTGACCTCGAGCGCATCAACGCCGATATCGTCAGCACATTCCCAATTCAGAAAGGCTATGGCGTCAACGTCGAAGACTACCGCGAGGAGATCGTCGGACGCATCAAGCCGGTGGTGCTCGCGCTCGCCGGAGCGGTTGGTTTTGTGCTGCTGATCGCGTGCACGAACGTCGCCAACCTGCTGCTCGCGCGCGCGGCGACGCGCGAACGTGAAGTGGCGCTGCGCGCCGCGCTCGGCGCCGGTCACGGACGAATCATCCGCCAGTTGCTGAGCGAAAGTCTGTTGCTCGGCGTCCTCGGCGGGGCCGCAGGGCTCGCGCTCGGATGGATCGGCGTGAATGCACTGATTGCCGCGGCGCCGGAAAATCTTCCGCGGCTCGCTGCTATCGCGGTCGACGGCCGCGTGCTTGCGTTCACAACGGCCGTCGCGCTCGTCACCGGATTGCTCTTCGGGCTCGTTCCGGCGATCCAGCTCGCGCGGACCGATGCGGTGCACATTTTGAAAGAAGGAGGGCGGTCGGCGACGGCGATCGGTCGCGCCCTTCGCCGCGGCCTGGTCGTCGTCGAAGTGGCCCTTGCCGTGGTCCTGCTCGTCGGCGCCGGGCTCATGATTCGCAGCCTCGTGCGCATGCAGCGGCTGGACCTCGGGCTCCGCACCGATCACGTGTTGAGCGCACGAGTGTCTCTCTCAGGCGAGCGGTATGGAGAAGATGCGCCGGCCGCCGAGTTCGCCCGACGTCTGGTCGAGCATGTCGCCGCGCTGCCGGGCGTGCAGAGCGCCGCGACAATCGGCACCGTCTTTCTCAGTGCGACACCGAACTCCACGAACTTCAGCATCGAAGGACGGCCAGACTTCAAACCCGAGGAACGCGTCGAGGTGCCAGTCGATTCGATCACGCCGGACTATTTCCGGGTGCTCGAGATCCCGCTGCGCGAAGGACGGTTCTTCGATCAGCGCGATTCCGCCGACGCGCCACGTGCCCTGATCATCAACGAGACGATGGCGCGGATGTTCTGGCCGGGTGAGAGTCCGATCGGGCGCCGGATGAAGTACGGGCCGCTGTCGTCGCGGGGCGAGTGGATGACGATCGTCGGAGTTGTGGCCGACACGCGTCGCACCGGCTACGAGGCGGCCGTGCGTCCAGAGACATACATGCCGCAGGCGCAGTCGCCTGACGTGGGATTGGCGTTGCTCGTACGAACCGCCAGCGACCCAATGGCGCTCGTGCCGTCGCTTCGCGCCGCGCTTCGTGCGATCGATCCGCTGATTCCTCTGGAGTCCGTTCATTTGCTCGAGACCGAGGTAGCGGAGATGACGGTCGGACGCCGCCTCAACACCACACTCTTCGTCGTCTTTGCCGTCATTGCCGCGATCCTGGCAGCGGTCGGAATCTACGGCGTCATCGCAGCATCGGTCGAGCAGCGGACTCGGGAACTCGGTGTGCGCCTCGCGCTCGGCGCAACTGGCGGCA
>DASTVZ010000029.1:0-3662 GCA_035758845.1 Vicinamibacterales bacterium
CAATGTGGACCCAAATGCCGCAGGTGTCTTTGCGGTTGCGTCGGCTGTCGTTGAAGTGCTGGTTCATGGGCCATGACGACTGGATACGCCGCACTCCTGATCGCCTGTATCTCGAGTGCTTCGAGTGCGGCCGGGAAACACAAGGATGGCTAACCAAGAATCACCCAGTGGACCGAGCCGGCGGCCCCTTCGCTGGCGCGCCGGTGCTCAAACATAGAGGCGATTCTGCGCGCGCGAAGGTCCGTTCGCCAATGAGCCCGTCGCCGAGATCTGACTGTTCAATCACTCACCATGGCGGCGACATGACGATCGCGGCGTAGTGGCCAGAGCGGCCCAGTTTGAATGGCGGACCTTTACGTCAAGCAACGGGAGGAGGTATGACTCGGAGGAGTGTGTCGTTCGCTTTCATCGCCGCATCGTTACACTCATCGTCACGACGGGTGCGTGTGCCGGGGCAGCCGCCCATTGCGGCTGCCACCTCCGGCGCCTATGACGGAACAGGGCTCAACCGATTTGATTCTCGTCCCGCTGAACGCACACATCAGCCCTAACGCTGTTGCCTGCACGTGCAGTTCACGCAACCGTGTTCGGCGCACGTTCCGCACGAGTCCGTCACCCGCTTCTTGAGAGCTTCCCGTGCGCGGTACACGCGAACGGCGGCATTGTTCGAAGATAGCCCCTTCTGTTCCGCAAATATCTTTACCGGCGTTCCGCCAACCTCGATCGCCGTGAGTGCTTCGGCATACTCGGGCTTCAACGTTGCGGCGAGCCGAGACACGCACGCACAGATTTCGTTCTGCATGTCGTCCGACGGCGCGTCGTGTGCCTCGAGTTCACGCGCAAAGGCCTCGTACGCACGGTGCGCAGTGCCACGCCGACGAAACTGATCGATGGCCGCGTTGCGGAGAGTGCTGTAGAACCACGGAACCACGCCTTCGTCAGCGGGCATCTGCTCGGGCCGCGCGACGATCTTCGCGAAAGCGTCTTGCAGGATGTCTTCGGCCAGAGCGCGATCTCCGACGCGGCGCTCCAAGTAGCGCACAAAGGCCTGGTGATTGGCCAGCAACGCTTCAATCGGCGCGCGATGTTCTACCGGGTCCAGGACTGTTTTGGTCATTGCGTCGATGTAGCGAAAGTTCATCAGATGCCAGCAGCGTTTATCACGAGCTGGCGATAGGTTCGAATGGCCATTTCGTAATCGCGGATTCCCACACGCTCGTCGATTCCGTGCATCCGCTTGAGATCGTCTGACCTAAGCCTGAGCGGCAGGAACCGAAAGATGTTCTCGCTCAGATCGGCATAGTGCCGCGCGTCCGTTACAACGACCACCAAGTAAGGCGCGACAACGGCATCCGGCACAGTGCTGCGGATTGTTTGCTGCAAAGCCCAAAACGCATCGGAATCGATCCGAGAGACACGCGACGGCTCTGCCGAGAAACGCCCACCGACTGTGATCTCAATCCGATCGTCGTCCACGACGCGGCTGATGTGCTCGGTGACGGTGCGGATACTGTCTCCCGGCAGAATTCGGAAATTGACCACCGCCCGTGCATGGGTGGGAAGAACATTGTCCTTGGTGCCAGCCTGGAACATGGTCGCCGCAGTGGTCGTACGAACCATTGCGTTGGTGGTAGGCATTTGCTGAAGCCGACGAATCAGTACAGGACGGGTGAGCCAGAGGTTCGCGAACAGCGCGCGCTGAAGCATCGGAAACTCCGGACCGACCTGGTCGAACATCTGGCGTGTCGGCCCGTCCAGTCGCGCTGGCATTGGATTCTGCTCCAGCCTGGCAACTGCCGCACTCACGATGCCGACCGCGCTCTGCGCGGGAGGCAGCGAGGAATGACCGCCAGCCGTTCTCGCCGTTAGCTCAATCGTGACGAATCCCTTCTCAGCGACTCCGACCAAGGCAACGGGTTCGCGAATCCCCGCAAGCACGCCTTCGCCGATCACACCGCCTTCGTCCAGAACCATCTCAAGCCTTACGCCGCGTCGCTTCAGTAGTGCAGCGATCTCGCGGGCGCCGCTCGCTCCGCCGACCTCCTCATCATGTCCGTAAGCGAGTAATACCGTCCGAGGCGGACGGAAGCCTTCGGCCAGCAGCATCTCGACCGCCTCAAGAGTGGCGGCCACAGCCGACTTGTTGTCGATGGCGCCACGGCCCCAGATGAAGCCATCGATGATTCGTCCGCCGAAGGGATCGTGGGCCCATTTGTTCTCGGTGTCGGGCTCGATTGGCACGACATCCATGTGACCGATCAGCAGAATCGGATCGGCGGACTGGTCTGCCCCAGTCCATGTGTAAAGGAGGCTGTGCGTTCCCACAACCTCGCGCCTGAGGCGCGAATGCACCAGTGGAAATGCGCTCTCGAGATAATCGCGAAACGCGCGGAATGTCTCTCCGTCGAACGACCCTGGGTCTTCGGCGGAAATGGTCGCGATGCGAATCGCACCTGCGAGACGTTCCGCGGCACCTGCAGGCACAGCGATCTCGGGAGCCGGCGTTACGGACGGTTGCGTCGATGCATAGCGTGCAGTCAGGACGACGCTGAATCCGGCCGGCAGCACGATCGCTGCCGCGAACACGACAAGAAGCTTCTTCATGGTCACCCCTCCAAAGCTTCTTCAGCGGTCCACGTGGAACGTGAGCATCATTCCGCTCTCGTGATGCTCGGCGATGTGGCAGTGCGCCATCCACACGCCAGCATGTGTGACGTCGAGAAGAAGGTCGACAGTCTGGCCAGTGGGCACAAGGACCGTGTCCTTCCACACCAGATTGGGTTCAGCCGCGCCGTCCCTTGCCAGAATCAAGAAGCGGCCGGCGCCGTGTATGTGAAATGGATGGTGCATCGGATGGTCGGAATCCATTTCGTTGACGAGGCGAATCTTGACGCGATCGCCGACGCGGAATCGCCAGTCAATCGACGCACCCTCCGAATCCGTCTGCCGGTCGATCAGCTTCCACCGCATGTTGCTCGGGTTCGTCATCCGGTTCACGTCGACCATGTCGTCTTCCCATTCGATGCCGGCTGGGTAACGCGCGTGTTCGACGCCTTCGTGCTCATGGGGGTCAGCAACGGGCGCGTGTCCGTGCTCGGGGTGGCCATGCGCCGCTGCGGCGACGAGTTGCGCCGACACCAACTTCATGCCGCACTTCGGACAGCGGTCGGCCCGCGTGCTCGTGACTTCCGGGTGCATCGGGCAAACGAACTGCGTTGAGCGTTCCGTGGCGATCAGCTTCATGCCGCAGTTGGGACACCGGCCGGGGGTCGCACTGATCACCTCCGCGTGCATAGGACACTCGTAGGCGACGGAAGCTCCTGAGGACAACTCGGGCTCGCCCATGTCCATTTCAGCAACGAGCGCCAGCGTCTTGTCCGGGTCTGCGGCCAGGTAGCTCGTGATACGCGAGCGGTCGGCCGCCATGTCCGCGTTGGTGCGGAGTTGCTCGTATTGGACGACACAAGAGGGCTTTGCGCGTTCGTCGCCTACCGCGATCGTCGCCAGCGGGTAGGTCCGCTGTGGTGTGCGATGCTCCAGCGTTGCTGGACCGGGTTGCTCGAACAACACGTCAACGACCGCGCGTTCTGACGGCGAGATCAGCACACTGTCGACGAACTCTTCGCGTTCGTAACGGCCGCTGTCGCCGCCGACGCGCTTCA
>DASTVZ010000046.1:0-8701 GCA_035758845.1 Vicinamibacterales bacterium
GCCCGATGGCAAGTGGCTCTACTTTCTGTCCGATCGGAACTTCGTCTCCGCAGTTCCAAGTCCATGGGGATCGCGGCAGCCGGAACCCTTCTTCGATAAGCAGACGAAGATGTATCTCGTCTCGATGAAACCAGGCGAGCGCTCGCCCTTTCAGCCTGACGACGAACTGTCGCCACCGGCATCGGACGAGAAATCAGATCAGAAGAAGGAGGACAAAAAAGACGAGAAGAAGGAGACCGCGCCGTCACCGACGCCCGCGGCTCAGGGTGTGCCGCCGGCCGTTCCGGCTGTCGCCGATCTCACTGGCATTCAGACGCGGCTCGTCGAAGTGCCGCTGCCTGCCGGCAACTACAGCGACTTGTCGAATGACGGCAAGCGTCTGTACTTCATGTCGCGCGACGTCTCCTCCACGACACGGCCGACGCTGAAGACGCTCGCGATCGAGAACAAAAGCCCAAAACCCGAGACTTACGCCGAAGAAGTCTCCAGCTACGAACTAACGCTGGATCGCAAGAAGCTCATGGTCCGCAAGGCTCAGGACATTTTCATTTTCGATGTTGGCGCAAAAGCACCGGCCGACACGTCGAAAAGCAAAGTCGCCTTGAGCGAGTGGTCGTTCCGCCTCGATCCGCGTGACGAGTGGCGGCAGATGTTCACGGAAGCCTGGCGGCTCGAGCGCGACTACTTCTACGACCGCAATATGCATGGTGTCGACTGGACCGCCATGAAGGCGAAATACATGCCGCTCGTCGATCGGGTGACGGATCGCGCAGAGCTCTCCGACATCCTGGCGCAGATGGTCGGCGAACTCTCGGCGCTCCATATCTTCGTCCGCGGCGGTGATGCACGGCGTGGTGGCGACCAGGTGCAACCAGCATCGCTCGGCGCGACGTTCGCTCGAGATGAAAAAGCCGGCGGCTTCCGCGTCACGCATATCTACAAGACCGACCCCGACGTCCCGGCGGACCTGTCACCGCTTTCTCGGGTGGGCGTCAACGTGCAGGAAGGGGACGTCATTCAGATGGTCAATGGCGTACCGGCATTGTCCGCTCGCGATCTTGACGCACTGCTTCGGAACGAAACCGACAAGCAGGTGTTGCTCCGGGTCGCGCCCAAAGCTGGTGGCGCGGTCCGCGACGTGATCGTCACGCCGGTCAGTCTCGCGCGCGAGACGTCGATGCGTTACGACGAGTGGGAGTACACGAGACGGCTCGCCGTCGAAAAGGCGGGACAGAACAAGATCGGGTACGTCCACCTCCGCGCAATGGGCGGCAACGATATGTCGCAGTGGCAACGCGAGTTCTATCCGATTTTCGATCGCGAAGGGCTCATCGTCGACGTGCGGCACAACACTGGCGGCAATATCGACAGCTGGATTCTCGAAAAGCTTCTGCGGAAGGCCTGGTTCTATTGGCAGCCGCGGGTCGGCAGTCCGACGTGGAATATGCAGTATGCCTTCCGCGGGCATGTCGTCGTGATCTGCGATCAGCACACGGCGTCGGATGGCGAGGCGTTCGCCGAAGGTTTCCGTCGGCTCGGCCTCGGGAAAGTGATTGGCACGCGCACGTGGGGAGGCGAAGTCTGGCTATCGGCCAGCAACTTCCTCGTCGATCGCGGCATCGCCACGGCCGCGGAAACAGGGGTATTTGGTCCGGACGGCGACTGGCTCATTGAGGGGCACGGCGTCGACCCCGACATCGTCGTCGACAACCTGCCGCACGCGACGTTCAGCGGTGAGGACGCTCAGCTCGCCGCCGCGATCAAATACCTGCAGGAGGAGATTCGGAAAAAGCCGATTCTACCGCCCGTTGCGCCAAAGTATCCGGATAAGTCGTTCAAGCCGCGAACGACCCGCGGCAGTCAGCCGGGCGCGGTCGAGCGCGATCAATAGCACCCATAAGGGCCGCAGCCGCCTGGGTCGTTGGTCGCCTCGTTCAGCGAGCCAACCATCGTCGGATGCAGCGAGCAGCGGTAATTCTTCGAGACGTTGGCGAGCGAGACCGGCTGTGACGACGCACCCGGCGCGATGTCTCCGGTGTCGATGCCAAGATCCTGGAGCACAATCCGATGGGTGATCGTGTCCCCGTTCTTCCAGACAACCGTCTGACCGGTTGCGCACATCGCAGGGTTCGGCGTGAATGACTGGTTGCCTTTGTTGCCGGTGATCGTGATGGTTATTGCGTTCGAAGTGCTGCCGCCCGTTGAAGGCGTCGTTGGCGTCGAAGAACCGCCGCCGTATCCACCAGAACCACCGCCGCAACCGACACATAACACGGCGATAAGGGAGGCGCCGAGAACCTGAACCCGCATATTTCCTCCGTGATCCTCCCGGCGCCCCCGGCGCGAACATCCAACCGGTCGTCGCTTGTCGCGTGGGGTAGGACGCGACCCGTGACTTCCGGACCGGAGTCCGGGCCAGGGACATCGGGAATCAATCGCGGTAAGAGCAACCCGGGTACCACGCCGGGAGGACGAAAAACTGCCGTGAAATCGCGTAATCCGTGCAACGACGTTTACGACCGACGTAACGGTTTACGAACGGGAGGTCCGCTTCAGGTGCTGCAAGGTTCGACTTGGTTCGACCGGGTCCTGCCGCCGTCGACTTCGTGACCTTGTAGAACCCCGGAGAACCTTGTAGAGCCCTGGAGAACCCTGGAGAACCTTGTAGAACCCTGTAAAACCTATATGGATGACAGCGTGAACAAGAAACTGCGTTGGGGTGTGCTCGGGGTTGCCCGCATTGCCACAAAGAAAGTGATCCCCGCAATGCAGAAAGGCAGATGGACAACGGTCGACGCGCTTGCCTCACGCGAAGAGTCAAAGGCGCGCGCCGCCGCTGCGGAGCTTGGGATCCCGAAGGCATACGGATCGTACGACGCGCTCGTCGGCGACCCTGATATCGACGCCGTCTATATTCCACTGCCGAATCACCTGCACGTCGACTGGGCGATACGCGCGGCTGAAGCTGGCAAGCACGTGCTATGCGAGAAACCAATCGGCCTGATCGCCGCCGACGCCGAGCGGCTTCTAACCGTCCGCGATCGAACTGGTGTCCTCATTCAGGAAGCATTCATGGTCCGCACTCATCCGCAGTGGCTCGGTGCACTCGACATTGCGCAGTCCGGCCGCATCGGACACGTGCGATCGATCGTTGGATACTTCAGTTTCTTCATGGACGATCCGGCCAACATCCGCCAGGTCAAAGAGTGGGGCGGAGGCGGTGTTCTGGACATCGGCTGCTATCTCGTGAACACCGCGAGAATGATTTTCCAGGCTGAGCCGCGTCGCGTGTGCGCACTGATTGAGGAACAGCCGGATAGCGGCGTCGACTATCTGGCCTCGATTCTGATGGACTTCGCTGGGCGCCACGCCGTCGGCACCTGCAGCACACAACTCGCTCACGCGCAACGGATCACGATAGCTGGCAGCAGAGGCCGTGTTGAGATCGAAATTCCATTCAACGCGCCTTCCGATCGACCGTGCCGCATCTTTGTCGAGGACTCGCCACCGGGGGCGGTGCCCGATTGCAAGGTCGTTGAGTTCGAGACGTGCGACCAGTACACGATCCAGGGAGATCTTTTCTCACGCGCGGCCATGGAGGACGGACCTGCGCCGTATCCACTCGAGGATTCGGTGAAGAACATGCGCGTCATCGACGCGCTGTTCCGTTCAGGTGCGACCGGAGCATGGGTCCACCTGTAACGTCAGCGTGGCTCATCCGCCTGCATTCCGTCTTCATCCGTGTTCTCCCGCGGCACGGATCCAGCACGACGGATCCCGCACACCGATCGTGGATGTACAGTAGTAAAGAACTATGAGCGGCTGACAGTCGTCTAACGGATGTGCCAGCCCGCCTGTCCGGAGGGTCCGTGTATTCCCCAGTCCCGAGCGCCGTCCTCGCGCTCTTCCTCTTTGGAACTTGCTCCAGTTTGTCGATCGGCCAGACACCGCCAAAGGTAGCGACGAGTGAGACGAAGTCCGCCTCGAGTGACCTCGACGCGTTCATGGAAAAAGTGCTGGCCCGCCGCGAAGTCAATCGCAAGATGCTCAACCAGTACGTGCTCGACGAGACGGAGACGTTCGATGTCTTCGGTCCGGGGCAGTGGCCGCTCTATCGCACCAAGCGTGATTACACCTGGTACGAGCGAGACGGCATGCACGTCCGGAGCCCTGTGCGTTTCAATGGCGTGTCGGTGAAGGACTCGGAGCGTCAAGAGTACGAGACCGCATGGGTCAAACGCGAGAAGGGACGACAGGAGCGCAAAGCGAAGAACGAGCGCGAGAAAGGATCCGTCAGCATCGGCAGCGAGGGTGTCCAGGTCAGCGCCGGTGGTCCGGTTGCGTCCGAGCCGCGTTTCGTCTCGGAAGCGTACTTCATGGACTTCAAGTTCGAAGCCGGCAACTACTATCTGGCCGGTCGCGAGAAGCTCGAGGGGCAGGATGTCCTTCGTATCGAGTACTACCCGACGAATCTGTTCAACGACGAAGACGACGAGAAAACGCCGCGGGAGATGAAGAAAAAGAAGCCGTCGAAAAACGACCAGAAGGAGCAGCGGCTGGAGCAGGACATCAACCGCAAGATGAACAAGACAGCGCTCGTGACGCTCTGGGTCGACCCGGCCGAACATCAGATCGTGAAGTACACGTTCGACAACGTATGGATGGATTTCCTGCCGGCGGGCTGGCTGGTGCGAATCGACGATATCCGCGCGTCGATGACGATGGGACAGCCATTCCCCGGCGTGTGGCTGCCGCGCGGTATGAACATTCACGCGGGATTCACGCTCGCACTCGGATCGTATGAAGCGGCCTACGACCGCGCTTTTACGAATTACCGCGAGGCGGAGGTCAAGACGAAGATTACGGTGCCGAAGCTGGAATCTTCTTGGGTGCCAGGAGTGCCAGGGGTGCTAAGTGTGCCAGGAGTGCTTGCACCCACAGCACTCGTGGCACCCACGGCACCCGAGGCACCCCTGGCACCCAGTCACGAAGATCACGGTCCTTTCGTCGCCGACGACCAGCAAGCAACCGAAATAATCCGTGAGATCCGAGTGCACGGGAACGCCGAGGTGACCGACGCGGACGTGATCAAACTCGCCGGCATTTCGCTTGGCGATACCCTCAGCCCCGATGTCGTCAGCAGTATCGAAAAACGATTGAAGGACAGCGATCACTTCGAGACAGTCGAAGTCCGCAAGCGCTACCGCTCACTCGACGATCCCACCGACGTCGCCATCGTCCTCGTCGTTCATGAGCGGCCCGGCGTCACGTCAGCCGCCTCTGGCGGGATCACATCGACGGCGGGACCGTGGCATCGCGTGACCTCCCGACTGATGTTCTTTCCCATCCTCAGCTACGCCGATGGATACGGCTTCACCTACGGAGCCCGAGTCAGCACAATCGACCTTTTCGGAGGCGGTGAGCGGCTATCAGTGCCGCTGACGTGGGGCGGAACCAAGCGTGCGGCGATCGAAGCGGAACGCGGCTTCAAGCGCGGACCGGTCAGTCGCGTCTTCGCGACGTTCGGGATCTGGAATCGTGAGAATCCACATTACGAGATTGACGATCAGCGCGTCGAGCTGAAGGGGCGGGTCGAACGGCAGTTCGCACACATGTTCCGAGTGGGTGTCGATGCCTCGCGCAGCTCGGTCGAATTCGGTGAGCTGAACGACGACATCTGGACATTCGGGACGAATATCGCTTTCGACACGCGCCGCGATCCTGCGTTTCCGGGCAATGCGGTTTATCTCGGCGCCGGATGGTCTGCGCTCAACGTGCGCGGGACGGATCCAATCAACCGTTACGAGACCGACGCGCGCGGGTATCTGCGCGTGATCGGACAAGCAGTGGTCGCCGGGCGTGTGCAGTATTTCACCAGCGATGCAACACTCCCACCCTACGAGCGCCTTTTGCTTGGCGGCTCATCGAACCTGCGCGGATTCGGCACTGGCACGTTCGTCGGCGACCGGATGATCGTGACCTCCGCCGAACTGCGCGTTCCGCTCACCTCGGTGCTGCACGGCGGCAAGCTTGGCGTCTCCGCGTTCGTGGACGTCTCGAAGATCGCCGACTTTGACGCCAGCCTGAAAGACGTCAGGTGGCAACGCGGTGCGGGAGGCGGACTCTTCATCATCGCCGCGCCGGTGAAGATCAACTTCGATATCGCATACGGCCTCAATGGCGGCGGCACGCGGCTGAACCTGGGGACGGGGTTTAGTTTCTAGGCCTCGGCCTCCGCTTTTTCACTTCTCCTCCTTGACCCCATACGGAGCACCACTCTTTGAGACGTCGAATTCCTTCGACTTGCCGCGAGGAATGCTGAGCGTCTCCCATTTCGCTCCAGCGTAATGCTTCGCGAGAAGCACGATTTGACCGACATGCGCGGAATAGTGCGAGGTCTGCCGGTTGATGGCTTCGAGGACCGAGTGCGCTTCCCCACGCACGTACACTATTTTCGATAAGTCATCAGGCGCCAGTACCGCGATCGTGTTCAGAACGCGCGCCCAACCCTCTTCCCACTGAGCCGCGATCGACGCGCGAGTATCGCCCGCGCTCGTCTCGAACTCTCGATCGCGGTCACGATCCGGTTTTTCTCCATCGGTCGTCAGGAAGTCCGTCCAACGCGACCGCATGTTACCCGCCATGTGCTTCATAATCAGCGCGATGCTGTTCGCTTCTGGATCAAGTGTCGCGAAGAAATATTGATCCGATGTCTGAGCGACTGCCTTGTCCGCTTGAGCCTTCAGTTTGCGCAGCTGTTGAAGCGCGTCGTCGAGGAAGTGTTGCTCAATCATGTGTCCAGTTTAGCTGGAAGCTCCGCCTTCGCGGCGGCCGCCGCTTCGGCGAGACAACCTTCGCGCGGCTTGCCAACCATAGCTCACGCAGAGCTTGGCAAGCGTGAGCGAAGGTTGGATTACGGCACCATCCACGGGAACACGTAGGCCTGGAGCACGACGATCAGGCCCATGATGATGGCCAGCGCAAGGCTGTGCCAGAACACGAACCGCAAGATCCTTCCCTCCTGTCCGGCCTGACCGGTCGATGCCGTCGCCACGACGATGCTTTGCGCGTCGATCATCTTGCCCATCACCCCGCCGGTGCTGTTCGCGGTCACGATGAGCACGGGGTTGAATCCCAACTGCTCCGCCGTGATTTTCTGGAGGCTGCCAAAGAGTACATTCGAGCTGGTGTCCGATCCCGTAAGTGCCACGCCGAGCCATCCGAGCATTGCGGCAAAAAACGGATACAGCATGCCCGTCTTCGTAAACGCGAGGCCGAGCGTTGCGTCGGTCCCGCCGTACCGAGTGACGAAACCGAGCGCAAGCATCAGCATGATGGTGAGAAGCGACACGCGCATACGCCGAAGCGTCATGAACGCAACCGACAGGAATTCCCGGGGCGGCACGCGGAGGAACGCGGCGGTCGCGAGCGCGGCGAGAAGAATTGCGGTGCCGGTCGCGGATAACCAATTCAGGGTGAACACCGCGGCTTCAGCACGTTCGTTACGGTACGCCGGATCGTTGATGCGGACAGGGTCGACAGCCTGGGGGACCACCGGGTAGTCGCGAAACACCGCGCGATGTAAAAGCGGCACATTCCAGGTTGGCGAAAGCACACGGCTCACGTAGGGACGACCGCCCGCACCATACGCGGCCAGTCCTTGGGGCCCACCATTGAGGAAGGCTTTGACCGGCGCGAGTCCCCACAGGATGACGGCGATAGAAAGAAACAACCATGGCGCCCACGCACGAGTGATCTCGGCGCGCGAATGAGCCGGGCTGATCATTCGCTCGCTTCGGATCCCGGATCCCCCGCCTTCGCCGCGAAGCGGCTTCGGCGAGGTCTCGCCAGAGCCGGCGCGCAACGCCCCGCCGGCGGCGGCGGACGGATCCCGGGTACCGGATCCCGGATTGAGGCGCGAATCAAAATCCCATGTCTCTGCCGGTTTCCAGAGCCGCATGAACAGCGCCAACGCCAGAATCGAGAGCAGTCCGCCCGCGATGTCGACGAGCTCGACGCCAACGAAGTTGCTCCACAGATATTGAACAATGGCAAACGTACCGCCACAGACGAGGACCGCGGGCCAGACGCCGCGTAACCCGCGCCATCCGCTCATTGTCACCACGAGCCAGGCGGGCACAAGGAGAGACACAAATGGAAGCTGCCGCCCCGCCATGGCACCGAGCGTGGTCGCCGGAATGCCGGTGACAGCGGCGAGCGTGAGGATTGGCGTGCCGATCGCGCCGAACGCGACCGGGGCGGTGTTGGCAATGAGCGACAGGCCCGCCGCGTAAAGCGGCGTGAACCCGAGGCCGATTAACAACGCCGAGCAGATGGCCACTGGTGTACCGAATCCTGAGGCGCCTTCGATAAACGCGCCGAACGAGAACGCGACAAGCAGAGCCTGCACGCGCCGGTCGGTCGACAATCGACCCACCGAGGATTTCACGATATCGAACTGTCCCGTGTGGACGGTCAGGTTATAAAGAAAGACTGCGTTGAGAATGATCCAGCCAATCGGAAGGAATCCGTAGGCAGCTCCGTAGAACGTCGTCGCGAACGCGGTTGGAGCCGGCATGCCGTAAACGAGGACGGCAATCGCCAGCGCCGACACCAGTCCGGCGAGCGCGGCATAGTGCGCCCGCCATTCGAGGAGCCCAAGCGTGGCGAGGAGCAATACGATGGGCAACGCGGCTGCTGC
>DASTVZ010000047.1:0-11271 GCA_035758845.1 Vicinamibacterales bacterium
GTGATTCGAATCGATTTCGCCGCTCAGCTAAGGGCGGGCTTGGCGAACGAGCGCGCGAGTGAGCGCACGCGACCCGCCTTCGCGCCGTCAAACGGACGGTGCTATGGCGAGGCGAGGCGCTGCGGCAGAAGACGCGAGCGAGCGCAGCGACGCGAGCCACGCGAACGGAGCGAGCCGACGAAGTGGCTCGCGAGCGAGCGTGTAGGGGAGTCCGAGGGGCGCAGCCCCTCGGAGTAAAAATGGATACACCACTCATCGAAGCTGCGCGGGCGTGGGTCATCGACCGTTACCCCTACAATCGCCATCACCTGCTCCAGGCGCTTGCCTGGCTCGATCGCGTTGCACCCGACTCGCCTGAGGCGGTGCGTCTTGCGACGCTGACGCACGACATGGAACGCGCGTTTCCAGGTCCTGATCAGCCGGTGATCAAAACACTCAGCGATCCGGAATACGAGCGGCTGCACTCACTTCGCAGCGCGCGCATCGTCGGCGCGTGGTTGCGCGAGCAGCATGCGAAGGAAGCGCTCGTCGAGCACGTCGAGGCGCTGATTGTTGCGCACGAATTCGGCGGCTGGCCGGAGGCGGACCTCGTGCAGGCGGTCGACAGCCTGAGTTTTCTCGAAACCAACATCGACCTGTTCCTCGGGTTCGTTCGCAGTGGCAAGCATCCCGCGCACGAAGTCCGGAAGAAATTCAATTCCATGTTCGGGCGCATCCAGGTTCCACGGCTGAAGCTGCTGGCGCAGCCGCTCGTCGATCGTGCGTTGGAGCAGCTCGACGAGGTCGAACGACAGGTCCACGGTGTGTCCCACTGATCCTGGCTGCGGAGTCCACCTCTTTTGCGACCCTTCGCCTACCTGCGGCCGACAACCCTCGATCAGACCATTGCCGCGCTGAGCGATCCATCGGCCAAGCCATATCTGCTCGCCGGCGGCACGGACCTGATTGTGCGGCTGCGACGAGGCCACCTGCGACCGACGATCGTCATCGACACGAAGAGGATTCGCGATCTACACGATGAGATCGTGGCTGTTGATGGTGGATTGCGGATCGGCGCGGGCGTCACGATGACATCGATCATGCGAGACGCTCGGGTCCGCCAGCACTTCGAGGCGCTCGTCGAGTCGGCTTCGGTCGTCGGCTCAGTGCAGATTCGCAATCGTGCCACACTCGTCGGCAACATCTGCAATGCTTCACCAGCAGCCGACACGGTTCCTGCGCTGCTGGTCTACAACGCCGTCGCGAATGTCGTCGGGCCCGCGGGAGCGCGCAGCGTGCCGCTATCCGAATTCTTCAGTGGGCCAGGACGCACCGTTCTGACTCGCGGCGAGATCCTCGAGTCAGTCGATCTTCCATTTCCCAAGCAGCCTGTGGGCGCCGCGTTCGGACGGATTACGCGGCGTCGGGGGGTGGACCTCGCGACGATCAATCTGTGTGGTCTGATTGATGGAGACGGAGCCGCTCGGTTCGCATTCGGGGCCGTTGCGCCCACTCCGTTCCTGGCCACAGATAATTCGGGTGCGCTGGTGGCGAACGGCACTGATCTGTCCGCCCGAGCGGCAGCGCTTCGCGCGCTCTTTTCACGCTCGCGTCCGATCACCGATGTACGAGGCAGTCAGGAATACCGCAATGCCATGCTCGAAGTCATGACCGACCGCACCTGGCAGGTCGCCGCGGGCCGCCTGCGCAGCCGGTTGGAGACCGGGTCCGCATGAGCGCCGGAGACGTGACTGTTCACATGCAAGTGAACGGCCGCTCGTTCGCGCTCGAGATTCCGCCACATCACACGCTTCTCGACGTGCTGCGTGACACCGTCCGGCTCACCGGCACCAAGGAGTGCTGTGCGGAAGGGGAATGCGGCGCATGCACCGTGCTCGTCAACGGTCAAGCGGTGTGCTCCTGTCTCGTGCTCGCCGTCGAGATGGACGGGCGGGAGATTACGACGATCGAAGGGCTCGCATCAGGCGGCCAGCTGGATCCCTTGCAGGAAGCGTTTGTTGCTACCGGCGCTGTTCAGTGCGGGTTCTGCATACCAGGAATGATCATGGCGGCGCGCCAGCTGCTCGCCTTGAATCCGTATCCGTCGCGCGCTGAAATCCAGGAAGCGCTCGTCGGCAATTTGTGCCGGTGCGGCGGATACAGCCGCATTCTCGACGCGGTCGCTCGTGCCGCGGCGTCGCAGCGATGACGGCCACGGAATCACACGGATGAACACGGACTGACGGCCGCGGAACAACACGGATGAACACGGACTGACGGCCACGGAACAACACGGATGAACACGGACTGACGGCCACGGAACAACACGGATGAACACGGACTTACGGCCACGGAATCACACGGATGAACACGGACTGACGGCCGCGGAACAACACGGATGAACACGGACTACTGGATCGGGCGCTCGCATGAACGGGTTGGAGCGCGCGATCGGGTCACCGGCGCGCTGCGCTACACAGCCGATCTGTCGTTCGACGATGCGTTGCATGTGAAGCTGGTCTACGTCGGCGGCGCGCGATCGAAGATCAAAGAGATTGATCGGTCGGATGCACTGAAAGTCCCCGGTGTCGCCTGTGTGCTCATCGCGGACGATCTACCGCAGCCGATCGCTCGATTTGGACCAGCGTTCGCCGATCGGCCGATTCTCGCTACTGGAGAGACGAAGTTCTTCGGCGAGCCCGTGGCCGCTGTCGTCGCGGGCACGAAAGACGCTGCGGAGGCTGCCGCAGCGCTCGTGCAGGTCGAGGCCGAGCCGCTGGCGGCCGTCTTGTCGGTCGAGGACGCACTCGACCACGCTTCGCCTCTCGTCCAGGATCCGTCGCTGCGGCCCAAGGATCCGCTCGCGACTACGAACGTGCTGCGCGAATGGACGTTCGGGTGGGGGAACACGGACGGTGTCGCGGCTCATTTGATTGTCGAACACGAATACCGGTTTCCGATGGTGACGCACTTCGCCATCGAGCCGCACGTCTTCATCGCCGCGCCGGAGGGAGACGGCGTGACACTGTGGACGCCGACACAACATCCCTTCGTCCTCCAACGCGTTGTGGCCGCGGCTCTGAAGTGGCCGATCGCACGAGTCCGCATCGTCGCGCCCGATCCTGGTGGCGGCTTCGGAGGAAAAGGGTGGCCGAAGTTCGAACCGCTGCTTGCGGTGCTCGCCCTTCGATTGGGCCGTCCTGTACGACTGGTACTCACGCTCGAGGAGACCTTCCAGCAAGCTCGCCGGACTTCAGCGCGTATCCATGCGAAGACCAGTTTCGATGGCGATGGCCACATCATCGCGCAGGAGCTGAACACCGATTTCCTGATCGGCGCGTACGCAGACATTGGCGTCCGCGTGGTCAGCAAGGCGAGCTACGCAGCGTGCGGTCCGTATCGAACGCAGAATGCCAAGGTCACCGCGCGGGCGCTGCTCTCGCACACGACACCAAGCACCGCGTTTCGCGGATTTGGCACGCCGCAGGCGTCGTGGGCAGTCGAGAGTCAGTTGACGGAAGCAGCCGGAATTCTCGGGATCGATCCGGTCGAGATTCGTCGCCGCAACCTGCCGCGGAAAGGTGAGGCGTTCATTCCTAACGACACGCCCGCTGATGGTGACTGGGCGGCAGCATTGGCATCGGCCGAACGATCGATCGACTGGCACACGCCTCTGGCGAAGAACAGAGGTCGCGGCATTGCGCTTGGTTTAAAGAGCTCGTCCACGGCATCGGCGTCTCTCGCGATCGTGCGGCTTCACTACGATGCGAGCGTGTCCGTGCTTTCGGCGACGTCAGACATGGGGCAGGGCGCCCGGACGGTGCTTGCACAGATCGCAGGGACGGAGCTGGGCGTCACTCCCGATCGCGTGGTCATCACCATGGGTGACACGTCGATCGTGCCATACGACTCATCGACGTCAGCAAGCCGATCGACCGTATTCATGGGAAATGCGGTGCTCAAGGCCTGCGCCGAGATCCGTCGAAAGCTTCAGGCGATCTGCGCCAAAGCTCTCGATGTCGAAGAATCAGCGATCGAGGTTGTGCCAGGCGAAGTGAAGACGCCAAAAGGGACGATGTCGTATGCCGAAGTGATGCAGGCAGGCCTGGGGCCGCCGCGAGGGGAAATCATCGGCATTGGCGAAGAGCGCGGTGGCGGATACCGACCCGAACATCCACTCGGTGGACGTCCGGAGTTCTGGGAATTCATGTGTACCGCTGTGGAAGTGGAGGTCGATCCGCAGACGGGAATGGTCGACGTGACGCGACTGGTGCTGGCGAGTGACGTGGGGAAGGCGCTTAACCCAGCGCAAGTCGAAGCGCAGGACGAAGGCGCTGCGGTCATGGGAGTCGGTCACTCCCTGATGGAGGAGCTGATCCTCGATAGCACTGGCCGAATCGTCAATCTCGGAGCGATGGACTATCGCATCCCGACAATTCAGGACATTCCGCGCGACCTCCATTCGGTGCTGATCGAAAACGAAGACGGCCCCGGTCCCTATGGTGCGAAGGGAGCCGGCGAAGGGGGCATCCTTGGCATCGCCGGAGCCATTGGCGCGGCCGTCAATCAGGCGGTTGGTGTGCAGATTCGCGATCTGCCGTTGACGCCGGAGCGCATCTGGCGCGCGATTCAATCAGCTGGCGCGAAACTGCCGTGAGAGATCGCCGATCAATCGATCGGGTAGCGCACCGTCGAACGTGATCACACGGTAGCGCAGCGTGAGCGACTGTCCTTGCGGCACCTCAAACGGTTTGTTCGCGACGATGCACGGGTTGATCATCCAGACGTAGCGGGGGTTGTGCCACGTCGACGGTGGGTTGGATGGATGATCGACGACCGCGCATCCGATCGGCTTCCCATTTGTCAGCGTGATCAGATACGCATACCAATCCGCCGCCGGCCAATTGAGATCGGCGACCGAGTAGTGCGGATCGGGTCGCGTCACGCGTCCCTTCGCATCAGCATACGAAGACTCTCCGTCGTTCCTCGCGCGCACGCAGAAACCGCCGAACGGAGTCTGATTCAGCACGAGCGTGCCTTCCGGCGTCAATCGATACGTCAGATCGATGACGTTCGCGCCATCGGCCGCTCGCCACGCCGCCGTCGTTTTTTCGTCCATGACCTTGCGCGCGCCAATCATCCACTCGTTCTGGATGTCGATGGTCGCGGACTTGGCGTCTGATTGCTGCAGCTGCACGTGCTGATTGGTGATGACGCGTTGATCGGTCGGCGCGAACTGTCCCCATCCCCAGAAATCGCCGCGGTTGATGTCGAACCCATGAGTAGGGCCGAGCGGACCGAGTTTCGAGAAGTCAGCTTTCCGCCGGAACTCCATCTAGTGCCAGGCGAGGAACACGCCGCGATGATGAACGTGATCTCCCGGCGCAAGATCGGTGATGCGTTCGCCGGACGGCGTATTCAGTGGATGAAAGCAGCACGCACTGTTCGCCTTGAGGTTCGAGCCGGCCGGTTTTTTCGTGAGATACGTGAAGCTGACACGTCCATCCGGCCCGCGCAAAGTTTGCCCATCCGCCTCGGGCACGAGCGTGTAACCCGGTGCCTGCATTCGCGCTCCAATGGCCGCGGTTACGACTCCGCCCGCCGCCGAAAGAAACTCTCGCCTCTCCATACTTTCACCCCGGATGCTAAGCCACCGACGAACACGGATCAAGGCCACGGGAGAACACGGAACGTAGGGCCACGGAAAAACACGGAAACGTAGGGCCACGGAAAAACACGGAAACGTAGGGCCCACGGAAAAACACGGAAACGTAGGGCCCACGGAAAAACACGGAAGAACACGGAAAAAATCCGTGTTCTTCCGGGGCTTGATCTATTCGTGTTCATCCGTGGCTTGATTTATCCGTGTTTATCCGTGTTCATCCGTGGCTTGATTTATCCGTGTTCATCCGTGGTTCAGGTGCATCGGTGGCTTGGGGTGGCCCAATGATCGCAACAACGGTACCGTGGGTATAAGATGTCCGACGTCCCGGATCCCGGATACCGGATCCCGGTTAATGGAGGAGGCTATCGATGAATCGTCGGGTGTTTCTGGCGCAATTGTCCGCGGCGGTCGGAGTGGCTCCAGTGCTGTCGGCGACTCGTCTTTCAGCGTTACAGGCGGGTGGTGCGACCTCGATCCCGCCGGCGGTCCTGCAGCGCATCGGCATCACGACCGTCTGTTTCCGCAATCGCTTCAAACAGACGGCTCCGAAGGACGCCGTCGATAAAGCGGATCTGACCCTGCTGGCCGCGCCGAAATTCATCGCCGACTCGCTCGGGATCCATAACGTCGAAGTCTGGAATGCGCATTTCGAGAACGAATCGCTCGAGTATTGCGCCCAGGTGAAGGACGCGGCCGCGAAGGTGGGTTCGCGGATTACGAATATTCAACTCGATGGGTCGTATGATCTCTCGGCGCCTGATGCGGCGAAGCGGGCCGAATCGATCAAGTTCGTCAAGGGCTGGATGGATCGCGCCAAGGCGGTTGGTGCAACGATGTTGCGCGCCAACACCGGGCCGGAAACACGGGGCGCTGCGTTCGAGCCGAACACCATTGCCGATTCGTTCAAACAGCTCGCGGCGTACGGGAAGACCATCGGCGTCAAGGTTCTCATCGAGAACCACACCGGCTTCAGTGCCGACGTGGACAAAGTTGTCACCCTGTTGAAAGCCGTCAACGATCCGAACTGCGGCGCCATCACGGACTGGGGAAACTCGTCGGCAAAGGACATTGAGCAGCGGGTGGCGGACATGCAGAAGTTGATGCCGTATCTCTCGCTCGTTTCCGCCAAAGAACTCGACTTCGACGCCAACAACAACCACACGAGTTACGACGTCGTCCCGCTGATCAAAGCGACAGAGGCATCCGGGTATCGCGGCATATACTCGATCGAGTTCTACACGGTGAAGAATCCGCCGCCTGATCCCGTCGCGGCCGCGAAGAAGATGATGGCGGCGATCGCGGCGAACATAAAAGGGTAGTTTCTGAAATGCTGAATGCTGAGTGCTGAATGATCGCCGCTGCCATTAATTCAGAATGCAGCATTCAGAATTCAGCATTTCTTGGAGTCACCCATGTTGCACGGCGTCTCGTTCAAAAGCCCGTTACACCAAATGACCCAGACGACCTGCACGTGCCTGTGGAACGACTCCGCGGCGGAAGCCGAGCTCGCCTACGCGCTCGACAACGGCGCGGTTGGCGCCACCTGCAATCCGGTCATCGCGGTCGAGGTCGTGAAGAAAGAACTCGCGTACTGGACTGGCCGGATCAAGGCGCTCGCGGCGGAACATTCCACCGCGACGGAAGGTGAGCTGGCCTGGCGTGTCATCGAAGAGATGTCGGCCAGCCGCGCCGCGATGTTGCGCCCGATCTTCGACGCGCAGCGTGGCAAGAATGGACGACTGTCGATTCAGACCGATCCCCGGCTGTTTCGCAACGGTCCGGCGATCCTGGAACAGGCGATTCACTTCGATTCACTTGCCCCGAACATGATTGTGAAGATCCCGGCGACGTTCGCGGGGATCTGGGCGATTGAAGAGGCGACCGCGCGCGGAATCAGCATCAACGCGACGGTGTCGTTCAGCGTGCCGCAGGCGCTGGCGGTTGCCGAAGCCGTCGAGCGGGGCTTGCTTCGTCGCGAACGTGACGGCGGCGACATTTCAACGATGGGGCCGGTGTGCACGATCATGGTCGGGCGGCTCGATGACTGGCTCAAGGTCGTGGCCGACAAGCAGGTGATCACCGTTGATCCCGGTTACCTCGAATGGGCCGGCGTGGCGGTCTTCAAGAATGCATACAAGATCTACCGCGCACGTGGCTATCGCCTCCGCCTGCTGTCGGCCGCGTTCCGCAATCACATGCATTGGAGCGAACTGATTGGCGGGGATGTCGTGATCTCGCCGCCACACGTGTGGCAGAAGCGCTTCAATTGCTGCGACGTCGAGGTGAAGCCCAGGATCGACACGCCGGTGGCGCCCCATATCGTCGAGGAGCTCGATCGCAAGTTCGTGGATTTCCGCCGCGCCTACGAACCGGACGGCCTCACACCGGCTGAATTCGACAGTTTCGGGCCGACGGTTCGCACTCTCCGCCAGTTTTCCGACGCGTGCCACGATCTCGAGCGTTTCGTGCGCGACATCTTGTTGTCGAATCCAGATAACGCCCTCGTGCCGCCAAAAACGCCCGCCTAGGCGAACTTTCACACGACTTGGCCTACACTTGACAGTTGTGACTGGAGCCACGTCGACGCGCGCGCCGGGGATAACCAAGTTCGACGCGTCCATCGCCGACATCGTGGTCGAGACGCCCGACACGATCACGGCGTTCCTCGACCTCGGGCAGCCGGTCAAATACCGCGCCGGCCAGTACGTCTCGATCGATCCGCATCAATTCCCCTCGCTCGGCAGCCTGACCCGGTACCTGGAGCACCGGAAAGGCCGACACGAGCCGCCGCGCGCGTACTCGATGAGCTCTGCCCCGCATGAACCGTACGTAGCCATCACGATTAAAGAGGAAGTGTACGACGGCGTCATGGAATACCCGCCGCTGATCTCGGGGTTCCTCGTGCACCAGCTGCGGACTGGCGATCGGATTGTCGTGACCGGGTTCGCGGGCGCATATGTGCTGCCGGAGGACGTGAAAGCGGAGCACATTCTTCATCTGTGCGCGGGATCGGGCAGCGTGCCGAATGTTTCGATCATCAAGGATTCGCTGCTTCGGCATCCAACCCTCCGCCACACGTTCGTCTACTCGAACAAGACGTTGCAGGATGTCATCTTCCGCGCGGCGCTCGCGCAATTGCAGGCGGAACACCGTGACCGACTGAAGGTCATTCACACGATTACGCGAGAGGCGGCCGTCGCGTCGCCCAACGAAGACATTCGCAGCGGCCGCGTGACGGTCGACTTGCTGCGGGAGATTTTTGCGCGCGAGCCGAATACCATCGTTTACGCGTGCGGACCCGCGATCAGCGTGTGGGATCGCCGTGCGCATGCGGCGAAAGGCACAACGCCGACGCCTCGCTTCCTCGAAACCATGCAGTCCCACCTGACGGAACTGGCCGTCCCGCGCGAGCGAATCAAGGTCGAAGCATTCGGGTAGATGGGCATCATCGACTTCCACAATCACTACTATCCGCCGGCGTACATCAAGGCGCTCGAATCGTCCGTATCCCGGGTCAAGGTCACCTACGATGCCGACGGGAACCCGTGCGTGCACTATCCGGGCGATTACAACATCCTGGTTCCCGGACATCGCGAGATCGATCATCGACAGCGTGTGCTCGACGAGCACGGCGTGACGACCCAGGTGCTGAGTTTTACGACGCCTGGCGTGCACGTCGAACCCCCAGAGGTCGCGATTCGACTTGCGCGTGAGATCAATGATGCCTTTGCACAGGTGATCCGCGAGCGGCCCGGCAGATTCACCGCGCTCGCGACACTGCCGCTGAACGATCCGGCGGCCTCAGTGGACGAACTCGAACGCGCGATGAAGGAACTGAAGCTGCCTGGCGCGATGGTTTTCAGCAATGTCAATCATGTCGCCCTGGCGGACGAACAATTCGAGCCGCTGTGGAAGAAGGCGGACGAACTTGGCGCGGTCGTCTACATTCATCCCACTGACCCGCTCGGCGTCGAGGCGATGCTCGACTACTGGCTGATGCCGCTCGTGGGGTTCCTGATGGATACGACGCTCGCAGCATCCAAGCTGGTGTTCAGTGGCGTCGTCGCGCGGCATCCGCGGATTCGCTGGGTGCTGACGCATATGGGCGGAGCCATTCCCTATCTTGCCGAGCGCCTCGATCGCGGGCATCGCGCATTTGCGGAGTGCCGCCGTCATATCGACCGGCCGCCGAGCGAGTACCTGCAGCAGTTCTACTACGACACCGTCAACTTCGATGCGTCAGCGATCCGGCTGGCGATCGACTTCGCCGGGCATAATCGGATTCTCGCCGGCAGCGATTATCCACATCAGATTGGCAGCATCCCGTTGATGATCGACACGATTGCCCGTCTCGACATCGACGACAGGGTGCGTCAGAAAATCTACGGCGAGAACGCAGCGGCGCTCCTCGGGCTTTCATAGGGTTTTACCAGGTTCCACGGGGGTTCTCCCGGTTCCGCCGGGTTCTAGTTGGCAGAACCTTGGAGAACCTTGCAGAACCTCGCAGAAGCCGGTTAGAACCTTCCCCATGAACACGCTGCTCCGGGACGTTCGCTTTGCGCTTCGCAGTCTTCGGCGGGCGCCAGCCGTTCCCCTCGCCGCGATCGCGACCCTCGCGGTTGGTATCGGTGCCACGACCGCGATCTTCGCGACCTTGAACGCCGTCCTGCTCAAGCCGCTGCCGTATCCGAACGCCGAGGATCTGTATAACCTTCGCACCACGTTGATCGACGGGCGAGTCACGACCGGGATGCTGTCGAACGGCGAAGTCTCGCGGCTCAACAATCCAAACTTGTCCATCATGCGGGCGGCCGGCATGCAGACCACCGATCTGACGCTGCTGCACGACGACGGTACGCCTCAGCACATCAAGATCTACGGCGTCACCGAAGGGTTTTTCGAGTTGTTTGGCCTGCCGATGACCCTCGGCGGGTTCATGCACGAGCACTTCATTCCACCTGCCCCTCCGCAACCCAATACCCCGCCGACGCCAGGTACCCCGCCGGTGGTCGTGATCTCGTACCGTGTCTGGCAGGACCTCTATCACGGTGATCCAGCGATTGTCGGCAAGCCGATTCGGTTTGCGGAAGTCGCGACCACGATCGCGGGTGTGGCGCCGCGGGATTTCGATACGCCGCATGGCGGCGACTTCTGGTTCAGTCAGCAGCTCGACAAAGACAACATCAATCACTTTTTCGACGGCTTCATGCGTTTGCAGCCGGCCACGACGATCGAGCGGGCGAGCGCGGAGATGGCCTCCGTAATGGCCGGCCTGGCGAAAGACTTTCCCGCGTCGGATTTCAATCGCGCGTATGTCACGAAACCGCTCGTCGCGTCGGTGGTCGGCGATCTTGGTCCCATTCTGATCATTGTGATGTCGGCGACAGGGCTGCTGCTCCTACTGGCGTGCGTCAACGTCACCAACCTGCTGCTCGCGCGCGGCGCCGCTCGCGCGCGCGAGATGGCGGTGCGGGTTTCACTCGGCGCGGCGCGCGGACGGATTGTGCGTCAACTGCTGACTGAATCGGCGGTGCTGTGCGGAGTCGGTGCGCTGCTCGGAACTCTCGTCGCGTACGTCAGCGTGCGCGCGCTGCTTGCCCTGGGCGCATCGAGCCTGCCGCGGCTCG
>DASTVZ010000072.1:0-94004 GCA_035758845.1 Vicinamibacterales bacterium
CGATGGGGAAATCAATCGACGCGAATCCGCGAAACAACCGGATGATGCCCGTCAGCGCGATGACCAGCGCGCCGACATACAGGATGCGGCGGGCTGGTGACAGACGAATCGTGAACGCGATGAAGAACTCGCGAAGGCGCAACGGCACGCTCTTCCACAGCGGCATCCCGGCAAAGCGGTCGTCACCTTTTCCGCGCGTGAAGAAGCGATATGCGTCGCGGGTGTCGTCGGTGAACAGACGCTGGAGATCGTCGGGCGAGAGGTCCCGGGTGTAGGTGACGAAGAGTTCGCGTGCGCGATCCGAAGGATAGCTCTTCAAATCAAGCCGATCTGTTTTCCAACCCTGGCAAAGGCGTCGAGTGCGTACTGAAGATCGTCGCGCGTGTGAGTCGCGGTCACGATTGTTCGCACACGCGCCTTGTCTCGCGCCACCGTGGGGTATCCAATCGCCTGGGCGAACACCCCCGCTTCAAACAGGCCGTCGGAAAGCGTGTTGGCTTTCGCGCTGTCTCCTGCGATGACCGGTGTAATCGGGCTCTCACTGATACCGGTATTGAACCCAAGCCGCACGAGCCCCTCTTTGAAGAAACGTGTGTTCTCCCAGAGGCGTTCCATGATTTGCGGCTCCTCGAGGAGCACGTCGACTGCCGCGATGCACGCGGCGGCCACGGCGGGAGGATGCGACGTGGAAAAAAGAAACGGCCGGGCACGGTGATACAGGAATTCGATCAGGTTCCTGGACCCAGCGACGTACCCGCCAAGCACGCCGATCGCCTTCGACAGCGTACCGACCTGGATGTCGACTCGGCCATGGACATTGAAATGGTCGATTGTGCCGCGTCCGTTCTGACCGAATACGCCACTCGCATGCGCATCGTCGACCATCATGATGCAGCCGGTGCTCTCGGCGAGTTCGCATAGTTCAGGCAGCGGACCGAGATCGCCATCCATACTGAACACACCATCAGTAATCAGCAGCTTGCGCTGCGCCGACGGAAGCTGCTGAATGATCCGTCGAGCGGCGTCGACATCCTTGTGTGGAAACACTTTGATCGTCGCGCGGCTGAGGCGGCAACCATCGATGATGCTGGCGTGGTTCAATTCGTCCGAAACGACGACGTCGTCCTTGGTCAGGATTGCGGAAACGGTACCGGCGTTCGCGGCAAAGCCGCTTTGGAATACGACGACGGCTTCTACCTTCTTGAAGTCAGCCAGACGCCGCTCCAGCTCCATGTGAATCGCCATGGTCCCGGCGATCGTTCGCACCGAACCGGACCCGACTCCGAATGCCTTGAGCGCCTCGAGCGCCCGTTCCCGGAGCCGTGGATGTGTGGTGAGGCCCAGATAATTGTTCGACGACAGGTTGACTACCGAGCGGCCGTCGAAGGTGGTATGCGCTTTCTGCTCGTTTTGGAGGATCCGCAGCCCACGGTATAGATTCTGCTTTTTCAAATTGTTGAGTTCGTCGCCCAGGTAAGAGAGCGGATCGTGGCGCATTAATGGAGTATAGGCCACGGAGGAACACGACTTTAGAGCCACGGAAAACACGGAAAAGGACGGAAGGGCCACGGAAGAACACGGAAAAGACGGAAGGGCCGCGGAAGAACACGGAAAAAACACGGAATTTTCTGGGCCGGATGCGGACCGCCCCCCAACAACAAGAATGTATCCGTGTTATTCCGTGTTCATCCGTGGCGTTATTCCGTGTTCATCCGTGGCAGAGACAATCCGTGTTCAGGGGTTGGCATTCGCATTGACCTAAGATGCCGTTGTGGCGTCGATCAGCGGGCAAGAGGCAGGGAACCTGCCGACTTTGCGGAACTGGGGAGTGAAAGTGGGCACCGGCGGAAGTACCGGCCGCGATATCTTCGGTGACGTCGCCCTCCTTGTGTTCCTGATCGCTCAGGCGTCGGACGGGGTCTTGACGTATGTCGGCGTCAGCACATACGGCCTGCACATCGAAGCCAACCCTCTTATTGGATGGCTGATGGCGCTGCTCGGTGAAGGCGCCGCGCTGGCGACGGCAAAGGGTGCTGCAGTTGCGTTCGGCATCGCCCTCCATCTATCAGCCGTCCACCGGGCCGTCGCCGCGCTCGCCGTGCTCTATCTGGCCGTCGCGGTCTTCCCCTGGGTCGCAATCCTCTATTATTACTGACTAGTCCGGTCGCGTGACTCGAGCACTTCGCTGATCACGACGAGCAGAATGGCTGCCGTCGGAACGGCGAGAATGGCCCCGACGATCCCGAGCAGTTTCCCGCCGATGAGGAGTGCGACGATCACGGTGACCGGGCTGACGCCCACCTGCCGCTGCATCACCTTGGGGACGAGCACGTGGTTCTCGAACTGTTGCTGGACGATGAAGAAGATGATCACCAGCAGCACCTTCTTCAGTGAAACCGTCGCTGCAATCAAGATCGCTGGGATTGCGGACAACACCGGGCCGACGACGGGAATCAATTCGCCGACGCCCGAGATAAGCGCGAGGACGTAAAAGAAGGGGACACCGAGAAGCCACAATCCGATCGCGGATGTCGTACCGATGATCGCTCCCAGCAGGAGCTGTCCGCCGAGCCACGCGCTGACTTTGATCGTGATATCGCGGCTCATGGCATCGACGCGCTTGCGCTCCCGGGCCGGGAACAAATGCAGCATCCTCTCCCGCAGGTTGTCGGCTTCGATGAGGATGTAGAACGTCAGGATCAAAATCGTCAGCAGCCCGAACAGTCCGCCGATCACGCTGGCGACGGCGCTGAAGACCGTGCCTACCGCTTCCCCACCATGCGTCGCCGGGGCACGCTTGACCGCTTCGGTGATGGTGACGCGCTCTCGGAGAATGCCTTGGGAGATCAGAAAGTCCTGCGCACGCGTGAACATGTCGGGGAGCGACGCCCATAGCTGCTGCGCCTGATGGTTGAGCGGCGGGGCAATCATGAAGCCGATACCGACGAGGGCGCCAATAATAACGAGGTACAGGACGAGAATCGCGAGCCACCTGGGAAGTCGACGCGTGCCGATCGGGAGAGCCTTCTGCCGCTCGATGAGGCGCACGACAGGGCTGAACCCAATCGCGAACAGTCCGCTGACGTAGACGAGCAGCAGCACGTCTCGGACCAGATACGCACACCACACCACGATGACGGCGAGCGCCGTCATCGCGATAGTCCAGAGAATCAGCGATTTCTGGTTGGCGCGATCGGTCGGCACGTTATCGAGCGCGGCCTGCGAGGAACTCGCGCGTGAAGTCGGCGATCAGCTGATAGATCTCGCGAAGCTCGGACGGCGCGGCGAGGAACACGACGCGGAAATAGCCGTCGCCCGGCGCGGTCGCGAATCCGGAGCCGTAGACACAAAGGACGCCGGTCGCACGAAGGAGGGCGAGGACGAAATCCTCGTCGGTCTTGCCGGGAGGGAGTGCGACACGCGGCATGGCATAGAAGGCGGCAGTTGGCGCAACACAGGTGATGCCCTCGATCGCATTCATGTGTTCAAACGTGACGCGGGCGCGCTCGCGCAACGCGTCGCGAAACAGCTGTTGATGCGAACGATCGCCGGTGAGCGCCGCCGCGAGCGCATGCTCCATCGGACCCGTACTGCACAGGCGGCCGTCCGCGAGTTTTTTGATCCCGCCGAGCACCTCATCGAGGCGATCGGTTTGTGCGACGGCAAGCCAGCCCGTCCGCCATCCCGGAGCGAGATACGCTTTTGATAGAGACGAAAACGTGATCACCGGTGCGTCGGGATTGAGCGCGGCGATCGCCGGTACCGGACCGTCAAACGCGAGGTCCGCGTAGACTTCGTCAGCGAGCAGCGGAAAGTTATGTTGAGAGGAGAGGTCGACAAGCGCCCGCCGGGCGTCCGCCGAGTACGTGGCGCCGGTCGGATTGTTTGGATCAATCACCACCAGCGCGCGCGTCGCAGGGCCAATCAGACTGCGGATGTGATCGACGTCGGGCTGCCAGCCACGTCGTTCGTCGGTTCGATAGAAAACAGCCCGGGCACCGATCTTCGCGAGAACCGCCGTATACAGCGGGTAGGTCGGGACTGGAATCAGCACCTCGTCGCCGGCTCCGGCGAGAGCGGTCAACGCCAGTTCGATGCCCTCCGAGGTGCCTGATGTCACGACGACCCGATCCGGGGTCATCGGCATCCCCCGCTGGACGCATTCAGCAGCGACCGCTTCGCGCGCTTTGAGGATGCCCACCGACGGCGCGTAGCCGTTGTCGCCGTCGCGCATCGCACGCTCCACCGCTTCGATCATGTGAGGCGGGGTATGAAACCCAAAGATGATCGGGTCGCCAATATTCAGGTAGCGAACCGTGCGTCCGGACGCCTCGACTTTTCGGGCCTCCGCCACGATGTTGCGGATGGCGTAGCTGAATCCGCGGACGCGTTCGGCAACGGGAATCGCGGAGGACACGCGCGGCGTCATGACTGGATTCTAACGTCATTCATCGGATTGGCCTGCGGACGCTGCAGGCCTGGCCCGCGCGCCGCTGGAGACGAGCAGATGCACTCGCTGGCAAAACTGTAATCGGAAACCTCGTAAAGCCTTGTCGCTACAGGAAGTTGGGTATTCGAACCCGGGTGTAAAAATGAGCGGTGACAGAAGGACCGATCGCGTAATTCTTACCAGTTTTTCGTGATCTTGCTGTGCCGTTCCCAAAGGTCCTGACGAGATAAACGCCAGCCCCTTAACGACTTAAGAAGTTGGCAAACTACTTGGATTGACGGACTGTCATGACGAGGCGTTTCCTCGTGCGCACCCTGCTGACGCTCTCCTTGCTCCCCACCACTGGGATCTCACTGCACGTGTTCGCGCAGGAACCTCCGATTTCGACGTTCCGGTCGTCCATCGATGTCGTGTCGGTGAGCGCCGTCGTTCGCGATCGGAAAGGTCGCTTCGTTGAGAACCTCGAACGGAAGGATTTCATCGTAGCCGAAGCCGGACAGCCGCGGCCGATTCTCGACTTCCGTGCACAGGCCGATGGGCCGGTCAAGCTCGCGATGCTCTTCGACATCAGCGGCAGCATGCGGGTGGGAACCAAGGCGGTGGACGCGCGTCAGGTCGCGCGCCACGTGCTCGGCGCGCTGAAACCAGGCGATGAGGCGGCACTTTTCAGTTTTGACACGCGTTTGGATCGCGTGACGCCGTTTACTTCGGATCTGAAAGCGCTCGATGCCGGACTTGATCACGTCCAGTCGCCGTATGGACAGACATCGATGTACGACGCCATCGCGGAGACCGCAAAAATCGTGGCCGGCGAAGGCCCCGGCAAGGGACGAGTCCCGCAGCGAAGCGCGGTTGTGGTGTTGACCGATGGCATCGACACGCGAAGTCGGCTTACCTCAGAGCAGGTGTCGACGATCGCGAGCAGCATCGACATTCCGGTCTACATCGTCGCCGTGGTCGCGATGATCGACGATCCGCGTCAGGCGGCCATGCCGGCTCCGGAGATGACCGGACCGCTTCCGGACCTCGCGCGTTGGACCGGCGGCGAAATGTTTGTCGCAAGCGCACCGGCTCACGCCAGCCTGGCGGCGCGGCAAGTGGTAGATGAGCTTCGGCACCAGTACATCCTCGCGTTTGAAGCCTCGAGCTCACGCGACGGATGGCGCCCCGTTGAAGTGCGCGCGCGAAATGGCGCGCTCACCGTTCGGGCACGGGCCGGCTACGTATCCGGGACCGCCGGGACCCCCGGCGACCCTAACAGTCGTTTAAACCCCAGTACGGACTCACTCGCTCAATCGGCAGTCATTGCTCGGAGGCAAAGATGAAGAAGCTCGTCGTCGCAGCGCCGATTCTTGCGCTTGCGCTTGGTGGAACCACCGCCTGCGCAACCAAGAAAATGGTACGAACCCAGGTCGGGGAAGTGAATGGTAAGGTCGAAACGCTCTCCAAGTCGGTCGAGGAGACGCAGGAAAGAACCCGCGCCAACGAGGCTCGGATTGGAGAGGTCGATCAGAAGGCGCAGGCTGCGGGGCAGCGCGCCGACGCGGCTGGGCGACGTGCGGATGAAGCACGCGCCGCGGCTGATGCTGTGAACGCGCGGGCCGATTCACTCGAGCGCGCGTCCAAGAGACTCGTCTACGAAGTGACGCTCAGTGAGGACAAGGGCGGATTCAAGTTCGGCAAGGCGACGATGCCGGATGAGGCCAAGGCCGACATCGATCAGCTGGTTCAGCAGCTGAAAGCCAACCCGAACGGTGCGTTCATCGAGATCGAAGGGCACACCGACAACACCGGTGGGGCGGACATGAACTACAAGCTCGGTCTCGAGCGCGCAGAAGCCGTGAAGCGCTATCTCTACGAACAGCACCAGGTGCCGCTCCACAAGATCAGCGTCATCAGCTACGGCGAGGAGAAGCCGATCGCGCCGAACAAGACGAAAGCCGGCCGCGCCCAGAACCGCCGCGTCGTCATCAAGGTTCTCACCTAGATCGAGTGCACGCCGCGTCCGTGATTCCGCGCTTTCCCGCGCGGAATCATGGGCCCGGCACGGTGGACCGGGAGCGGAACGCTGGAGGTATCGCCGGAATGGTCCGGCGGCACGTCCGCGGCTAAACGTCAGCACTTTCGCAGGGTGCTTCGCGTTCCGCTTCCGGTTGACTGTCATCACTCCGAAGGGCTTCGCCCCTCGGACTCCCCTACACCGTCGCTCGCGGGGCCCCGAGGCCCCGCTCCGCTCCGGTGGCTCGCTCGCGTCGCTCGCTCGCTTCTTTCTTCCCGCAGCCTTGCCTCTTGCTAGCACCGTCAAGTCTCGCGGACGGATCGGATCCCAGACAACGGATCCCGATAGAGTTAGCTATAGCCGGTCGCAGCATTGACCGATACCTCGATCCGCGAGGTACTCCCCATGCGATCACTCACACGACTGACCACAGTCGTCAGTCTCCTTGTTGTTGGGTCAGCGTCGCCGTGCGTCGCGCAGGGCGTCGGCGTCGGCGGACGATTCAGTATGGTTCGCGGCGACGTGCAGACCGACACGAGCGCCGAGCGGTTTACCGGCGGCCACCTTCGGGCGTGGTTGTCGAAGCGGACAGCGTTAGAGGTGTCGTTCGACCGTCGTGTCCAAAGTAACGACACGTTGACCGAACAGGTACGCGACTACCCGCTTCAGGCATCCGTGCTGCTCGCGCCGGTGCCATCAACGTTTGCGCCATACGTCCTCGGTGGAATGGGTTGGTACACACACAAGGTGGAACGGCTGGCAGGCAACCATCTGATTGACTCAACCACTGCCAGACGTGTCGGTACCCATGCAGGTTTTGGCGCCGAACTGCGGATGGGACGCCACGCGGCATTCCACGCCGATTACCGCTACACATTTCTGAGATTCGGCGGATCGGATCCGATCACCGCCGATACCATCGCCGGCGCCGTCAGTAAATCCCACCTCCCCGAGACGGGTTCCGGCGCGCACTTTCTGCCGTCCAATCAAGGATCGATGTGGACCACGGGTCTGACGGTGTACTTCTGAGTTCGTTGATTAGGTGACAGGATTCCGGGTTCCGGGTTCCGGGATCCGATCGGATCCCGGAAAACGCACCACGCGTCCCGACATCGAAGCGCTATTCCACTCCCTTCGCCGCGATCTGTTCCATCGCCGCCGCGAAGGTGTCGATTTCCTCGAGCGTTGTGTAGACGTTCGGCGTCACTCGCAGCCCTTCGAATTCGTCGTGAACAATCGGCGTCGCGATGATCCGCCATCGATCCCATAGCCGAGTGACCACCTTCGCCGTGGGGAGGCCGACGATCTGCACGTTCGCGATCGCACACGACTGCGCCGGATCCATGCTCGTATGGATTTTGAACTTCGGCTGACGCGCAAGTCGGCCTGCCCAGCGATCGCGCAGATAGCGCAGCCGCGCGGCTTTGCGCTCGGCGCCGATACCTTCGTGAAAATTCAGCGCCTCGACGATCGCGTTATGGTTTGCGGCCGGGTGGGTCCCAATCTCCTCGAACTTGCGGATGTTGTCGGTCTGCGAGGCCGCCGCGGGCTGGAGCGGCCAGAGTCCGGCAATGTTCTCGCGGCGGACGTACAGAAATCCCGTCCCGATCGGCGCAAGCAACCACTTGTGAAGGCTTGTGCCGTAATAATCGCAGCCGAGATCGGCCAGCTTGAAGGGAAACTGCGCGAACGCGTGTGCGCCATCGACGATCGTCTTGATCCCGCGGCGGCGCGCGTCGTCACAGATCTGCTTCACCGGAAAGATCTGTCCCGTGAGGTTTGTGATGTGACAGAAATGGAGAACCTTCGTGGCTGGCGTGATCGCGCCGAGCAGGCGCGCGGCGAGATCGTCCATCGACGGCGGCGGCACCGGAAACGAAATCTTCTTCAGGTTGATGCCATCACGCCGCACCCGCTGGTCCCACGTCGTCAACATCCGGCCGTAATCCTGATTGGTGGTGACGACTTCATCGCCGGGCTTCAGAGTGATGCCGAGCTGCGCGATCTGCAGCGCTTCACTGGCATTCCGCGTGATCGCGAGCTCCTCGGCATCGCAGCCGAACTCGGCCGCCAGACGCCGTCGCACACTCTCGATATTGGGTTCGAGAATCTGCCACATGTGGTAGACCGGTGCCTGGTTGGAGATATCGAGATACCGTTTGAATGCCTCGTGCACGACGCGCGGGCTCGGCGAGCAGCCGCCGTTGTTCAAATTGATGATCGTCCGATCGAGCGTGAAAGCCTGCTGGATCTCGCGCCAGTAGGACTCGTCCATTGCTGCGTCGACTGGCGCAACATTCTCGACCCGCCGTTCCGCTGTCTTGATACGGGACAAGCCGTCTGGTGCGAATGAAGCGAACGCGGCGATCCCTGCGGTTCCCGTTGCATGAAAGAACGCTCGTCGTGTAAGCATGGCGTGCTCGTTTCTTGTCCGGATCACGAATCCCGCACACCGGATCCCGGCAGATTACTGTACTTGTCGACCCGAAACAGTGTCACAATACCCGATCGCACAGAACAATTGAGTGCTCGTGACGGCGGCGCACCGCCGCATCGACAAAACCCGTGAAGAGTTCCGACGTTCGTCTCGGCGGCGCGATCATCACCAATCCTGCCAAACCGTTCTGGCCCGACGAGGGCGTGACGAAGCTGGATCTCGCGAGATTCTACGCGCGCATTGCCAGCCAAATCCTGCCGTGGATGAAGGAGCGTGCGGTCACGATGGAGCGGTGTCCCGAGGGCGTGCGCGCGTCGTGCTTCTATCAGAAACGCGCGCCGAGCAATCTGCCCGATGCGGTTCCCGTGGTGAGCATTGCTGCTCCTTCCGCCGGCGCCGAGGTCAACTACGTCGTCGGCGGGACGCGAAAGACGTTGTTGATCCTGGTGAATCTCGGCTGCATTGCGATGCACGTGATGAACTGCCGGGTCGACGAGGTCGACAAGCCCGATTGGCTCGCGTTCGATCTCGATCCCTCGGATGGGTTCTCATCCGCCGCGCGCGCCGCGCTGCTGCTGCGCGCCAAACTCGAGGACCATGGACTCGAGCCATTTGTGAAGACCTCGGGCGGTCGCGGGCTCCACATCTTCGTTCCCCTTCGTCGCGGCGCCGCGCAGGAGAGAGTGCGCGCGTATGCGTCGGCGATCGCCACCGAGATGGCGCGGGAGCATCCCAAGCTCGTGACCATCGAGACGCGAAAGGCAAAACGCCGCGCCCCGGTCTATCTCGACGTGATGCGCAATGGGAGCGGGCAGACGATCGTGCCGCCCTACTCGGTCCGGTGGCGCCCGCGGGCGCCAGTCTCGATGCCGCTCGACTGGGACGAGGTCAGCCCGCGGCTGGACCCGGCGCTGTTCAACATCAAGACCGCAGAGCGTCGCATGCGCGCGAAATCCCCCTGGTCGACGTTTTTTGGGCATCGACAGACACTCCCGCGAGTCTAAAACGGCTTCGCGCAGAACCTTCAGCCGCCGCTAAGCGTAGAGCACGAAGCGGCATTGAAAAAAGCAGACACCTAAACACGAAAGGGTCGGATGGAACTTCGCGATCGAGCTGCGCTGATCACCGGAGGCAAGCGCATTGGTGCGGCGATCGCGGTCGATCTGGCCCGGCGAGGCATGGACATTGCGCTCTCGTATAACCGTTCGCGCGCGGAAGCAGAGGATGCGGCCGCTGCTGTTCGAGAAGCCGGACGACGAGTCGCGGTGATCTCGGCGAACCTGTCACAGGGCAGTGAATGTCAGCGCCTCGTGTCCGAGGCCGTTCAGTCGCTCGGCCGTCTTGACGTGTTGATCAACATGGCGTCGGTCTATCGATCGGTGTCGATCGAAGAAACTGACGAAGCCGCATGGGATGCCGTTGTCGATGTGGATCTGAAAGCGGCGTTTCTCTGTTCGCGCGCAGCGTTGCCGCACCTGCGCGCGGCAGGCACCGCCCGCATCATCAACTTTGCTGACTGGGTGGCGGCAAGCGGCCGACCGCGATACAAGGGCTACGTTCCCTACTACGTTGCCAAGCGCGGCGTGATCGGATTGACTGAAGCGCTCGCGCTCGAACTGGCAGGCGATCAGATCCTCGTGAACGCGATCGCGCCAGGCCCCATTCTTGCGCCGCCAGGCACCACGCCGGAGGAGCACAGCGCGGTTGAAGCCTCCACGCCCTTGGGTCGGTGGGGCGGTGAAGGGGAAATCGTGAAGACCGTGGCTTTCCTCCTCGAGTCGGACTTCGTCACCGGTGAAACGCTGAGGGTCGACGGCGGACGTCACGTCCGCTAAGTTCGTTCCCCATCCAATCTATATCGCAGCCCCGTTGCGTCATACGTTGGGCAGCGGATTTGCTGCCTCATCGTGGTGCTGTTTCACAGCGTGTATCAAACGAGAGCAGCGCGGGCCGGGATCCGTCGGTGATGCATTCGAGGTGTGACACTTGGGGTCCTCCGTGGCCCGCGGCCGTGACTTCTTTGTGAATACATCAGCTTCATCCGTCCGGATTCTTGTCGCCGAGATCAAGAGGACGTCAGGCGCATGCTCGTCACCGCACTCGAACTGGAGGAGCATCGTGTCGACGAAGCATCGAACGCGGAGGAAGGCTTGAACCGGCTTCACGAAGCACGATATAACCTCGTGCTCAGCGATTACGCGATGCCGGAAGATACCGGCACATGGATGTTCAGCGAGGCGAGTCGGCCCGGAGTGCAGCACCGCGCTGCGCCAGTGATCGTCACGGCGCAGCCGTTCGTGCGCGAGACACCCGAGATTGCGGTCATCAACGAGCCGTTCGATCTCGACAGCTTTCTCGATCGAATTCCTCGATCGCTCGAATCGCGTGAGGTCAGCAAAAGGAACGGAGCGAATCCCGGAGGTGACGAGATGGCCCGCGAAGGGTCACAACCGCGGGGGTACAAAGTGGAGCTGGTGTTGTACGTCAGCTCCGCCTCACCTGCATCGATACAGGCACGACGCAATCTGGAACAGCTGTTGTCGCGGTTCGCGACGAGTCAGGTGCAATGGAGCGTGCACGATCTCGGGCGCGAACCGCTCGCCGGTGTCGAGGACCGCATCGCGTTCACACCGACGCTGGTCAAGCGTTTTCCCGAACCGCGCATGTGGGTACTCGGCAACCTGCGCGAGACCGATCTGCTCGCGGACATGCTCCGCTTGTGTGGAGTTGAATCGAACGAATGAGTGCTCTCAAGAAGCTTGAAACCGGCGTGCCGGGGCTCGACACGCTCACGCTCGGCGGCATCCCGGAGGGGCGCTCGACGCTCATCACCGGCAAAAGTGGAACTGGAAAAACGGTGATCGGGTTGCAGATTGCCAGCAACCTCGCCCGCCAGGGCATCGTCACCATCGTCGTCGCGGTTGAAGAGTCGCCGGAAGATCTTCAGGACACCGGCGATGCCTTGAATCTCGGAACGTCGCGCCTCGTGCGCCAGGGTCCTCTGTATTTCGCCGACATCACGCGGCCGATGGACGGTCCGACCCTGGTCTCAGGCGAGTACGATTTGTTCGGCCTCGTCCATCGACTCGAAGCCCTCACCAAGCAGACCGGCGCGCGCGCCGTCGTCATCGATTCGGCGACGGCACTCTTCAGTCCAAAACCGCCGATCGAATCGCTTCGCAGCCACTTCTTTCAACTGGTGTACGGGCTGCGCAAGCTCGGACTGACGGCCATCATTCTCGCCGAAGCTCCAGCGGACTACGGCCAGCTGACGACGATGGGGGTTGAAGATTACGTCTGCGATCTCACGATCATTCTTCGCAACATCGTCGATGGCGGACGACGGCGGCGGTCGATCGAAGTCAACAAATACCGCCGCAGCGCGCATTACAAGGGGGAGTTCCCCTGCACCATCACGACCAGAGGTCTCGCCGTATTTCCACTCGATGCAAAGGAGCCGCAGGACTCGGCGCACGTTGAGCGTTACTCCAGCGGCGTCACCGGTCTGGACGAGATGACGCACGGCGGATGGCTGCGCAACTCCATCATCATCGTTCGCGGTCCGACTGGCAGCGGCAAGACGCTGCTCGCAGGCCTGTATGCGCGCGCCGGCGCCCAGCGCAATGAGCGCGTCGTCTATTATGGGTTCGAGGAAACGCGCCCGATCCTGTTGCGGAACTACCGCGAGATCGGGATGACCATGGACGAGTACATCGAGAAGGGAAACCTGAAGGTAATTTGCCGCTACCCCGAGGCAACCAGTCTGGAAGATCTGCTTGTCGATCTGCGACTCGGCCTCGAGGAGCTGAAGCCATCACTCGTCATCATCGACAGCATTTCATCGATCGAACATGCCTCGTCCGAGAAGGGTTTCCGGCAGTTCATGATCGGCGTCGCAGCAATTCTTCGGGAACATGGCCGAAGTGCTTTGATTACTCAGACGATTGCGACGTCGGAACTGGCGGAGCACACGGCACCCTACCTTTCGACCATCGCGGATGCCATCCTGACGCTTGATTATTCGACCGAGTCCTACGAACTCGATCGGCAAATGCGAGTCATCAAGATGCGCGGATCTGATCACGAGCAGCATCCATATCGACTCACCATTGAGCCTGGCGGACTAAAGGTCAAGAAGCTGACGCCTGAGGAAGTCACCGCGCAGAAGCGGCGGGAGCGGTTTGCCAACCGGTGATACACGCGCGACTCACAGCTCGAACCATTGCGATACATTCTGCGCGAGGTGCCTCAGCACTACCGAGGCAAGTCATGTCATAACAGCACGTTGCGCGGATCTCTGAACCCGGCAAAGAGATTGCTCCTGGACGGGGCAGGCGGGCAGTCCCGCAGGAGCGTGTATGAAGGATCGCTGGAACACCGAAAACGCAGGAGATGGGTGGATTCGGTCGGAGATGCGACGGACATTTGACGGGGCCAGCATTCTCGTCGTCGAAGACGACCCCGATATCAGGGATCTCCTCTCGACGCTGCTCGAAATGGCCGGCTACACCACGACGCCGTGTGCGACAGCCGAACAAGGACTGAACGCGCTGCGTGAGGAAACCTTTGATTTCGTCCTGACCGATTACGCCCTTCCGAATCGGAGCGGAGGATGGCTGCTGCAGCAGGCTCAGGAGGAAGGACTCCTCGACGCGACTCCAACCCTGGTGGTGACGGCGCATCCGCATCCGTCCGATGTCGACGGGTTCGACGTCTTTCACAAGCCGTTCGACCTCGATCATCTGATCTCGCACGTCCGTCGACGGCTCGATGACGGCGGGCCGAAGCGACCGCTGAGCCAGTCGAGTGGCCGCCCGGGCCGCGCGCGAAAAGGCGGCAACAACAACAACAACAACAACGGCAACAACAATTCCGACGACGGATGCCCGGAGCCAATCGAGTTGATTTTGTACGTGAGCGCCGACTCGCCACGATCGGCGAATGCGATCAGCAACATCAAGCGCGTGCTTTCGCGCTATCGATCGGACAAGGTCGTCCTGACAATCTGCGACCTCGCGGCGAATCCGATGATGGGGGCGGCCGACAGCATCGCTTTTACTCCGACGCTCGTCAAGCGATCCCCGGGTCCGCGCACGTACATCCTCGGCCACATCACGAATCCTGATGTGCTGATCGAATTACTGGATGGGTGTGATTTGGATTCGTGACAGGCTCAGCAAATACGCTGTGCATCGATTCCAAGGCCCCGGTGAGTTCCTTGCGGTCGCGTGCGAAACAGAAACGGACATAGCCTTCGCCGTTGAGGCCAAAGTCGATGCCGGGCACGCAGCCGATCCGGCCGCGCGCGATCAGAAACTCGGCCATCGCCCACGAGATCGATCCTGATTCCGGCATTCGATCGGGCCGCCACGCAGGATCGATTTTCAGAAACGCATAGAACGCCCCCTTGGGAGGGGCACCCATGAAAATGCCGCCGGCGTGTTCCTGGATGCCCGCGTAGAACAGGTCGCGGCGCGCCTCGAGCTCGCGGCAGTACTCCGCCACCGTCTCCTGCGATCCCTCGAACGCGCCGATTCCACCATACTGAACTACCGATGACGCGTTGCTGGTGGTGTAGAACAGTACCTTCTTCATCCGCTCGCGAATGGCGCCGTCGGCGAGTGCGAGATATCCAAGCCGCAGTCCCGTCATTGCGTAGGACTTGCTCAGAGTAAACACGGAGATCGTTCGCTCGTAGGCACCCGGGATCGACCCCGGACTGACGTGCTCCGCTCCGTCGAACAGGACGTCCTCATACGCCTCGTCAGAAATCAACCACAGGTTCCGATCGTGGCAGAGGTTCACGATCGCGATGACATCCGCTCGCGTCAGCACGCCACCGGTGGGATTGTGCGGCGAGTTGATGTAGATCGCCTTCGTCTTCGGCGTGATTGTCGACGCGAGCTCGTCGAGGTCGTAGCGCCAGCCGAGGCGCTCGTGAAGGCGGCACGGAACCGGAACGCCGCGCGCCGCGCGGATGTTGCCCATGCACGGCGGCCACTCGGGATCCGGAACGATCACTTCATCGCCAGGCTCGAGCAATGACTGGCAGAGGATATAGAGGCCGTGGATTCCACCGTTGGTGACCATGACCTCGTCGGGTCCGCCAACCGGAATCTGATTGATCGATCTCATCTTCGCGACGATCAGGTTGAGCAGCCGGGGAACGCCGGTCGTCTGCACGTAGTGGCTGTGGTTGTCGTCGATCGCGCGGTGCATGGCGCGTTTGACCGTATCGGGTGCGTCGAAGCTGACGTCGCCCTGATCGAGACGGAAAGGATCCTTGACGGCATACATCATGTCGCGTATCCGGATGATGCCGGAAAACGGCACGCCGTCGAGGAAGTGCGCCATGAGTGCAGTATAAGGCTGTCGGCTGCTGGCTGCTCGCTACCAAGAGCCGAGAGCCAGGAGCCAGGAGCCGAGAGATCAATCCACCAGCGACAAAATCCGATTCAACGTGACAGCCGCGCGGCCAAGTGGCAGGTTGCTGATGTAGAAATGGCGAACTCCGGATTCGCTCAGCATGCGGATCGATCGGCCGCAGATCTCGTCGGGCGTCGCGCCGGACGAAAACTCTCGCGCCAGTTCGTCAGCTGGAACGGGGAGGAAATCTTTCAGGGCTGCCAGTGTGCGTGGGTTGGCAGACCGGTAATAAAAGATGCCGAATATTCCTGGAAGCGGCAGGCCGCGCCGGCTGGCTTCGGTGAGAAAGCGATCGACGGCGGCGCGGCTGTGATGCGACACGATCTGCGTCAAGTAGAATTCCGCGTGGACGCGATCCTGCATGAGGTGATCGACTTGACCGATTGCATCTGCGTGCGGATTTGCCCATCCGCCAAGCGTGAGGTCTGGTACACGCTGGCGGATGTGCTCGCGCAGTTGCCACGCATGCTCAACGCAACGGGGCGGCCCGACGCTCTTGTCGCCCCCGAGCACGACGAGCGACTCGAACCCGTGATCGCGTGCCCGATCGGCATACGCAAGGCAGTAATCGATCCGATGTTTGCACGTCAGGAACGGGACGACGCTGGATCGCGGCACGTCGGCGCCGAGATTGATGACCAGATGCCGCAGGTTGTCCTCTTCTTTCGACCCGACGGCGCTGTCGGTGAGAAACACGAAAGTACCGCCGCGCGTCAGGCTGCGGACGGTGTGATACGTATCGATCCACGCGTCACGGCTCGCCGATGCTGCCAATTCGGCCCGCGGTGGACGAAGCTCTGCGGCAATGACGCGGGCGCCGGACTCTAGTTGGTCGATTAGCGTGGGCACGACGGCAGTTAGTGAGCCCACAATTATACTGAACTGTCGTGTTCGACACCCTCACGCTGCCCCCTGCCCTTCCACTCGCCGACGCGCCGTCGCCGTGCGAGGACCTTCACCATCTCCGCCGCCTGCTTCGATGTCCGGCGCGATTGGTCGTCAAACGCGACGACTCGATTGCGTTCGCATTCGGCGGAAACAAGGTGCGAAAGCTGCGGTTCGTCGGCGCTCATGCGAAAGCGTCTGGCGCAGACACGCTCATCACGACTGGCTCCGTTCAGTCCAATCACGCGCGGGTGACCGCTGCGGTCGCTGCAAAGCTCGGAATGAAATGCATCCTGGTCGTGAACGGCGTGAGGCCGGCTCACGCGACAGGAAATGCCCTGCTCGATCAACTTCTTGGTGCCGAAATTCGCTACGTCGTTGATCGAGAGGCTCGGGCGGTCGAGATGGAGCGGGCGGCCGACGACACCCGTGCACGCGGTGGCGTTCCATACGTCATTCCACTTGGCGCATCAACGCCGATGGGTGCTGTCGCATTTGTCGCGGCAATAGAGGAACTCCGTCGTCAGATCGATCCGCCGTCGGCCATCGTCCATTCCTCGTCTTCGGGTGGAACACAAGCAGGGCTTGTAGCAGGGTGCGCACTGGCCGGCTGGCAGACGCAGGTAATCGGCATCAGCGCAGACGAGCCGTCCGCATCTCTGGAGGCCACCGTGCGGACCCTGCTGAGCGGCCTCGAAAAGTTGCTCGGCTGCGACGACGGCCGATTCGCTTCTGCATCGGTCGTTGTCGACGATCGTTTTGTCGGCGAAGGATACGGCAGGCCAACGGTTGCATCACGGGAAGCGATCGAAATGCTGGCTCGGAACGAAGCCGTCTTTCTCGATCCGACCTATACGTCGAAAGCAATGGCCGGCCTGATTGCCAGGGCACGCGGCGGCGAATTCAGCGCCGACAGCACGGTGCTCTTCTGGCATACCGGAGGACAGGTGGCTCTCTTCGCATGACGTCCATTACATTTCTTGGCGCCGCGCGGACGGTGACCGGCTCTAAACACCTGCTCGATACCGGCACCTCAAAGGTGCTGATTGATGCCGGGCTTTTTCAAGGACTCAAGGCGCTTCGCGAGCGCAATTGGCAGCCGTTTCCAATTCCCGCGACCGAGATTGACGCGATTGTGCTGACCCACGCGCATCTGGATCACTGTGGCTATTTGCCGCGGCTCGTTGCCCAGGGCTTTCGCGGGCGGGTGTTCTGCACTGCCGGCACCCTGGATCTTTGCCGCATCGTGCTGCCGGATGCGGGGCGCATCCAGGAGGAGGACGCGGCGAACGCGAACCGTCATGGCTTTTCGAAACATGCACCGGCGCTGCCGCTGTACACGGAGGCTGACGCGTTCCGTGCCGTGTCGCAACTGCAACCGGTCGGTTACGACAGGCCGATGCCCGTTGCTGCCGGCGTCGAAGCAGAATTCGTCAATGCCGGACATCTACTGGGATCGGCCTATGCACGCGTGCGCACGGGTGGAATGACGATTCTCTTCGGCGGCGACCTCGGACGGTTTGGCCGGCCGGTGTTGCCCGATCCATCAGCGATGTCGGAAGCGGATTACCTGCTCGTCGAATCGACTTACGGGAATCGCCTTCACGAGCAGGACGACGACGGCGCGCAGATCGCCGATGTGATCAACCGGACGGCAGGACGCGGCGGACGAGTCATTATTCCGGCGTTTGCGATCGGCCGCGTCGAGGAGCTGATCTATTGGTTGAAGCGGCTGGAAGACGCAAGGCGGATTCCGGTGCTGCCGGTATTCGTCGACAGCCCGATGGCGATCGAAGCGCTGTCTCGTTATCAACAGCGATTGACCGAGCTGGACCCTGAGCTGCGTCCCGAGGTGCAGGACGAAAAAGCGCCCCACGGTCCCGCCGATCACCAGGACGCCGTTGCCGAGCGTCAACGACACGCACGTCACGAGCGCCAGCTGTGCGCGTTTTGCACGGAGCGGTTTCGCACGATTTCTTCCCCGGCAGAATCGAAACAGCTGACGCAATCGAGGATGCCGGCGATCATCATTTCTGCGAGCGGCATGGCCACCGGCGGCCGGGTGCTGCATCACCTCAAGGCCGCACTGCCGGATGCGCGGAATACAGTTTTGTTCGTCGGCTATCAGGCGGAGGGAACCCGAGGGCGTCAGCTCGTCGACGGCGAAAAGGTGGTCAAGATTCATGGCGAGATGATTCCCGTCCACGCCGAAGTCGCACTCGTCGAATCCATGTCGGCCCATGCCGATTCAAACGAAATCCACCGATGGCTCGGCGGATTCACCCGGCCGCCCCGAATTACATTTATCGTCCACGGCGAGCCCGTGGCAATGGAAGCGCTCAGTACGTCCATACACGACCGCCTCGGTTGGGCCACGAAGATGCCCGAGTACCAAGAGACGGTGGTCCTGGACGCCTTACAATGATCTATACACAACGAGCATCAGAGGAGAAATGACCCACGCAGAAGACGAGAACACGCCGCTGACCGATTCCGGTAAGCCGGCGGCGATCGCAACCGCCATCTCGCCGCTCACGCCGCCGCCGGACCGCAAGTATCTTTTGGAGCGCGTGGACGACGCCGCGGTAGCCCAGTTGTACGCGGACGGTTTTTCGTCCCTTCCACTCGACCAGAAGATCCTCATCTGGCATCTCTACCAGGCGGCGTTGGCGGGGCGCGATATTTACTACGACCAGCGATACGCGCACAATCTCGAGATGCGTGAGGTGCTGGAGCAGATTCTCACGCACGCCGAACGAGTCGATCCGGCAACTCTCGCCGAGATTCAGCGCTACACGAAGCTGTTCTGGCTGAACACGGGACCGCACAACAATCTGACCGCGCGGAAGTTCGTCCTGAAGTGCACACCGGAGGCGTTCGGGGATGCCGCGCGCGCGGCGGCGGGGTCGGGCGCATCGTTTCCACTCAGGTGCGGCGAATCCCTTGATTCATTGTTGACGCGGATGCAGCCACTCTTCTTCGATCCCGCCGTCGACACGATTGTTACCAACAAGACCCCCGGGCCAGGCAAGGACATCCTCGCGTCGAGCGTCAACAACCTTTACGTTGGTGTGTCGATGAAAGACCTCGATTCCTTCGAGGAGAAACACCCGCTCAACTCGCGCATCGTGAAAAATGATGGCCGGATCGTCGAGGAGGTGTATCGGATCGGCGGGAAGTACGACAAAGAAATCCGGACGATCGTCGGCCACCTCGAGGCAGCTATTCCCTCTGCCACCCCGACGATGGCGACGGCCCTCAAGGCGCTGATTCGCTTCTACCAGACGGGTTTGGAGTCCGATCGCATCGCGTACGACATCGCCTGGGTTCAGGACAAAGCGTCGCCGGTCGACACCATCAACGGTTTCGTCGAAGTCTACATGGATCCCCGCGGCATGAAGGGCGCCTGGGAAGCGCTCGTCTTTTATGTCAACCGCGAGAAGACCGAAGGCATTCGCAGGCTCGCGGCATCGGCGCAGTGGTTCGAGGATCGGATGCCGTGGGCGCCTCAATACCGCAAGGACGGCGTGCGCGGCATCACGGCGAACGCCATCGACGTCGTCGTGGAATCCGGCGACTCCGGACCGATTACGCCGGTCGGAATCAATCTTCCGAACGATCAGGACATCCGCGAGAAGTACGGCAGCAAGTCGGTGTCGCTGACCAACGTCAACGAAGCGTACGACAAATCCACGTCCGCCGAGTTCCGCAAAGAATTCGCGTGGTCACCTGAAGAAGCTGAACGTGCGGAGCGGTGGAATAGCATCGCCAGCGAGTTGACGACCGATTTGCACGAGGTCATCGGTCACGCATCGGGGAAGATAGCCGAACATCTCAAGGGAAGCCCGCAGTCCTTTTTGAAGGAGCAGTATTCCGCTCTCGAGGAATCTCGCGCCGATCTGGTCGCGTTGTACTTCCTGCCGGATCCGAAGATGGTTGAACTTGGCTTGATCGACGTCGCTCACCACGAACAGATCGTGCTCGCGGAGTACGAAGGGTACGCGCGAAACGCCCTCGTCCAGCTGCGGCGGATCCGCGAGGGGACGCAGATCGAGGAAGACCACATGCGCAATCGCCAGATGATCGTGCAGTGGCTGCTGGCGAATTCCTCGGCGATTGAGGTGCGCCGACGAGATGACAGGACGTATTACGCGATGGTCGACGCGATGGCGTTTCAGGAGGCGGTCGGCCGGTTGCTCGCCGAGGTCCAGCGCATCAAGGCGGAAGGGGATTACAGCGCTGCCAAGGATCTCTTCGAGACTTACGGCGTACATTTCGATCCGGCGTTGCGAGACGAAGTCGTCGCGCGCGTCGAGCACCTGAACATGCCCTCGTACACCGGGTTTGTGCAGCCACGGCTCGAGCCAGTGCTTGCGGCTGACGGCACCATCACCGACGTCGCGATTTCGTATCCACTCGATCTCACGACACAGATGCTGGAGTACTCAGGCAACCTGAAATGAAGCGCGCGGCTGTGGCTGCGGCAGTCCTCGCGTGCCTTCAATTGGAAGGTGCGGCGCAGACGGGCAGGCCCACCAGGGAGAACTTCGGTTCGCCCGCGGAACGTGCCGCCGCGCAGATGGCGATCCTGGCCGTGGAGGACTCCAGACTCGCACTTCCAGACGACCTCCACACGCCAGGCATCGACACCCTTCGCGCCAAACAGACCGAAGATCTCCGCCTGCTGGTGGAATTCGCGCGTTCCAAGGACGTACTCACGCAGCTCCGAGCGATTCGGGCGTTGGGCAGACTCGAACGCCGCGAGCTTATCCCCGACCTCCTGCGATATCTGACACCGCCCACCACCGATGAAACGGCGCGGGCGGTCGCGCAGGCATTTCGTGGTCCTGCGCTGCCCGGCGATAGCGAAGGCCAACTCCTCGACCGCACGGTCGAAGCGCTGATCTTAGGCGGGCCCATTCCCGCCGATCCCGAATTGATGCCGGGATCGATTGGTCCGGTGTCGCTGGCCCTTGGACGACTGCCGTACGAACGCGCCGACCAGGTCAAGACGGCTGAGGCCTACATGCTTCGGATGATGCGCGCCGCCGACACCGATCCAAAGCTGCGACCGGCAGTCCTCAGTATTGCGCGCGGCATGGAGATTCTCGCGCGAACGCAGAGCCGTCTCGCCGCATTGAGCTCAGACTCGATCGACCAGTTGAGACGCATCGTCCAGAATCGCCGTCACGATTACGACGGCGGGACACGCCAAGAGGCGATGATGGCGCTCATCGCGGCCCGCGGAGTAGACGAGGAGACACTCCGGCTGACTGCTCGCAGCTCGACAGCAGGACAACCGCGTCTGGCGGCGGTTGTTCTCGGCGGTGCCGGTGCACCGGTCACCCCAACCGAACGAATGGAACTGTTGACGGAGCTGCTTCGCCACAGTTCCTCAATCGTCCGAGTCGAAGCGGTCCGCGCGTGGGCTCGCCAAGAGAGTCGGGTAACCGGGTGCCAGCGCCTGTTGGAGGCGCTCAAGGATCCATCGGCGCCAGTCGCACTCGCGGCCATCGACGCGCTTGGAGACGTGTGCAGGGACGATTTGAATGTCACCGATCGTCTGACCAGCGAAGCCAAAGCTCCTGAAACCAATGAATGGCATCGTGCATCGCATGCGCTCGTCTCGCTCGCGAAGCGGGCACCGGGGCGCGCCTTTATTGCTCTGCTCGGCGGGCACGTGCAGCATCAGATCTGGCAGGTCCGAATGTACGCCGCTCGCGCCGCGGCGATTGCGAACGAGGTCACGTCGCTCGAGAGGCTCGCGTACGACGAGGAGGACAACGTCCGGGAAGCCACTCTCGCGCCGCTGCGACGGCTGAAGGGAGATGAAGCTGAGCCGTACTTTGTCGCCGCGCTCAAACGCGACGACTATCAGCTGCTTCGAACGGCAGCGATCGAATTGAAAGGCGCAACGCCGACCTCTCCCTTGGCCACGGCGTTGCTCGATGCTTTGCGTCGCGTCACCGCCGAAAGGAAAGAAACCTCTCGCGACACTCGGCTTGCGCTGCTCGAACGGCTGCAGGAACTGGGAAGTCCCGACCAGGCGGGCGCCATCGTCCCGCTCCTTCGTGATTTCGATATCCCTGTCGCGCAAGTGGCCGGGGTTGTGATTCAACAGTGGACCGGCAGGCCGCAAGAGATCGATCCGCAACTGCTCGCGCGTCCGGCTTTGCCGGCCGATGTCGGGTCTTCAACCGAACCGGCGCGCGTAAAGATGAGGAGCGGAAAGATATTTTTCATCAATCTTCGCCCAACCGAAGCGCCACTGACCGTGGCCCGCTTCGTCAGGTTGGCGAGGGACGGCTATTACAACGGGCTGAGTTTTCATCGCGTGGTTGCCAACTTCGTGATTCAGGGCGGCAGTCCGGGCGCAAATGAGTACTCGGGCGATACGCTATACATGCGCGACGAAATCAGCACGCTGCCACACTCCGCTGGAGCGGTCGGGTTGTCGACGCGTGGCCGCGACACTGGCGATGCCCAGTTCTTCATAAACCTGGTCGAAAATCCACGTCTGGACTTCGAATATACGGTGTTCGGGTTCGTGCAGAACCCGCTCGATGTCGAAGGCATCCTCGAAGGGGATGTCATCTCCACCATCACGTTCGAAAAGGAAGACAAGTCGGATCGAAAAGATCCCGCGCCTTCAGCATCGCTCGCGCAATGCTATGCTGAGGGCGCTTTCGGCGAACCCAATGACAATGGTTGCGTCGTACCGCTTCGGCCCGTTCACCGTCGACGCCAGCTCGTACCGCCTGCTGCGCGGTGCTGAGGTCATCCCGCTTTCGCCGAAGATCATCGATCTGCTGCTCTACCTCGTCGCGCGGCAGTCGGCACTCGTCGGCAAGGACGAGCTGTTTTCTGCGTTGTGGCCCGATGTTGCGGTCACCGACAATGCGCTGACGCAGGCCGTCTCGGAACTGCGCCAGGCGCTCGGAGACGATCCGTCAAAGCCGACCTACATTCAAACCGTCGCCCGGCGCGGATATCGATTCATCGCGACGGTCGAGCCGCTGGCGGCTCCGCAATCGACGTCGTCGCAGGTCCATGCACCGGCAACGGAACCGGCTCCTCCGGCAATTGCGGTCCTCGACTTCACAAACGTCAGCACCGACAAAGAGTTTGCCTGGCTCGCCTCGGGCATCGCTGAAACGGTCACCAACGATCTCCGCGCCGCCGGAACTCATCGAATCATCGATCGGGTTCGCGTCGTCGAAGCAGTGCGGCGTGTGGGAACGGACCTCGCGAATCTACGCAAGGACTTGCACCTGGACCTTGCGGTCGTCGGAAGCTTCCAGCGATCGGCGGATCGACTGCGGATCACGGCGCGCGTGGTGGACGCCGGTTCTGGTGAAGCGCTCGCTGAAGCCAAAGCTGATGGCAAGCTGGAGCAAGTTTTCGAGCTGCAGGATCGGATCGTCGAGCAGTTTGGCGAGACGCTCGGCAAGGATCACGCTGAGCCGTCGACGGGAAGACGTGCGTATCGCGAAACCAGCAGCCTCGAGGCGTATCAGGCGTTCACTGAAGGACGCGTGCGGCTCGAATCGCTTGACGCGTCGCTCGTTTCCGGCGCAATTGCTGATTTCGAGCGCGCCATCGTCCTGGATCCCCGGTACGCCCTCGCACACGTCGGCCTCGCCAATGCGCGATTCTGGCAGTATGAAATGTCCCGGGCGCGCAGCCAGCCCGATGCCGCACTCCTCGCCCGAGCGATCGACCACGTGCGGCGCGCGATCGAGCTCGAGCGAACTCTGGCCGAGGCGCATGCGACTCTCGCGTTTCTCCTCGTCAGTGCGGGCCGGTTCAGTGAGGCGCTGGCCGCCGCGCGCCGCGCGGTTGCCCTCGAGCCGGGCTACTGGGGCAATCAATTTCGTCTGGCGCATGCGGAGTGGGGAGAGGACCGACTTCGGTCGCTGGCGAAAGCGATGGAACTGTATCCAGATTTCCCATTTGCGCATTTCGAAATCGCGATGGTCTACATCGCGCGTGGCGATCTAGAGCGCGCCGAGTCGGTTTTGCGCGAGGGCACGATCGTTCAGGATCGCCAGGCCAACCTCAAGCAGCGCTACCCCGCGAAAGGGCTGCACTGGCTGCTGGGACTCGTCCGATTGGCGCGCGGAGATCAGCGCGAAGCGCGCGAGGAATTCGATCGCGAGGTGGCGGTTGGAGCCAATCAGCTTTACGCGGCGGAATTCAACATGAACGCGTTCGACGGTGCCGGGTTTGCCGCGCTCGCATCACGGAATGCGAGCGAGGCGGTCGCGATGTTCAATCGAGCGCTCGAGCTGTTTCCAGAACACGCCCGGTCGCTCGTTGGCCTCGCCGCCGCCCTCACGACATCCGGCGACTCTGACGGCGCCCGGATGGCCTTCCAGCACGCCGCTCAGGCCATCGAAGCGCTCCGGCGTGGCGGGCGCACCCGGGAAGCCACTATGGCGGAAGCATTCATGCACGTCGTCCAGGGTAGAAGCGACGAAGCGATTCTTGCGCTCAAGCGGCTGGTTGAAAAGCCGGAACTGCCATTCAGCGGCTGGACGGCACCTATCGAACCGCTTTTCGAGCCGCTTCGTGAACGCCCGGATTTTCGCGACATTCTGGTGATGCTGGCGCGAAACGCTCAGTAAATTCAGCGTTCTTCAGTCCCTCTTCACGACTTCTCACCGCCGGCGGCCATACGCTCGGATCCATGAGCCGCACACCATTTCCGTTCCCGTCCCGGCGTCCGTTTCTTGCGACCGCGTCTGCCTCCGTGGTCAACGACGTCCATTCGCAGCTGAACGAGACGGCCGTGAGTCGGGTCATCGAAGTGGAGACGGTGCCGCAACTCCAGCAGGTCATTCGGAGTTCGGCAGCCACGGGACAACAGATCAGCATTGCGGGCGGCCGACACGCGATGGGAGGGCAACAGTTCGGCACTGGAACGGTGCTCCTGGATACGACCCGCATGTGCCGCGTCGTCGATCTGGACTCCGAGCGCGGACTCATTCTGGTCGAGGCGGGCATTCAGTGGCCACAAGTTGTGACGCACTTGCTCTGGGCTGGCGGCGGCCAGTCAGGACAGTGGGGGATCAATCAGAAACAGACCGGCGCGGATCGATTGAGCATTGGCGGCGCCCTGGCTGCCAATATTCACGGTCGTGGGCTGCGGTTGCCGCCGATCATCAGTGACGTCGAATCCTTCGATCTAATCGATGCCACCGGCACGATCGTGCCGTGCAGTCGGACGGCCAATCCTGAACTCTTCTCACTGGCGATCGGTGGCTACGGACTGTTTGGCGTGATCGCTCGGGTCACGCTGCGACTGACACGCCGCCACAAGGTCGAACGATGCGTTGCGATTGCGGACGTCGACGATCTGCCCTCACTCTTCAGTGACAGAATTGCCACCGGTTTCGAGTACGGGGACTTCCAGTTTGCGACTTCGCCTGCGTCGGAAGAGTTTCTCCGATCGGGTGTGTTCTCGTGTTACGGGCCGGTTCCTGACGACACACCGATTGCTGATAATCAGCTCGAGCTGAAAGATGACGACTGGCGCCGTCTGCTCTGGCTGGCGCACGTTGATAAATCACGAGCCTTCGCCGAGTATGCCCGCTACTACATGAGCACGGACCGGCAGGTGTACTGGTCAGATACCCACCAGCTCGCCAGTTATACCGATAGTTATCACGACGCGATCGATCGCCGACGGGGTGCTCGCGTCAAAGGCAGCGAGATGATTTCAGAGCTGTATGTCCGCCGGCGCGACCTCCCTGCATTCATGCGACGTGTGCGCCACGAGGCCCGCCGTCACGATATCGACATCATTTACGGGACAATTCGCCTGATCGAGCAGGACACGGAAAGCATACTCGCCTGGGCGCGCGAACCCTGGGCCTGCATCGTCTTCAATCTGCATGTCGATCACTGCCGCTCGGGTATCGAGAAAGCCGAGCACGATTTCAGATGTTTGATCGATTGCGCCGCGGATCTTGGCGGCAGCTACTACTTGACCTATCACCGGTGGGCGACGCGCACGCAGATCGAACGGTGTCATCCACGCATGCGGGAGTTTCTCGATCGCAAGCGTGAATACGATCCAAAAGCTCTCTTCACGAGCGACTGGTACGAGCACCACGCTCGGGTGCTGAGCGCACCCGTTGGAGCGCTTCAGCGGGCCGTTGCTTCGTAGACGATGCGGGACAACTCCGCCATGAGGGCAGCACTTTTCTTCTGATCTTCCATTCCGCGCACCAGAAGTACGAGCACGTACGGCCTGGCGCCAAACACGATGGCAGCGTCGTGATTGATACGCGTGATATTGCCCGTTTTGTGCGCGACCTCTGTTCCCGCAGGCACGCCGGCGGGAATCGCATCGTTGAATTTCTGGCGCTTCAGGATGTCGATCATCGCGGCATCCGCTGACGGATCGACGGCCTTTCCATGCGCGATCCGATCGAGCAGCACGAGAAGGCCTCGCGCGTCCGTCGTATTGTTCATGCCCTTGTCGAACGCCTTTTGATCCTCGACGCCTCTGAGCACGTGCATCCCGTCAGCGCCGAGCGCGGTGACGGTGCGTCGGATGTTCTCGACCCCGAGTTTCTCGATCAGCAGGTTTGCGGCAAAGTTGCTGCTGACGGTAATCATCAGGTCGCAGAGCTGCCGCAGCGGCATGCTCGTGCCCACTGCTGCGTACACCAGCGTGTCGGAATCGTCACCTTCACTGAGCTGATAGGGGGTGCCGTCGACGATGCTGCGGAATTCGTTGCGAATGGGCAACGTGTCATCGAGGGAGAGCTGCCGGTTGCCTGCCTGCCGGAACAACTCGATCATGACCGGCACTTTCATCGTGCTCGCCGCATGGAACGGCTTGTCGGCATCGATGAAGAGCTCGGTCTTTCCGTCCAGCGTACGGTAGGCGACGGCAACCTCGGCCCCGCTTGGTGCGATGATCGCGCGGAGCTGACTCTCGAGCGACGCGGCGGGCGATGTCTGGATCAGCAGTGCGGCAACGAGCGCCAGGAAGAGCAACTATCGCTCCTTGCCAACGGGCTCCCTCGTCAGGTCGGCGAGACCGCCCCACGTATCGGGATCCTGCGACACGAGGGTGCTGAAGTAGAGCGTCACGTCCTCCTTGGGAAACTTGCCAGACAGCTCGGCCGCTGCCGCCTTGAGTTTCTCGCCCTCCGGCTTCGCCACATTCTCCTCGTTTATGAGGCCGTTTTCGTGCGCGATCCCGAGCAGGTCGAGGAAGGCCGCCATCATCGGACGCTGACGATCGAGGTGATAGTTCACCAGCGCGCGGGCGGCGACGGCATCGGACACCGTTGGCAGGGTCGCAAGGTACTTGACCTTCTTCTCGAGTGGCAGACCAATCACACTCTTCGGTCGGAACTTCATATGCGAGGCAAGCGCGCCGACCGCTTCGATCTGCTGCTCGGTCGATTGCTCATCAGCCCAGAACAATTCGGCGGCGGCCATGCGCCGCTCGACGGACAGCTTTTTCCACAGCTTTGACGGACGAAATTCGCTGAAATCCTGCATCCCGGAATCTTATCGTATACGATCTTCCGGACCTTGCCGGATCGCCTCTTCACCCCGCGCTTCTTCGTGATGTGCGGGTTCAGCTTCACGGTTTTTCTGTCCGCGTTTCAACTGCTGCCGACAGCGCCGTACCACATCATCGATCTTGGCGGGACGACGTTCGCGTCGGGATTGTTTCTCGGCTTCCTGACGTATTCCTCTGCGTTCTCGGCGCCGCTGACAGGCGCGTTCGTCGATCGCGCAGGCCAGCGGCGGATCTTGATTGTGTCGAGCGTCGCGCTGGCGGTCTTTTCGGTCGCGTATGCGGTGATCACCGATTACCGCGTGATGCTCGCGCTCGTGCTCGTTCACGGTGTGTTCTGGTCGGGACTGTTGTCCGCCTCGGCTGCCTACATGACCGGGCTGCTTCCCGAGAATCGACGGGCGGAAGGGATTGGATACTGGGGACTCTCCACGCTGTCGGCGATCGCGGTCGCGCCGACGGTTGGCTTCTGGATTTATCGCAGCGGCGGCTGGTTGTGGCTGTGTGTCGGGGCAACCGCGTTGAACGTCGGCATGGCAGCCATCGCTGCCTCGTTGCCCGAACATCGGATTCACCCGAGTGGAAATCATCCTCGCCGGCGGCGGCTGATCGAACTTCGGGTGCTTCTCGTTTCAATCACGCTGGCGATGTATTCGTTCGGCTACGGCGGGATCACCAGTTTCACGGCGATGTATGCCGACGTCAACGGCGTCGCGCCCAAGAGTCTCTATCTAACCGCGCTGGCCATCGTCATGCTGTTGACCAGGCCGCCGCTTGCGAGAATGGGCGACCGATACGGTTACCGGCGGATTTTTGTGCCCTGTCTCGTCCTGATTTCATGCGGGCTTGCTTGCCTCTCGATCGGCGGCAGTCGTTTCTGGATGCTGCTTTCAGCGGTGATCTTCGGAGTGGGATTCGGAAGCGCCTATCCTTCGTACATTGGATATGTCATGCGCGGCGTGACGCCCGATCGACGCGGTGCAGCCTTTGGCGCGATCCTCGCGGCGTTCGATTCAGGGATCGGCACCGGATCGACGGCGATGGGATGGGTCATCCAGCATTACGGATTTCGCGCAGCGTTTGGTGTCGCAGCAGCGCTTTCGGCGTTTGCGCTGCCGTATTTCTTGATTGTGGATAGATACGTCGTCGCTCCAACGCGGAAAACGTGATTACCGTCCACAACTTGCCCGGCTCCGTAGTCGACTCGAAACAGGAGAAACGAGAGAAGCGGGAGCCATTCTTTGACTTTGTTTTTCAACCCAACCAGCTCTCGTTTCTTCCGTTTCTTCCCTGTTCTAAAGCCTCTAGAACCCAATCCTCATCCCCACATCAATGCGCCTCGCCGGCATCGCCGCCGTTGGCTGCCCGAAGAACGGCGACGTCATCACGCCCGAATACCCAATCGGATTGACGTGATTGAACAGGTTCTGCACAGCCGCGAACAGTTCGAACCGGACCCGCTTATCCTCGGCGCCCCCTCCACCCATGGCGTTCAACATGTCGGTTGCACCCCCAACGGCACCGATGCGTTGGATGACCACCGTCGGACCACCCGCCGGGCCGCCCGTGGCGGCACGGGTGCCGAAGCCGAACGCATAGCTCACGCGTGCGCCGACATCCCACATCCCCTTCGTCCACGCGCTGTTGCGCGGAACACCCAACGGTCGATCGTTGAAAACCGTGTCGCCGTTGTCGTCGCGGCCGGTCGTCACGTTGTAAGGCACGCCCGAGCGGGCGGCCGCCGTGAACCCGACGCGAATGTTCCGTCGGAATGCTGTGTTGATCATGCCGCTGAACACGTGATGGGGCACGCCAGCCACCGGTCCCCATTCGCCGGCGAGCTGGTAGCTGTCCGCGGGCAGGCTGAACGGACCGTCGGCGTCATTACGCTGATGAAGCCACGTATAGTTCGCGAAAAGGACGGTGCGCCGGTTCGGAATGTTCATGTTCAATCCGACGTTGAGCGAGTCGCCCCTGAAGCGCGCGGTCGATTCCACTTGCGTCACATTGCCGAGCAACGGATTCGGACGGCCGCCGTCGGGCAGTGGCGCGTTGATGTTGCGTCCGCGAAAACGATTGGTGCCGACGCTGTGATTGACACTCACGTTGACAGCGAGGACCGGCGACAGCTGTTGACTGATTCCGCCGTTGATCATCTTTCGTTGCGGCATCGCCAGGTTGGCAGCGAGTGAGTATTTGCTCGCCGGCAGCACATCTTGATCGTCGCCGCCACCGAACGGATTTGGATAGCCGGGATTGCGCACAATGCGGTCGAGCTGACGCTCACCGTCGACGCGTAGCGTCTGCTCATAGGTGTCCGCATCCAGCCAGTCGTGGAAGATGCCGCCGCCGCCCCGCAGCGTGGTTTTGCCGCTCTTGAACGGCGACCACGTGAATCCGAAGCGCGGCGCAAGGTTCCATCGGTCGCCGAGATGGGTTTGAAGCTCCTGGCGCAGTCCGCCACTGATTGTCAGGTTTTTTCTGACACGCCAGTCGTCCTGGACGAACAGGCCGGCTTGCCACTGTCCGAACTGGACGAGGGGATCGCCAGCGCGTCTCGAGTAGGTGGACGGCTGAGTGCTTTCGTAGCTGGCCAGGCTGTCGAATGTGAATGTGCCGAGATAGTTCGCGCGCGTGTCACTTCGGTACGAGCCTCCTTCAACCAGGGCGCCGGCTCGCACGGCATGTTTGCCTTTCGCCCAATCGAGGTTCATGGCCCACTCGAGTTCGGTACTCTTACGCCCGCCGGACTGTTGTGCCCCTCCCGCCGTGAACGCGTCCAGCACCTGGACTGTCGGCAACTCGGAAGCAGACGTCGCATCAGTCGAAGTCCAATGCAATTGAACCCGTGTTTCGGCGAAGACGGTCCGGCTGAGCGATCCGCTTTCCGCAATTCGAAACAGCCGATCGTCTGACGCCCGCGCGTAAGCGCGCTCCGCGAGATTGAAGCCGCCGACGCCGAGATTCTGCTGATGGTTCTGGTTTTCCTGGAATGACACGCGCAGCGTGTGCCCCGTGCTCAATGCCTGGTCGACTCGCGCGGTCACGTTCACGCGATCGGATGGCCGCCGGACATTCGAATTGACCGTCCCGCCCGGCACGGCGGCGAGAATGCTCGCGGAATCGTAAAGCGATGCGCCCCCAGCCGAGAGTGAAAACGATGTTCGTTCTTTCAGAAGTGTGCCGCTCAAGTTGAACGCATACTGCTGTGTCTGTTCGGCCCCTTTCTCGGTGACAAAGGCGTTTCGGGCGTTGAGTGAATCGTCGCGAAAAGTGACATCGAGGCCGCCGCGCAGAGGACCGAGACCTGGTTGGGTCGCGATATCGACAAATACCAGACCGCCTCCATGGTTCTCGGCGGCAAACATGTCGCGCGAAAATCGAATCGATCGGATTTGCGATTTCAGCGGCAGGCGGCCGCCGCGAAATCCGTCGACCCGGATGGTCGCTCCGGGTCCCGCCATTTCCTTCAACGCGCTTTCCATTTCGTCCGGGTCGTCGGGCAGGGCATCGATTTGCTCCTTCGACAGCACCGTATTGAAGCGATTGTTGTTCGGATCGGACGCTACCGTCGACGGATCGCGGCCAACCGAAACCGATTGATCCAGCTTTTCGATCGCCAACGTCACATCACGGCGCGTCTCGCCTGCTCTGACCCTCACGTCACTGATCGTCTTCGTCTCGAACCCGGGGAAGCTCACCAATACGCCATATCGTCCGGGCTCGAGTGCCGATACCGAGGCGACCCCCTGCCCGTCGGAGGTGATGTGATGCGACGCGCCGGCAGCATTGATCACCTGCACGCGTGCACCGGGAATCACTGCGCCGCTCGGATCGTGCACCACGATGTGGAGCGTGCCGAATGTTGGACGCTGTGCCGCCACTGTCGGCGTGGTGGCGGCGAGCGCGAGGACGGACGCGAAGATCACAGCGACAGCCTTCATGCGGTTACCCGTTCCTTCACTGCTTGCTGTCGAACTTCTTCGGATCGATCTTCGGATTGACTTTCACCTTGCTGACGGTCCACTCCTCCATCGTCGTGCCCGAGGATCCACGACGGAGCGCGTGCGGAAATTTGATTCCGTCCGCCTCCCGCCAGTCGTCGAAGTACAGCGTGTACTCGACCATCGCCGGCGGCTGCGCCTCGAGTTGCTGAATCTGACGTTGCGCATCGGCCTCGATCCGCTGTCGCTCCTCTGCGTTTGCCGGGCGCGCCGCAGCCTCTCCTCGTCCTCCACCGCCGGCTGGAGGTGGACCGCCGACAGTCACCGTTCGCGGTTGCGGTGCTTGGTAGGTCACCATCAACGGAAGCCGGGTCGCTTCATCGATGAAAAGTCGGGCGGCAAATCCATCCGCAGTTTTCGCGTCAATGATGAATGCCTTGCCATCGGGGGATTCGGCCTCGCCCGAATAGGAATACTGCGCTCCGACCGACGGGTGGGTCGTGGCAAACCACCCGAGCATCAGGCGGCTGATTTCCTGTCGCGCGGATCTCACGAGTTGCTTGTCGAGTTGGGCCTGCTGCTCTGGCGTTGGTTTCTCACCGCTTCCACCCATCACCATTCCCGGTCCTCCCATGCGAATCATCATTCCGCCGCCACCCGGGAATCCGGCCGGCGCCGCGCTCTTAATCGGATGGTCGCCATTGAAGCCCACGGTGTTCGACATGCTGACCATGGCGCTGTTGGACGACTCCGATCGCACGTACTTGTCCGGAAGACCGAGCAGCAGCTCGAGATCCGACGTCATCTGAACGTTGCCCACGTTGCGCTGCGCTGCGGCCTGGACGCTGAGCGATGTGAGTGTCTCCAACTTCTTTCCGCCGATCGCCTTCCTCGCACTGGCGAGCACTTCCGTCGCTTTCGCGTCCTGGGCCGCGACGCTTCGCGCAACGGCGAGTGCGATTGCGAAAACGATCGCCCGTCGTACTGAAATGTGAATCCGCATAGTCTCGTTCCTCTCGATCTATGTTCCGTGCGCCGGAATCCGTGGTCCGAGATCCGATCCGTGTTGATCCGCGTTCATCCGTGGCTGACCGGTCCGTGTTGATCCGTGGCCATCATCGCGGTTTGGTGGGTGGCAATGGTTAAGCCTTCGCAAAGAGATTGTTAAGGACGTAAAACCTTGCGGCCGCACGCGCAAGGGGCGCAAATACGCGTGCTAGACTCGCCACATGCGCGGTCGAATGCGCCCGCCGATGGTCGCGGTGGCGATGGCGTTGCTGGGATTGATTGCCCTGCTGGCGACGCTTCAGTACCGGTGGCTCGGTCGCATCAGCGATGCCGAGCGCGAGCACATGCGCGCGACCCTGAACACTCGCGCATCAGGGTTCACGCAGGATTTCGATGGCGAGCTCACGCGCGCCTACCTGCTCTTCCAAATGGATCCCCAGGCGACCGATAGTCTCGAGTCGCGCATCGGGGTTCGGTACGATCGCTGGCAGGCAACCGCGAAATATCCGCGGCTGATCAAAGACGTCTACAGCGTCATCCCGAGTGAGAGCCCGGAGCTGCAGCGTTTCAACTCCGCAACGCATACGCTGGAGCCAGCGGTTTGGCCGACGGAGATGGAACCGATCCGTGTGCGACTCGCGACCTTCGGTCAGGAACGTCGCGATGCGGCCGGGTTTCTCGTTCGCACCCTTCCCCCGCCAGTCTGGGACAGCGTGCCGGCTCTCGTGATTCCCAGGCCGCTCGTGCTCTTCAATCAGCAAGCGGGTCGAGCGGAATTTCGAATGATGCCGGAGCTGTCGTATGTGGTCGTGCTGATGGATCGTGATTACATCAGCGGTGAAATGCTGCCCGCGCTCGCGCAGCAGCACTTTCGGCAAACTGGCGACGGGTTCGACTACCAGCTGGCGGTTGTCAACCCGGCCGATTCGACCGTCGTGTACCACTCGGCGCCCGCCTTCGCCCCACGACCAGATGCGCCCGCCGATGCGACGATGGATCTGTTACAGGTGCGGACGCAGGATTTCGCCTCGATCGTGTCGGAAGTCCGGCGGTTCACATCGACGTTCATGGCCGGACCGCTTCAGGCAACCGGCACGTCAACGACAATCAGCGAGCAGCTCGTGCTTCCTCCCGACGCCGGACGAGCGTTGCGAATGCGCGAGGGTGGTCCGGTTTCGATCTTCGTGCAACAGAATGCACCCCTGAACTCCATCGCCGCCCCGCCGGGGACAGCGGCGGCGCGTCTGACCGCGACCGCGACGACTGCGCGTTGGCGCCTCCTGGTAAAACATCCGTCCGGTTCGCTCGAGGCAGCAGTGAATGCGGCGCGCCGCCGAAACCTAATCATCAGTTCGAGCATCCTGTCTGTGCTGGGCGCGAGCGTGGCGCTTCTGGTGCTGTCGACCCGCCGCGCGCAGGAGCTCGCGCGCCAGCAAATGGAGTTTGTTGCCGCCGTCTCTCACGAACTGCGCACGCCGCTCGCCGTCATTCGCTCCGCCGCTGAAAACCTCGCGGATGGTGTTATCAAGGATGAGGAACAGATCAGAAACTACGGCTACCTCGTCCGGAACGAAGGCCGACGTTTGACCGAGATGGTCGAGCAAATTCTCGAGTTTGCCGGGATCGAATCGGGTCAACGCGCATTCGTTCTGCGGCCGGTCGTTCTCGCGCCAATGCTCCGCGAGATCGTGCAGTCTTCCGGCGCGCTGATCCGGGCGGCAGGCATTGAAGTCGAGTACGGAATCGATGACGGACTGCCGCCTGTCCTGGGCGATGAATCTGCACTGCGCCGCGTCTTTGAGAATCTGATTGCCAACGCCATCAAGTACGGGGAATCCGGACGATGGATTGGCGTACGCGGCAGGCGTGCCGGGAGTGAAGTTCACGTCAGTATCGCGGATCGCGGGATCGGAATCTCCTCGGCGGAACAATCGCGGATCTTCGAGCCGTTCTACCGGGCTCCGGACGTGATCGCGGCGCGTATTCAGGGAGCGGGACTCGGACTCAGCCTCGTTCACCGGATCGTCGAGGCTCATGGAGGCCGCATTACCGTTCGCAGCGACCCGGGGGAAGGCAGCGAGTTCACCGTCGCCCTTCCCGCCGCCAGCGAAGAGCCAATCGGTCGCGCTGCGATGACCGAAGCGCAAGAGCACGGATCGCAGGGGTGAAGCGTCTGCTGCTCATCGAGGATGAACCCGGCCTCGTGCTGACACTGCGCGATCGGCTCACGCGTGAAGGGTACGCCTTCGAAAGCTGCGGCGACGGCGAAAGCGGCCTTGAACGAGCCGCCCGCGAATCCTTCGATCTCGTCCTGCTTGACGTGATGCTGCCGCGGTTGAACGGGTTCGACGTCCTGCGCGAGCTTCGGAAACGCGGAGTCGACACACCCGTGATCATGTTGACCGCGAAGGGTCAGGTTGTCGACAAAGTCGTGGGGTTGAAGCTGGGCGCGGATGACTATGTGACCAAGCCGTTCGAGATGGTTGAACTGCTGGCGCGGATCGAAGCCAAGCTCAGGCGCGCACCGGCTGCCGTACACCCTTCAGAGGGCTACCACTTCGACGAGGTCCGCGTGGATTTTCGCCGCGCCGAAGTGATGAAGGCTGGCGCGCCGCTCGACCTCTCAGCGCGCGAATTCCAGCTGCTGAAATACTTCATCGAGCACCGCGGCGCGACGCTTACGCGCGAGGAGCTGCTGAACGAGGTATGGGGTTATAACGCGATGCCTTCAACGCGCACAGTCGACGTGCATGTCGCCTGGCTGCGTCAGAAGATCGAACCCAACCCACGCCACCCGCAGTACATCCTCACGGTGCACGGGATGGGGTATAAGTTTGCGGGGTAATTATGAGTCATGAAAATGCTGAATGTTGAATGCTGATTGCTGATTGAAACGGCCCTTCATTCAGAATTCAGCATTGAGAATTCAGCATTTCATCCGTCCGCCAGCGGCACAATTTCCACCTCCGCATTGCCGTTCGCAATGCGCAAGATGGCCACCGACGGCTTCACATCGAATCGCCTCGGTCCCGCGGCGCCCGGATTGATTACCAGTCTGCCTTCGCTGCGCTCGACGAGCGCATGATGGGTGTGTCCGAACACCAGAATGTCGGCCGAATAGCGGGATAACAGTTTGGCGGGAGTCGGGCTGCCGACTTCGTGGCCGTGACTGATGTGAATGGAAAGGCCGCCGATCTCGGTGACGATCTCGTCGGGCAGTACATCGTCGAGCGGATCGACGTTTCCGTAGACCGCCTCGACCGGCGCGATGCTGCGCAGCGCATCCAGCACATCACGGCCGCCGACATCTCCGGCGTGGAATATCTGCGACACGCCTCCGAGCGCGCGAAACAGGCCATTGCGTACGAGCCCGTGCGTGTCGGAGACGAGCCCGATTATGATGGGCTGTTCGTGATGCGAATCTGCGACGCTCATTGTCACTTCTTCTCCAGCCGCTTTCTCGAGCTGCTGACGGCCGACCATCCTGCATTCTCTGGCCCGAGTCGCGCCGAGGCAGTATTGCATCAACTCGGCTGGGACGACCCTGGCCCCGCTGAGAATCTTGCGGATCGCTGGGTCGCCGAGCTCGACAATCGACACGTTACCCGGGCAGCGATGATTGCGAGCATTCCGGGTGACGAGGAGTCGGTTGCCGCCGCGGTGCGGCGTCATTCGTCTCGACTGGTCGGCTTTTTTATGTTCAATCCTGCGGCAGGCGAGGTGTCATCGCGGCTCGCGCGCACGCTGAACAATGGGACGCTGCGCGCGATTTGTCTGTTCCCCGCGATGCATGGCTACAGATTGGACGACGAACGGGTGAAAGAAGTCTTTGCCGTAGCCGCTGAGCGCCGCCGGACGGTGTTCGTCCATTGCGGCGTTCTGACGGTGGGCGTCCGCAAAAAACTCGGCTTGCCGTCTCCGTTTGATTTGAGGCTCGGCGATCCGCTGGCCCTGGCGGCGGTCGCGTCGCGGTTTCCCGGCGTCCCGGTCATCATCCCGCATTTCGGCGCGGGCATGCTGCGCGAAGCCCTGATGGCGGTCGAGCAGTGCAGCAACATTTATCTCGACACATCGAGTTCCAACAGCTGGATCAAGTACCATCCCGGGCTCACGATCGATGCGGTATTCCGTCAGGTGCTTGCGGTGGCAGGCCCCCACCGGATCCTGTTTGGCACCGACTCGTCGTTCTTTCCGCGCGGATGGCAGCAACCTATTTACGACGTGCAGGAAACCACGCTCAGAACGATTGATGTTTCGATCGACGATCGAGAAAAGATCTTTGGCGGCAATTTCGATCGTCTGTTTCCTGTCGAGGAGTAAGCATTTGACCCGCAATGCATTCCAGGTGTGTGTGTTTTTGTTTCTGCTGATGCTGCCCTCGGCCGGCGCCCTCCCAGCGGCAATGCAGCAGGAGGCGGCGACGCTCGTGGTGACGAACGGACGGATTCTCACCATGGAGGATTCAGTGCCTGAGGCACAGGCCGTCGCCGTTCGTGGCGATCGGATCGTGGCGCTCGGAAGTGCGGCCGACATTCGCCGCTATCTCGGGACCGGCACCGAAGTCGTCGACGTGCAGGGACAGCTCGTCGTTCCCGGGCTGATCGAAGGGCACGGTCATTTCAACGGCGTAGGAGAGGCCGAGCTGAACTTGAAGCTCATGCCGACGACCAGCTGGGATCAGATCGTGTCGATGGTCGGCGATGCCGCAAAGGCCGCCAAGCCCGGCGAGTGGATCGTGGGGCGCGGCTGGCACCAGGAAAAGTGGACGAAAAGGCCAGAGCCGAACGTCGAAGGATTTCCCACCCACGCCTCGCTCGACGCAGTCTCTCCCAACAACCCTGTTCTCCTCACACATGCGAGCGGTCATGCGAGTTTCGTCAACGCGAAAGCTCTGGAGTTGTCGGACATCAACCGATCGACGCCGAATCCTCCAGGGGGCGAGATCCTGAAAGACGGATCAGGCAACCCGACCGGGCTGCTGCGTGAAACGGCCTCTGGCCTCGTGCACACCAACCTCGCGGATCCCGCGCGCACCCGAAAGGCCCTGGAGCTGGCGTCGCGCGAAGTGCTGTCGAAAGGCATCACGTCGTTCCAGGATGCTGGTTCGTCGTTTGCGACCATCGACCTGATGAAACAGTTGATTAATGATGGGCGCATCGCTGTGCGGCTGTGGGTGATGGTACGGGAGGGCAACGCGCGCGAGGCGCCGCTGCTCGCGAAATACCGGACGATCGATTATGGCAACGGTCACCTGACCGTTCGCGCGATCAAACGCCAGATCGATGGTGCCTTGGGCTCGCGCGGGGCGTGGCTGCTGGAACCATACAGCGACAAGCCAGACAGCGTCGGCCTGAACACGTCAAGCATTGCCGATCTGACCGAGACGGCGCGGCTAGCAATGGCGAACGATTATCAGCTATGCATTCACGCGATCGGCGACCGCGCCAACCGGGAGACACTGAACATCTTCGAACAGGCGTTCAAGGCCAACCCTGCCAAACGTGACCTGCGCTGGCGGATCGAACACGCGCAGCACCTGTCGGCGCAGGACATTCCCCGTTTCGGCCAGCTGGCGGTCATTGCGTCGATGCAAGGCATACACTGCACGTCGGACGCGCCGTATGTGCTCGAGCGTCTTGGTCCAAAGCGCGCCGAGGAAGGCGCATACGTGTGGCAAAAGCTGATGAAGACCGGCGCCGTCGTCAGTAACGGCACCGACGCGCCGATTGAAGATGTCGATCCGATTGCGAATTACTACGCAACCGTGTCGCGCAAGACGAAAACCGGTCAGGTCTTTTACGGCGATCAGCGTATGAGCCGGATGGACGCGCTGAAGTCGTACACACTCAATCCCGCCTACGCGGCCTTTGAGGAATCATCGAAGGGATCGTTGAAGGTCGGAAAGCTCGCCGACATGACCGTGCTGTCGAAAGACATCACCGCGATTCCAGAGGATGAGATCCCAACCGCCCACGTCAGTTACACGATCGTGGGGGGGAAAGTGCTCTATAAAAGGGAAAAGGGAGAAGGGACAAGGGAAAAGGAAAGATAAAACCCTTGTCCCTTTTCCCTTGTGCCTTTTCCCTTCCGCGACGTCAGCGCGCGCCTACTGCTTTCGCGCGTCGCGTCGCGGGTTCCTGTTGCGGCATATGGCGGCGAAACTGGTCGAAAAAGCGACCGCAGGCGCGGTGGAACCGGTCGGTCAGCTGACGGCCCACATCTCCCGGGACCGGACCGAGGCGATTCCACGACGCCTGCGCCGTGCGCACGTCTTCAGCCATTGCGCGCCATTTCGTTTCTTCTCCGGCTCGTCCACCGATGGTGTTGGCGGCCAGCGCCTCGCGCAGCATCATGGCCAACGCCTGCGATGAATTGGCTGGTGTCGCTGCGACATCGCTCAGGAAGCCTTCGACGCGCTCGCAGAGTTTGACCATCTTCTGGCGATTGGCCTCGACATCGAGCTCCGTTCCGCGAAACGCGTCCGGATAAGCGTCGAGCAACCGCTCCAGTCCAGTCATGAAGCGCGCGCTCAATGGATCGGCGCCCTGACGCACGACCGGCGTCGATTGATTCCATCGATTGCGAAGCGATCGGACACGCTCGAGAAGCGCGGTGTTCTCCATCGCGAGCGGCGCGGGCGGCGCGATGTCGGCGACGACTTCCGGCGCATGCGCCTCCGAGGCATCGCTTCGCCCGGCCGGCGCGAGTGATTCGAGCTCGGCGACGAGCGCCTCGCGATCGGCCTGCTTGGCTTCGAGCTCGATCTGGTCGCGGCGCTTGTAGCGATCGAAGAACGTGTCGCAGGCGGCGCGGAACCGCTGCCACAACGCTTCCGACTTCGTGCGCCGAACCGGACCAATCGTCTTCCATTCAGACTGGAGGCGACGGATTTCGGCGCCGGATTTATCCCATTCCATCGAGGTGGCGAGTTGTTCGGCGCGCCCGCACAGCGCTTCTTTCCTGGCCTGATTGGCGGCCCACACTTCCTTGCGCTGCGCCAGGTCGGCATTGCGTCGAGTAAAGAACGTGTCGCACGCCTCGCGGAAACGCTTCCAGGTCGTCCGCGTATCCTGCCGCGGCACCGGCCCGATGGCCTGCCATTCGGCTTGAAGTTTTTTCAGCTCCTCGGCCGTCTTGATCCAATCGGTCGATTGCGCCAGTCCCTCGGCGCGCTCGATGAGCGCCAGCTTCTTCTCGAGATTACCCTTCCGCTCTTCACTGCGCATCGCGAAGAACTCTCGTGCCTTCGCCTGGATCGGATCGGCCGCCTGACGGTAACGATGCCAGAGCGCCTGCGCCTGCGCCCGCGGCGCTTCTGCCGCCTGCTTCCATCGCTCCTGGATTTCGTGAAGTTCGCGCGCGGCCTTCTCCACGTCCTCGGTCTTGACTCCGTCGGGCGTATCGAACCCGTACTTCACGCGTAACGCTTCCGTTCTCGCGATCAGCTCCTCCTGCACAGCTGCATTCGCGAAGCGCTTCCACTCGTCCATCTCACGCAGTTCGTGCAGCTTCGGTGTGATCGCGGCCTGCGCCCCCTTCACCCGTTCGCCCAGCGCGTGCAGTTCGCGCTCGGGAAGCGCCGGTGGCGTATCGAGAGCGGTCCGCAGATCGCGCACCAGTCGATCCGCTTCGCGCAGTGTGAGGTCTTCAGCCGTCGCGCGTATCGTCGCGCGCTCGATCAGCTGATCGACGCGCTGGACCTGCTGGCGAACCGCGCGTTCCGCTGCCGCGCGGCGTTCCTCCCCGCGCAATCGCACGCGCGCCTCAGCCGCCGCATATCGCTCGGCGACGGCTGGATCGAGACCGTCCGACTTGCCGTCGAGCGATCGCCATTCTTGCTGTACGTTGTCCCACGCAGGCTGGTCAATCTGTGGTTCGGACGAAATCCGCTCCGCATCGGTGGACAGTGCGCTCAGCCGCGCGTTGACCGCTTCGCGTGCGAGGTAATGTCGATGCCGCTCCTCCGCGCGCCGGCACGCCTCCTCGAACCGCTCACGTGTACGCTCGTCCTCCGCCTCTTGCACCGAAGGGCCCGGCAATCCTTCCCATTCGCCGCGGGCCTTTTCGCTCTCCTCGAGCGCGTGCTGTGCGTGCGTGCTTTCCAATCGTGCGCAGATGGCTTCGCGGGCACGTCGTGCCGCCGCATCCTGCTCGCTGACCGCGCGCCGCTCCGCTTCGGCGCGCTCGTGCGCATCGATCGCGTTCCGCGCCGTTTCCACCAGGGCGCCGAACTGCGCCGTCGTTTCCTGATCGAGCTCGAACACAGGGTTTGAAGACATATCCCGCCATTCCGCTTCTGCTTCGGAGAGCTGCGCGCCCGCGTCGCCAATCGACGGCGATGCCGCAATTACGTCAATCTTTGCGAGGATCCCAGCGATTCGCTGCTGCCAGGCTTCGAGCGCCGCTTTCCTCGCTGCTTCGGCGTCTTCGATGTCCTGGAGAAGCGCCCGCGCCCGCTTCACCACCGCTTTGCTCTTCGCGCGATTGATGAGCGTATCGAGCGTTTCACGGGCATCGGGTGCCGTGGGATCGATCGAGCGATCGACCGCTGCGACGCCGGCATCCTTGTGCTCCGTCTTCATCGCGACGTTCAAGAGTTCCGCGGGTTCAGAGATTTTTGCCACGGCGTCGAGCGCCGTTTGCGGATCGATCGCATGGCGGGCGATGCTGCTCAGAGCCTTTGTGTCGTGCACGCGGCCGAGTGACGCGGCGCGAACCGTGTCGTGCGGTGAAGACTTCGCAATCGTAGAGAAATGACGCGGATCGTCGAGACCGTCCAGCGCGAGCGCCGCATCGGCGTCGGTCGCCGCCGGAGCAATCGCAATCTCAATGAGCCGATCGGCGAGGCGGCGCCGCAGCTCCGGGTCCTGTTCAACCCGAGCGAGCCTTGCCAGCACCGTGACGTCGCCCACCCGATCGATCGCCGCATTCCGGACACGAGCGTCGGGGTCCGACGCGGCAAGCTCCTCGATCACGGTGCGATGCTCGGGGTCGTCGGGGATTTCCGCGACCGCTGCTGCGCGGATCGCGGCATCTTGGTGCTTCCATCGGGGCTGTGGCTTGAATCGGTCGAGGAAAGACATCGGGAGCCTTGCGTCCGGTCCCGAACAGCGAATTACGGAGCGGGTAATTCGCTCTTTCGAGATCCGGCGTCGGTTAACCGCTCGATTCTTGAATGAGCCACTCGGCAATCTGTTCCCGCGACAACCGGTGATCGTCGTTCAGGTGCACGATCATCGCCGCTAGCGGGAGCCGTTTCGAGCAGCCCTGCGGACACTTTTTCGTCATCTCGTCCAGGCACCGAAACAGCCGCTCGAGATGATCGGGAATCAGCTTTCCATGCGTGCGCGGGAGGTGATACACGCCCTCGTACACCGCCCCCAGGGCGCACGACCCGCCCTTTTCGTCGAAGTAGCTGCCGAAGCACTGCGGACCGCGACTGGCGCCAACGCGGATGTATTCCGCGAGCTCGCGCTGCTCGCGTTGGAGTTCTGTCGCCATCGCGAATCTCCTCCCGCCCGCTGTGCGGGCGTCACAAATGCGATTTACGTGCCGGACCGTGATTGTAGTTCAGCCGCAGAATTGACGTGTGTTATGAAGCAGACCTAACATCGAGATCCATCGAGTTGAATCCCCGCCCCATGGAGTCGTATGCATAGCACTGTTTATCGTCGCGCTTTTGTGGTCTTTTTGTCCGCCTTTCTGGGTTGGAGCGTCGCCGCCGAGGGCTGGAATCGCGATTTCCAGCGGCCGGCGGGAACCCCGCCTCCAGGGCAAACTCCGCCGGCTGGGACCAAGCCGGTTCAAGCACCGCCGCTTCAGCCTTCCGCCGATACCCCCGCGCCGGGAAATCCCGTCGTCCTGATGTCGACGTCGCTCGGCGACATCACCATCGAGCTCTTCAAGACCGAGGCGCCGGTCTCGGTCCAGAACTTCCTGCAATACGTCAATGACAGCTTTTACGGCGGGACCGTGTTTCACCGCGTGAAGAAAGGATTCATGATTCAGGGAGGCGGGTTTACTCCGACGTTACAGGAGAAGCCGACCCGGCCGCCTATTCTGAACGAAGCGACCAACGGCCTGCACAACACGCGCGGCACGATCGCGATGGCGCGTACCAGGGCTCTACGCAGCGCCACGTCGCAGTTCTACATCAACGTTGTCGACAACCGCGCGCTCGATCACACCGGCGAATCACCGGCTGACTACGGGTATGCGGTATTCGGCCGCGTGCTCTCCGGAATGGACGTGGTCGATCGCATCGTCGCTGTCCCGACCACCTCGAAAGGACCGATGGATGATGTCCCGGTCGACGCTGTTGTGATCAAGAGCGTCAAGGTGGTGAAGTAATCTGAGGGTGCTGATTGTTGATTGCTGATTGCTGATTGAAAGGCGTGCGATCTCATTCAGCAATCAACAGTCAATCAGCAATCAGGAATCAGCATTCAGCAATTTCAGTGAACCCCCTCGCGATCATTTTTCTCACGATCTTCGTGAACCTGGTTGGCTTCGGGATCATCATCCCGCTGCTGCCGTTCTACGCGGAGACGTTCGGCGCTTCGCCGATTGCGATCGGATTGCTGTTCGCGTCGTTTTCACTGAGCCAGCTGGTCGCGTCGCCGATCCTCGGCGACCTTTCCGATCGATGGGGCCGGCGCCCTGTCTTGGTCTTCAGCCTCCTCGGGACGGTCGTGAGCTTCGTGATCCTCGCGCTGGCGCATAGCCTCGCGATGCTGTTCGTGGCCCGCGTGGTCGATGGTCTGTCCGGCGGCAACATCACGACGGCGCGCGCCTACATTGCGGACGTGACTCCCGAGGAGAACCGCGCGAAAGCGTTTGGCGTGCTCGGTGCGGCGTTCGGTCTCGGCTTCATCATCGGTCCGGCGCTCGGCGCCGGGCTTTCGCGCATCAGTTATACGGCGCCCATCTGGGCTGCCGCAGTGATCACCGTGATTGCCACCGCGCTCGCATTCTTCTGGCTTCCCGAAACCGTGCACCGCTCGGATGCGGGCGGCCGGTCGCCCTGGCGCGCCCTCGGCGAGTCGTGGCGACTACAGCACCTGCGCGTCCTGTTCACCGTCGACTTCGTCTATTGGACGGCGTTTGCGGTTTATCAAACGACGTTCGCACTCTTTGGTGCCCGCCGATTCGCATTCGATGCAGCGCATACCGGATATTTGTTGAGCGCGTTTGGTTTTCTCGGCGTGCTCGTTCAGGGCGGGATGGTTGGACCGGTCGTCAAAGCGATGGGCGAACGGCAGACGTTGATGGTTGGCCTCGCGTCAGCCGCGATCGGCTGGGGCGGCAGCGCGTTGACTCACTCGCTGCCGGTGTTCGTCTCGATGCTCGTGCCCGGAGCGATCGGCATCGGTCTGTGCAATGCGACGTTGAGCTCGCTGATCAGCAAGTCAGCGCCGCCGCGCGAGCAGGGCCGGATTCAAGGGGCGGCGGGTGCGCTCGAGAGTCTCGGAAGAACACTCGGTCCGGTGTGGGGCAACGGCGCGTTGCAGCGGTTCGGCGAAGGCACGGCGTATGGCACGGCCGCGGTTGCGCTCATTGGCGCGGCGGCACTGACGGTCGTATACCACGCGCCCGAGCGCTCCATTGACCCGTGACTCACGCTCTCGACGCGAGCTCTCCTTCGAGCCGCGTGACCAGATCATCCAGCTGTTCGATGACCGCTCGAACGGTGTCCGGCTGCGACAGATCAACGCCCGCCTTCTTCAACTGCTCCATCGGATAGTCGTTGCCGCCGGACCGGAGGAGTGTCAGATAGCGATCGCGCACGTTCGCGTCGCCACCCATGATCTCCTGCGCGAGCCGCGCGGCCGATGCGAAGCAGGTGGCGTACTGGTAGACGTAGTACGGCGAGTTGAAGAAATGCGGAATCCGCGCCCACGTGACCCCGGTCAAGGCATTGGTGTCGACGGCGTCCCCGTAGTAGTCCTTCAGAAGGCCGGTGTAGATCTCGGTCAGAATCTCCGACGTGATCGGCTGATCCTGTTCTGCAAGCCGGTGCGCCCGCAGTTCGTAATCCGCAAACATGACCTGCGTAAAGAACGTCCCGGTGATGTTGTCGATCGCGTGTTGCAGGAGCACGATCCGTTCGTCGGGATCGGTCGACCGCTTCAGCATGTACTCGAGCAGCAACGCCTCGCTGAGCGTGGACGGCACTTCCGCGACGAAAATCGTGTAGCTCGAATACACGAACGGCTGTGCCTCGTGCGACAGGATCGTGTGCATCGAGTGCCCCATCTCATGCGCCAGGGTGAACACGTCGTCGAGCGTGTCGGTGTAGTTGAGCAGCATGTAAGGATGCGTCCCGTAGACCGGAGCAGAATACGCACCTGATCGCTTGCCTTCGTTCTCGTAGACGTCGATCCAGCGGCCCGCAAATCCTTCCCCCATTCGCGCTTGGTACTCGGCTCCAAGCGGATCGACGCAACTGACGATCCAGTCGAGCACGTCGTCGTACGGGTATTTCTTGTCAAAGGTGACAAGCGGGATCGAGAAGTCGTACACCTGATACGAACTGACGCCGAGAGCCTTCCGGCGCAGACGATGGTAGCGGCGCAGCGGTTCGACACCCGCGCGGGTCGTCTCGATCAGGTTTTCCACGACGGACGTGGGGATGTTGTCGCCGTGAAGGGCGGCTTCGAGTGTGCTCTTGTATCCGCGCGCACGCGCCTGGAACCAGTCGCGCTGACAGACTCCGTTATACAACGACGCGTAGGTATTGAGTGTCGTGCGATATGTCTCGTGCAGTGCACGGAATGCGGCCTCGCGGTCCGACTGTTCCCGCCTTGTCGCGAGCAGCGCTCGATACTGGCCGTACGAAACGGTGACCTGTTCCCCCGTCGAGAGCGTGATCGTCGGAAACTTTGCGTCCGCCGTAGACAACGCCCAATACGCGTCGTTTGGCGAGGCAGAGAGACGGCTCGACAGCGACATCAGCTTTTCGCCCGCTTCGTCGAGGACGTGCTCTTGTTGCCGATACAGGTTCTCGATCGCGAATCGGTAGAGCCGCAAGGGCTCGGACTGCTCCATCCATCCGCGCACCGTTTCGAGCGGAATCGAAAGCAGCTCCGGGTTGAACCATGACTCCGCTTGCGCCAACCGCGCAAATAAGATCTGCACCTGCTGCCGCTTCGCGTTGATCGCGTTGTCGCGCTGATCTTCGTCGTACTGGAGTGACGGGTAGTACCACACCTTGTACGCGAGCTGCCCCAGCTCCTCCGACAACCGGAACGCCTTGAGCAGCGCCTCGGCCCCCTCCGACAGGGTGCCCTTCAGCGATGCGTAGCGGTCGATGCCGGTCTCCAGGTGCTTGTAGCCACCCTCCCAAGCGCTCCAGTCCGGAAAGATGTCGGAGAGGTTCCATTTGAATCGTTCCGGCACGTCCTCGCGCCGGCGGGTCCCGACCTGCGGCGGTTCAGGGGTCGCGACATCAGTAGGGGCGTAAATGGTGAGCAGACGCATCTTCCAACTATACCTTCAAGATCGGCTGACAGTTTTTCAGACTTCCCTCACGACTCATGACCCGTCGGGGCCCTATCGTGGAGGCATGGAGGAGGTCATGATTCGACTCGCCCGTATTTCCGCCCTTGCCTTGTGCTTCGCTGGTCAGGCTGCGCTTGCGTCCGCCCAGAGCGTCCCCGCCTCTTTCAGGGACTTGCAGTTCCTCGTTGGGCAGGGCGATCGCGTCGTGGTGGTTGACGCCAGCGGCGGCAAGACCAGGGGCCGCATTTCGGAGCTGGATGGATCGACCCTGTCCATCACCTCTGGTGATCGTGAACGGCGCTTCCGCGAAGATGATGTCGTGATCATTCGGCAGCGTAACCACGACTCCGTTCTCAACGGGGTCCTCATTGGCGCCGCTGTTGGAACAGGCCTTGGACTCGTCTCCGAGCTCAGCTGCAGCGCGATGGACGATTACTGCCCGTATACGGGTATCGTCACCATTGGCGGCGCGATTTGGGGGACATTCGCGGGCGCCACGATAGACCTGCTCCACAGAACTTCACGCGACGTATTCCGCCGCGCACCGGATCCCGCTTCGAAGTCGCTGACAATCGCACCACTCGTCGCCCGACGCGGTGCTGGCGCACGGGTGGCGCTGCGCTGGTAAGACGCGAGCGAGCGCAGCGAAGCGAGCCACGCGAACGGAGCGAGCCGACGAAGCGGCTCGCGAGAGAGCGTGGGGAGTCCGAGGGGCGACGCCCCTCGGAGAGGATATAGTGCAAGCCACCCAGGAGGACCTGCATGGTGGCTCGCAAGAAGGACAGTGCACTTGGTCTGTGGCTCGAGCGGTCTGCTTCAGCGGTTACCCGCTGGACCGGAAGCACCAGCGCGTTCGCGCTCGCCTGCGGCATCATCCTCATCTGGGCGTTGACTGGCGCGCTCTTCAACTTCGACAACACCTGGCAGCTCGTCATCAACACCGGAACCACCATCGTCACATTCCTGATGGTGTTTCTCATTCAACGAACGCAGAACAAGGATTCGCTCGCGCTCCATCTGAAGTTGAACGAGATCGTTGCCGCGCTCGAAGGGGCAAGCAATCGCTTGATCGACGTCGAATCGCTCACTGAGCACGATCTCGAGGTACTTCACGGCCATTACGCCCGCCTCGCACAGATGGCCAAGCAGGACATCAATCTCACGCAATCGCATTCGATCGAAGAGGCGGAGCAGCGGCATAAGAAAAAGGTGAGGAAGAAGTAACACTGGGTGCCAAGGGTGCCGAGGGTGCCGAGGGTGCCAGGGGTGCTATGAGCAGCGATAACCAAATCAAACTGCACGTCGTGCCGACGTTGACCCACGGGCGCGTGCTCGTGCGCGAGGCGCGCGCCGTGGCGCAGAAGGGGATCGTTGTCGGGTTTCACGGCTACATGGAAAACGCGCGTATTCAGATGGAACGTCTCGAGGGGATTCCCGGATCATCCGCCTGGACCCTGGTCTCCATTCAGGGGCTGCATCGCTTCTACCGCGGACGTACGGAGGACACTGTCGCGAGCTGGATGACGCGTGAGGACCGAGAAGAAGCGATTGCCGATAATCTCGGATACGTTTCAGCCGCCCTGGAACAAGTACCACACGACGAATCAACCCAGGTCGTGTACACGGGATTCTCGCAAGGTGTCGCCATGGCATTTCGAGCGGGCGTGCTCGGTACCGCGCGCGCGGTCGCCATCGCGGCCGTCGGTGGTGATGTGCCGCCTGAATTGCTCGAGAACACCGCACGACGATTTCCCGCCGTTCTGTTCACTCGAGGAAGTCGCGACGAGTGGCTCACACAGCCGCGATTCGATCGCGATGTGAACGCGCTGACGGCGCGGGGTGTGGCGTTAACGGCGAAGGTCTACGACGGCGCCCATGAATGGAATGCGGAGGTGTCGGCGGCGATAGGAGAATTTCTGACGACGCTCCCGTCACGCTACTCGTGAGCGCATCCACTCGGTCGCGACGTTCAACGCCTCCTCGAACACCTCTTGCTGCTTTGCCTTTCCGCCCGGGACGCGGAACGAATGGTCCCCTCCCGCGATTTCGTGCACGTCGGCGCGCTGTAGCGTGGGAAGAAGCGCCTTGATCTCCTCTGTGCGGCCAAACGCATCTTTCTCTCCCTGGACGAATAGCATCGGTTCGACGATGTCCGGAAGATGGGCATCCCGGCGTTGCTCCGGTCTTCCAGGCGGATGCAGCGGGTAGCCGAGCAACAGCACTCCACTCAAGGTTCCGACCGTCTTCTGAGCCGCGACGTGTGTGGCGATTCGTCCGCCCATTGATTTGCCGCCGATGAACAACGGGAGCGGCGCAGACTCGACGCGTGCCGCTTCAACCGCTTCGCGCCAGGCCTGCTCGAGCACCGGCGCGCGATCGGGCACCTTCCTGCGCGCGGTGATGTATGGAAAGTCGAACGTCGCGGTGGTCACGCCACGGCTTGCGAATCCTCGCGCCGCTTCAACCATGAACGCGCTGAGCTGCCCTCCCCCAGCTCCGTGCGCAAGCACGAGCGCTGCGAACGGGTTCTCGCTACGGTACACTTTGATATCCACGGTTGTCAGTATACGAATGATGGCTGCTGGCTGTTAGCTGTCGGCTGCTGGTTGCTGGCTGCTCGCTAGCAAGAGCCAGGAACCGAGAGCCAACAGAGGTTTTATGATTTCGCGTTTTGGTCATGTATTGCTGCTGCTGGTCCTCCTGTCAACACCGGCAATCGCCCAGCGTCTTCCCGACACCGTCGTACCGAGCCATTACGACATTGCTGTGACGCCGAATCTTCAGGCGGCGACGTTCATGGGAACCGAGCGCATCGCCGTGACGTTGAAGAAGCCGTCGTCGACGATCGTGCTGAACGCGGCAGAGATCGAATTCGACAAGGTGACCATCAAAGCGGGCGCCGCGATCCAGGAGGCGCGCGTGTCGCTCGATCCCACGAAGGAGCAGGCGACCTTCACAGTCGACCGCGCATTGGCTGCGGGGACGGCCGATATCACCATTGAGTACCGCGGCACTCTGAACGATCAACTCCGCGGCTTGTATCTAAGCAAAGCGAACAACCGCCGCTATGCAGTGACCCAACTGGAAGCCACCGACGCGCGCCGAATGTTCCCGTCATTCGATGAGCCGGCCTACAAGGCGACGTTCACGCTATCGGCAACGATCGATCAAGGCGATCACGCGATTTCGAATGGCGCGGTGGTCAGCGACACGCCGGGGCCGGGCGCCGGCAAGCATACGGTGAAGTTCGACACGACGCCGAAGATGTCAACGTATCTCGTGGCGCTCGCGGTCGGTGATTTCGAATGCCAGTCGGGAGCGGCAGACGGTACTCCAATTCGCATCTGCTCGACGCCAGACAAAAAGGGGCAAACGGGATTCGCGCTCGAGGCCGCCGAAGCCATCCTTCGCTATTACAACCAGTACTACGCAGTGAGCTATCCCTTCAAAAAGCTCGACGTCGTGGCGGTCCCCGATTTTGCCGCCGGCGCCATGGAGAACACGGCTGCCATCTTTTATCGCGAGACGCTGCTACTCGCAGATCCGAAGAGTGCATCCACCAGCGTGCAGAAACAGATAGGCGTGGTACTCGCGCATGAAATGGCGCACCAGTGGTTTGGCGATCTTGTCACCATGCGATGGTGGGACGACATCTGGTTGAACGAAGGGTTTGCCAACTGGATGGAAACCAAGCCGCTCAAGACATGGAAGCCCGACTGGCACATGGAACTCAGCGAAGTTCAATCGAACCAGGGCGCGATGCGCCTCGATTCGTTGAAAACGACGCGTCCGATTCGCGCCGAGGCGTGGACGCCGGCGGAAATAGGCGAACTGTTCGATGCGATTGCCTACCAGAAAGGAGCCGCCGTCCTGCGGATGGTCGAAGCCTGGGTCGGCGAGGATGCCTTCCGTACCGGCGTCAACGCCTATATCGATCGCTTCAAGTACGGCAACGCCCGCGCTGAAGACTTTTGGGGCACGTTGACCGAGGTCACCGGAAAGCCGGTGGACAAGGTCATGTCAGGGTTTGTCGATCGGCCGGGCGTCCCCGTGGTGGACCCGCGAGTGCAGTGCGAGACGAATCGTGGCTCGATAGCCATCTCGCAGCTGGCTGAGTCGAGCACGCCCGCTACGAAGAGCACTTCTCAGTCATCTGGTCCCTGGACGATTCCTGTGTGCGTCAAAACCTCCACCCAGCCATCGGCGTGCACCGTCGTCGCGAGCACTCCCGCGACGGTTCGTGCCGACACCTGTCCTACCTGGGTCATCGCCAACGCCGGTGGGCGCGGCTATTACCGCGTCATGTACACGCCGGAAATGATTCGTTCACTCGCTCGCGCCGTTGATGCGCTGGCACCGGCGGAACGAATTGCGCTGCTCGCGGATGAATGGGCGCACGTGGGCGCCGGACGTCACGAGGTCGGCACGTTCATGGATCTTGCCGCGGGGTTCACGAACGAACGGACACCGGATGTGCTGGCAACGTTGCTCGATCGACTTGCGATAATTGGCGAGGTGGTGACCACAGACGGATCGCGATCGAAGTACCGTGCATGGGTCGCGTCGTTGCTGAAACCGGCGATGGAGGAGGTGGGATGGACGCCCCGTGCAGGGGAGAACGAACCGCCGCGAGATCTGCTCGTTTCCGCGCTTGGTGGCACCGCGAGAGATCCGGAAACGATTCAGACCGCCCGTCGGATGGTTCTCGCGCATCTCGATTCGAGCACCAACGACTCCATTGATTCAACCCTGCTGAACGCGCTCGTCAGCTTAGCGGCGATCGATGGGGACAGTTCCTTGTACGATCGATATCTGGCGCGCAGCAAGCAGGCGAGGGATCCGGAGGAACACTACCGATACCTGTATGCGCTCGCCGACTTCAGCGATCCGACACTCGTACGTCGAACAGTGGATTACATCGTCGGGCCTGAAGTTCGCAATCAGGATACGGCCGTATTTCTCGCGCGGCTTTTCAGCAATGCCGACGCTCGACGCCTTGCGTGGGAGCTGCTGCAGGCCCGGTGGGACGATCTGCAGAAGAAGTCCGGCCAGGTGTTTGGCAGTCCGCTCTTAATCAGTTCACTCGGACAGTTCTGCGATACGAAGGCGCGGTCGGAGATCGACACGTTCTTTGCGACGCACAAAGTGCCGGAGGCGGAGCGCACGCTGCAGCAGGCACTGGAGCGGATTTCTGAATGTGCCGCGCTCGCCGCCTCGCAGTCACCCAAGCTGACGGCGTGGCTCGAGAGTCAGGGACGGTAACTACACCCGGAGCGATCCCGCCGCGATGAGGGTGAAGAATGCGGCAGATGTGTGAAATTCTGAGAAGGGCTGAGTAAAACCTGTTAGCGCGCGACTAGAGAGACCAGACGGCTTTGTGAGACATCACAACTGCTCCGGCTTCGCAGGATTTGGCCTTGCTGGGGACTGCGGATTTTGCCAGTAACCACCGAAGGCTGTCAAGAGCGTGTCCGGGGCGATACACCTTCCCCGGACACACGACCGTCTCTACTCACTTCTTTTTCGCCGGCGGTGGCGGCGGCGCTGCCGCGCTCTCCTGGTGGAACACCACGACCCACTTGCCGTTGCGTTCGGTCCACACGCTCGAGGCATACGCCGTCGGCGGCAGTGGTTCGCCCTTGAACGTGCCGTTGCCCATCCAGGTGTAGGAGACGACAGCTGTCTTGTCGTCGACCCAGTGGACCTGCGTATCCATCAAGTGCCACGAGCCAACTTTGATCTCGTTCATCGCCTTCACGAAGTCCGCAACCTTCATCACACCGGCGCCGTCGATTGAAACGGCGTCGCTCGCCACCAGGTCGGTAAAGGTTTTGACGTCGTGCTTGGCCACCGCCTCGTTGATCTTGTTTTCGTTGGCAATGAGCGTCTTCTCGATTGCCGCTTTCGAGCCTGCCTGGGCGAATGCCGCAGTGCTGCAGCCGACCATCAACAGCACGGCTGCGAAACCTGTTGAACGCATACTCCTGCCTCCTCCGTTGCGGCGGATTGTGCCACGGATGAACACGGATCAAGAACCAAAAGCCACGGATAAACACGCATCAGGAACTAAAAGCCACGGATAAACACGGATGAACACGGATCAGGAACTAAAAGCCACGGATAACACGGATGAACACGGATCAGGAACCAAGCGCCACGGATAAACACGGCTGAACACGGATCTGCCCGGTCGAACGGTTCAGTCGAACGGGCCGGCTTCAGTCCGGAGGCCTATCCGTGTTTATCCGTGTTCATCCGTAGCTCTTCCGTGGGCCTATTTGCGTGTGATTCCGTGGTTACTTGCCTTATCTGTATCTATGGATGTAGATTTATAGATATGAGTGACTCCGCGGCCCTGTACCGCCTGCTCGGCGACGACGCCCGGCTGCGGCTGTTGCGGCTGGTGGCGCTCGAGCGGCTGAACGTGACCGAGCTGACGGGCATTCTCGGTATCGCGCAGTCCGGTGTGTCGCGGCACCTCGGACTCCTCAAGGACGGCGGGCTGGTCAGTGAAGAGCGTGAAGCGGGCTACACGTATTACGCGATCGCGCCGGCGGTGCGCGACGGTGTGAACGGCCATGCGCCGCTCTGGACGCTCTTGCAGGATCAGTTCGAGCGCACCGCCCTGACCGAGACCGGCCGCGCCGATAACGCGAGGCTCGAGGAGATCCGGCGGCTGCGCAAGGAAAACTTCGATGCGCATTCCGGGCCGGATACGAGGGAGCGGCAACTGGTGCCGGGAAGGAGTTGGGCGGCGTGGGCGCGCGCGCTCGGCCATCTTCTGCCCCCAGTCGTGGTCGCCGATCTCGGGTGCGGCGAAGGCTACCTGACGATTGAAGCGAGTCGATGGGCATCGCGAGTGATCGCGGTCGATCGTTCGCCGGAGGTCTTGAAGCGCGCACGGGATCTCGCCGCGCGGCGCCGCGTCTCCAACGTCGTCTGGAAACGCGGAACGCTGGAGAAACTGCCGATTGCCGACGAATCCGTCGACATCGCGTTGTTGTCACAGGCGCTGCACCACGCCGACGACCCTTCACATGTGATGCGCGAGGCCGTGCGAATTCTGGGTCCCGGCGGTCGCGTGCTCGTCCTCGATCTGCGCGAGCACACGGAAGGCTGGGTTCGCGAGCGCCTTGGCGATCGATGGCTCGGATTTTCACCAGCCTCCTTGAAAGCGATTCTCAGCGACGCGGGACTGACCGACATCACGGTCACCGTCGGCGCGCGTCGATCTGGAGATCCATTTACTGTCCTGATTGCGTCCGGCTCGAAGCCTGGAACGAAGCGAAAGCAGAAACTTCATGACTGATTCACGTACCGAATCCCGGATCCCGGACAGCGGATCCCGGATCAGATCCTTACTGAACGATCGCATCCTCGTGCTCGACGGCGCGATGGGGACGATGATCCAGCGCTACAAGCTCACCGAGGCGGACTTTCGTGGCGAGCGCTTCGCAAATCATCGCCGTGATTTGAAGGGCGATAGCGACGTGCTCGTCCTGACTCGCCCCGACGTGATCAGCGCGATCCATCACGAGTACCTCGCAGCCGGCGCCGACATCATCGAGACCAACACGTTTGGCGGAACGGCCATTGCGCAGGCCGACTATGGCCTCGAAGACGCCGTCTACGACATCAACTTTGCAGGGGCCCGGCTCGCGCGCGCGGCCGCCGACGCGTGGACCGCGAAAACACCCGATCGCCCGCGCTTTGTCGCTGGATCGATGGGCCCGACGAACCGTGCGCTCTCGATCTCACCGGACGTCAACAATCCGGCGTTTCGCGCGACGACCTTCGATGAGATGCGCGCCGCGTATGAAACACAGGTGCGCGGCTTGATTGATGGCGGCTGCGACCTTCTTCTCCTCGAAACGATCTTCGACACGCTGGTCGCGAAGGCCGCGCTCGTCGCCATTGAAAACGTCTTCGAGGCGGCCGGTTTCCGCTTGCCTCTGATGATCTCCGTCACCGTCACCGATCGCAGCGGCCGTACACTGTCGGGACAAACCGTTGATGCGTTCTATGTGTCGATCCGTCATGCGAAGCCGTTCTCGGTAGGCGTCAATTGCGCACTCGGCGCGCGCGACATGCGCCCGTACCTGGCGGAACTCGCGCGCGTCGCCGAGTGTCACGTCAGCGCGTATCCGAACGCTGGTCTTCCAAACGCCTTCGGCGAGTACGACGAACAGCCGGAAGAGACATCGACGCTGCTCCGCGATTTCGCGACCAGTGGCTTCGTCAACATCCTCGGCGGTTGTTGCGGGACGACCCCAGATCACATCAAAGCCATTGCTCTCGCGGTCAACGGCGTTCGGCCGCGGCCGTTGCCCTCCCGGACATGGCTGCGGTCGGGATCCGCTGTCCGGGATGCGGGATCCGATCAGACCGCGGAATCGCCGGATCCCGGATCCCGGATCCCGGATCCCGGCTACACCCAATTCTCAGGCCTCGAGGTCCTGACTATCCGTCCCGACAGCAATTTCCAGATGATTGGCGAGCGGACCAACGTGACCGGGTCGGCACGGTTCGCGCGCTTGATTAAGAGTGGCAATTTTGCCGAAGCCGTGAGCGTCGCGGCGGATCAGGTCCGCGGCGGTGCGAACCTGATCGACGTCAATATGGATGAGGGCATGCTCGATTCAGAGCAGGCCATGACCACGTTCCTCCACTACATTGCGACCGAACCGGAGATCGCCCGGGTTCCCGTCGTGGTCGACAGTTCGAAATGGTCGGTGCTCGAAGCGGGACTGAAGTGCATACAAGGCAAGGGCGTCGTCAATTCGATCAGCCTGAAGGAAGGGGAGGACGACTTTCTCCGGAAGGCACGCACGATTCACCGGTATGGGGCTGGAGTCGTGGTGATGGCCTTCGACGAGACAGGCCAGGCGGACACGATTGCCAGGAAAGTCGCAATCTGCCAGCGCGCCTACACGCTTCTCGTCGAACGCGCCGGGTTTGATCCATCAGACATCATTTTCGATCCGAATATTCTGGCCATTGCCACCGGCCTCGAAGAACACAACGACTACGCGATCAACTTCATCGAAGCGGCGAAGATCATCAAGGCGGCCTGTCCGGGCGTGAAGATCAGTGGCGGCGTCAGCAACCTGTCGTTTTCATTCCGCGGCAACGATGTTGTTCGCGAAGCGATTCACTCGGCATTTCTCTACCACGCCATCAAAGCCGGCATGGACATGGGCATCGTGAACGCCGGTCAGCTCATCGTCTACGAGGACATTCCGAAAGACCTGCTCGAGCACGTCGAAGACATCATCTTCAATCGACGTCCGGATGCGACCGAACGGTTGGTCCAGTTCGCGGAGACGGTGAAAGGTACGGGAAAGAAGCGCGATGCCGATCTTGGCTGGCGTGAGGCGCCGGTTGAGGCGCGGCTGTCGCACGCGCTCGTCCACGGCATTGTCGACTTCATTGACGCCGACGTCGAAGAGGCGCGGCAGAAATACGACGAGCCGCTTCACATCATCGAAGGCCCGCTGATGGACGGCATGAAGACGGTCGGTGATCTGTTCGGCGCCGGCAAGATGTTCCTGCCGCAGGTCGTCAAGAGCGCGCGCGCGATGAAGAAAGCGGTCGCCTATCTGCTTCCATTCATGGAAGAGCGAAAGCGACTCACGGGAGGATCTTCGTCGCAAGGGAAAGTCCTGATGGCGACCGTCAAGGGAGACGTCCACGACATCGGCAAGAACATCGTCGGCGTCGTTCTCGGGTGCAACAACTACGAGGTGATCGATCTGGGCGTGATGGTGCCGGCGGCGAAGATCCTGGATCAGGCTATCGAGCAGAAGGCCGACATCATCGGCCTGAGCGGATTGATCACGCCGTCGCTCGATGAGATGGCGTTCGTGGCCCGCGAGATGGAGCGGCGTGACTTCACGCTGCCGCTGCTCATCGGCGGCGCGACGACGAGCCGTCAACACACGGCGGTGAAGATTGCGCCGGACTACAGCGGCCCGGTCGTGCACGTTCTCGACGCCTCGCGCGCGGTCGACGTCGTGTCGAGCCTGCTCGGCGGCGAGCGGTCGGGCTTTGATGCCGCGAATCGCGCATCGCAGAGTGAGATCCGCGAGTCGTATGCCGTGCGGCGTCAGAAGCCGATGCTGACCTACGAACAGGCGCGGGCCAACCGGTTGCGCACCGACTGGGACGACCACGTGATTGCCTCGCCATCCTTTGTCGGGCGACGGTATCTGGATGATGTGCCGCTCGCAACGCTTGCGAAGTTCATCGACTGGACGTTCTTCTTCTCGGCGTGGGAGCTGAAAGGACGCTTTCCGGCAATTCTGGATCATCCGGAATACGGCGCACCTGCCCGCGAGTTGTACGAGCATGCGCAGACCCTGCTGCGCCGGATTAGCGATGAAAAGCTGCTGCACGCAAGAGGCGTCTACGCATTCTGGCCGGCGAACACCGTAGGCGACGACATCGTCGTCTACAAGACCGACTCGCTGCGTGACGAGCTCGCACGGCTGCCGATGCTGCGCCAGCAGGAGGTGATCGCCGACGGCCGGCCGAACCGATCGCTTGCAGATTTCATTGCGCCTCGAGAGAGCCGCGTCCCTGATTACCTCGGGATGTTTGCGGTAACCGCGGGTCTCGGCGCCGGTGAGCTCGTGCGCCAATTCGAGCAGGATCACGACGATTACAACGCGATCATGGTGAAGGCGCTCGCCGATCGGCTTGCGGAAGCGTTTGCCGAGTATCTGCATGCTCAGGCGCGCAAAGACTGGGGCTACGGCAGCGACGAGCACCTGTCGAACAACGATCTGATCGCCGAGAGATATCGCGGCATTCGTCCCGCCTACGGCTACCCCGCATGCCCGGACCATAGCGAGAAGTTCAAGCTGTTCCGGCTGCTTGATGCGGACCGCCAGGGCATCACGTTGACCGACAGCGGCGCGATGCTGCCGGCTGCGTCAGTGAGTGGCCTCTATTTCTCGCATCCGGCCGCCAAGTACTTCAACGTCGGACGGATCGGTCGCGATCAGCTCGAGTCGTACGCTGAGCGGAAGGGCATGTCGATCGAGGAAGCGGAGCGCTGGCTCGGGCCGTATCTCGCGTATGAGCCGGTCGTGACGACGGCCGCGACTTCATGATGACGGAGGCGACGGAGGACACGGGACAAGCGGTCACGCGGAGACCCGGAAGTACGGAGGCAAGGTCAAAGAAATTCTTCCGTGTCTCCGCGTCTCCGTGTTGAAGTTTGTCCCGTGCTCTCCGTATCCTCCGAGACCTATAATCACCCGTCATGCCGCGTCAGTCTTTGTTTGTTGCCGTACTCTCGCTTGTTCTCCTGACGTCTCCGGTCCTCGCGCAGCGACGGGGCGCACCCGCTCCCGCGACGCAGAATCCTGCGACTGCGCTGTTCACTACCCCGCTGTCGGCCGCGGAAATGACCAATAAGCAGGCGGTCGTTAACACGACAGCAGGAACAATCGTCATTGATCTGCGGCCGGACCTCGCGCCGAATCACGTGGGCTACTTCATGAAACTGGCGCGTGAACACGCGTTCGACGGCACAGCGTTTCATCGCGTCATCCGTATGGCGATCATTCAAGGCGGCGATCCGTTGTCGAAAGATCCGGCGAAGCGCAGTCTCTACGGAACCGGTGGCCTGGGGATGTTGAAAGCTGAGTTCAGCGCCGAGCCGGCTACGCGTGGAGCGGTCGCGGCGGTCCTTCAGCCGAACAAACTCGATTCGGCAGGATCGCAGTTTTTCATCTGCGTGACCGATCAAGTGGCGCTCAACGGCAAGTACACGATCTTCGGTCGGGTCGCGGAAGGGATGGACGTGGCACAGAAGATCTCAGAAACCGCCGCGGATGCCGAGAATCGGCCCACCGAGCGGATCGTGATCACTGATGTCGCTATTCGCGAGACGCCGCCGCCCGAGCCGGAGCCGTTCGCGGGCGATCCGCCGACCGCGCTTGCGCAGTATCGCGCTGCCCTTGAAACATCGCTCGGCACCATTACCGTCGAGTTCTTTCCGGACAGAGCGCCAGAGCACGTCCGAAATTTTCTGCGGCTGGCCGAGACGGGAGTTTATGACGGCACCGCGTTTCATCGTGTCGTTCGAGGCTTCGTCGTGCAAACCGGCGCGCTCACGTCGCGTGCACCACTTACGGAGAAGCAGCGCAAGTACGTTCACACGCTCAAGCCGGAGTTCAGCGAGACGCCGCACGTCAAAGGCATTTTGTCGATGGCGCGGGGCGACGATCCGGCGAGCGCCACCACATCGTTCTTTATTGTGACCGGCAATGCGTCGTCGCTCGACGGGAAGTACACCGTATTCGGCAGGGTCGTGGAAGGGTTGCCGGTGGTTGATGCGATTGAGCAGGCGCCCGTAAACGGTGAAACACCCGTCACTCGTATTGAACTCACAAGAGTCCGAATCATTCGCCCCTAGCCACGGATCAACACCATGAAACGTTTTGTCATCGTGACGGCAATTCTGTCCCTCTCGAGCGTAGCCTCGAACCGAGCGTTCGACGATTGGCCCCAGTGGCGTGGACCGAAACGGGACGGAATCTCCGTCGAACGCGGGCTTCTCAAGGCGTGGCCGGCTGCGGGTCCGCCGGTCGCGTGGCGTGCGGCTGGCGCGGGTGAAGGCTACTCGTCGTTCTCTGCGGCCAACGGCAGGCTCTATACCCTTGGCGCCCGCGGCGGCACTGAATATCTGATGGCGTACGACGCCAACAGCGGCAAGAAGTTGTGGGAGATCGCCCACGGCCGGCGATTCAACAACGATAGAGGCGACGGTCCACGCTCGACCCCCACGGTCGATGGCGATCGACTTTACACATTCGGCGCGAGCGGCGACATGTCGGTCGTGGAAGCCGCCAGCGGCAAGGTCTTCTGGAAGATGAACCTGCTCGACAAGTTCGGCGGGTCGAACATTCAGTGGGGGCTCAGTGAATCACCGCTCGTGCTGGCGGATCGGATTCTCGTCAGCCCGGGCGGGCGCGGCGCAGCAATTGTTGCCCTGAACAAGACCGATGGTTCGGTGCTCTGGAAGAGCCTCGGAGACGAGCCCGGATACTCCTCGGCGGTGCTACACGAAGCCAACGGTGCGCGTGAAGCAATCTATTTCACCGCTGAGCGCGCACTTGGCGTTGACGTGGAAACCGGAAATCTCCTCTGGAGCTACAACCAGGTCGCTAACCAGACAGCCAATATCGCGACACCGATCGTGCGCGGCAATCACGTGTTTTTGTCGTCCGCCTACGGCACTGGGGCGGCGCTGCTCGAGTTGACGCCCGCGCCCAACAAAGTCACCGCCCGGCAGGTGTACTTCACACGCGACATGCGTAACCATCACGCGAGTTCCGTACTCGTCGGCGACTACCTGTACGGATTCTCCGATGCGATTCTGACAGCGATGAAGTTCGATAGCGGACAGGTGGCGTGGCGCGACCGCAGTGTCGGCAAAGGCTCCGTCATATTCGCGGACGATCGGCTGTATCTCTACAGCGAACAGGGGGTCGTCGGTTTGGCGGAAGCGAACCCGGCCGGGTATCGGGAGCACGGCCGTTTTCAGATCCGAGCGGGTGGCCTCCCCACCTGGAGCCATCCGGTCGTGTCGAACGGGAAGCTGTTTATTCGCGACCAGGACAATATCTACGCGTACGACGTCAGGCAGAAATGACTGAATCGCTACTAATCCTGAATCCTCGAATCGCGAATCCTCGAATCCCGCGAATCGTCGGATCGCGGATCCCGGGCAACGGATCCCGGCAATGTTCCAGCGCGAATGAGCGATAATGGAAGGATAGCCAGGAGGCCGTGGGAGTAACCCGTAAGTTGCAAAAGGAATACAGGAAGTCTTGCCAGATACACGATTAAAGATTGCGGTTTTCATTGATTTCGACAATATCGAGATCGGGGTCAAGAGCACGCTCGGCGTGCAGTTCGATATCGGGATCGTCCTCGAAGCGCTGCGTGAACGGGGCGACGTCGTTTCGAAGGTTGCGTACGGCGACTGGACACGTGCAGGGGATTACAGCCGATCGCTGACCCAGCATGCGACCAAGCTGGTTCAGCGCAACCTGACGCCCGGCGGCGACAAGAACGGGGCCGACATCAACCTTGCGCTCGATGCGCTCGAGATGGCCTTCACGCACACTCACATCAACGCCTACGTGATCGTCGGCGGCGACAGTGATTTCATCAGCCTCGTCGAAAAGCTCAAACAGTACGACAAACAGATCTTCGTAGTAGGCGGCCGCTCGTTTACGAGCCTCGTGATGCAGCGGAACTGCCACGAGTTCATCGCCTACGAGAATCTCGTGGGCTCGCGGCGTCCGTCCGACCGCGGCCGTCAATCCGGACCGGTCGCGGCACAGACATCGATCGAGCAGGCGGTTCCGCTTGTGCGCCGCGCGCTGAAGGTCCTGACCGACCGCGAAGTTTCTCCGCAGCTCGGGCTGTTGAAGAGCACGCTGTTGCAGCTTGACTCGACGTTCTCCGAGCGCACGTACGGTGCCGGGAGCTTTCGCGACTTTGCGCAGAAGCTTGCCGCCGCCGGACACGTCGTCCTGCGCGAGGCCGGACGCAACGTGCTCGTCGAATTGCCCGAGACCGGTAATGGCGCTGAAGAGGCGCGCGTCGTCCAGCCGCAGCCGTCGATGCACGCATCGCAGCGCCGTCCCGAAGAAAAGGACGCCCAATCCGACTTTGCGGCATCAAATGGTGGCCGTTCCGAACCAAGAACCGCCGACGGTATCCGCGAAGTGCGACGGCTGTTTCAGTCGGCGCAGAATCCGCCGCGCTGGCCGATGTACATCCGCCAGGCCAAGCAGTACCTGCGCAACGTGGACATGTCGTTCGACGAGCGCAAGTACGGGTTCGCCAGTCTCGTCGATCTGATGCGCGCCTGTCAGCGTGAAGGCTTGTTCCGGATCGAACGCGATCGCCAGGGTGTCATGCGCCTGTTCCCCGGCAACATCATGCAGCCCGATGCGGCAGACGATGACAATCGCGGAAACGTGGCGGAACCGGTTGCGGCCTCACCGGCGGCGAGCGAGTGGTCACCGGAGGAAATGCCGGCAGAACCCGACGTAGTCGACGGCGACGTCGTTCAGGAAATGAACACGCCGGCACAGGTCGTTGATGTCGAGGCGCAGGTGGCAGGGTTTGCTGCGGTCGAAGAGGCGGGAAATGCGCCCGCGCCAGCTCGGAAACGAGGTGGACGACGAGGCAAGGGGCAGCCGCCGGCCGAGGCCCGTCAGCCTGACGGCACCGAGTTGCAGGAACAGGCGGCGGATCGTCGCGGTGCACGCAAGGACGCCAAGGCTCCAAGGACGCGCAAGGCACCATCAAAGCCGCGTGCACCACGCAGAACCTCGTAGAACCTACATCACATCGTCAAAGAGCGGCAGCCGTGTCTCATCCCGCTTCTCGCTTGGATCGACGAGATTATGGACGCTCACGCCGAGTAATCGAATGGGCCGGTGACCGGCTTCCGTTTTGTCGAGCAGGGCGACCGCGCGGGCCGCGATATCGTCGGCATCCCGCGTCGGCGGATCGCTCGAGTGACTGCGCGTGACCGTCGTGAAGTCGCTGTAGCGAACCTTGATCGTGACCGTCCGGCAGAAGAGCATCTTTCGCTCGAGCCATGCGGCACTGTCGCGCGCCCTTTCGTCGATCTCGTTTCGGATCTCTTCAAGATCCGTGAGATCTTCCGCGAACGTATTCTCGGTGCCTGACGATTTGGCCGATTGATTCGGCTCGACCGGCCGATCGTCGATGCCGTCGGCCAGCCGGCGCAGCCAGTCGGCATGACTGCCAAGCGCATCCTGCAGAAGTTTCCCGCTCGCCGTGCGCACGTCGACAAGTCGTTCTATTCCGCGCTCGCGGAGCCGCTTCGCCGTCACCGGGCCGACACCCCACAACGCATCGACGGGAAGCCTCTGGAGAAATTGTTCAACCCGTTCGGGCGCAATCACCGTCAGGCCGTCCGGCTTCTTCCAGCCGGAAGCGATCTTCGCGAGGAACTTGTTGGGCGCAACGCCAGCCGACGCGGTCAAGCCGGTTGCCGATTTGATTTCGGTCTTGATGCGCCGGGCAACGGTCTGTCCAAGCGTTTCGCCCCACACGTTCTCCGTCACATCGAGATACGCCTCGTCGAGCGACAGTGGCTCAACGAGCGGCGTCACGCGGCGAAAAATCGCGAACACTGCCTGTGAGGCCGCACGGTATCGTTGGAAATCGGGTCTGACGATGACAAGCGATGGGCACACCCTGACGGCGCGCGCCATCGGCATCGCCGATCGAACGCCAAACGCTCTCGCTTCATAGCTCGCCGCCGCAACGACGCCTCGCTGATCGGGACTGCCGCCGACCGCAACTGGAAGGCCTCGTAGGTCCGGCTTGTCGCGTTGCTCCACCGACGCGTAGAACGCGTCCATGTCAATGTGAAGTATTCGGCGCACCGTGCTCTTCCCGGGATCCGGAAGTCCGGGGTCCGGGATCCGAGGATTCAACGATTCAACGATTAGCGATTCGCGATTCGCGATTAGTGATTCTATCCGCCCACCACGCCCATGGAACCAGCAACCATGCCGTCAGCGCGGAGAATGCGAGCGTGCGCATGTCCGGGGGTGGCGGACCGACTGACGACGCGAAATACGCGACGAGCAGAAAGCCATCAGCAGCCAGAACGAAGTCCGTCGTCGCGCGGCACCGCCGGATCCGACGTACAACACAATGCTTCCCGCGAACATCGTCAACTCGACCAGGAAGAGTCGCCGAGTCCAAGGGTGATGTGCCCGATGAACATGAGAGTGATACTAAGCCTAAACTGTTGCGATGAAGGAGATTGTTCAATGACCTGGATTCGCGTGATCCCCTTCGATCAGAATGACAAACTTCGCTCCGCGCGCGAGGCGCAGCAGAAGATGTATCCGATCGAATACGCCGAGCCCACACATCCGCACCATGCGCAGACCGACGGCATCGTCGCATCGCACTCGCTCATCCCGGATGCGCTATATCACTCGTTTGCGGCGTTTGGCGCGATGATGTCGCCGGAGTTGCCGCTCAGCCGGCGGCAGCACGAGATGATCACGACGGTCGTGTCGGCGATCAACCGGTGCCAGTATTGACTCGAGTCTCACGCAGAGTTTCTGCGTCGCGTCACGTTGGATGAAGCGCTGGTCGAGGCGCTGAAAACGGACTACCGGTCGGCGCCGATCTCGAATCAGGATCGAGTGATGCTCGAATATGTCGAGCAGATCACTCGCGATGCCACGAGCGTTTCTCCCGCCTTCCACGATCGCCTCCGAGGTGTCGGTTTCGACGATCGCGGGATCCTGCAGATCACGCTGATTGCGTCGTGGTTCAACTACATCAACCGCGTTGCTGACGCGCTCGGCGTCGGACGGTAGTTCCGATCCGCCGCGCCGCAGATGTCCTCTTGACTTGACTACATGTAATGTATTCAACATCGACCCGATGGAGCACGCCGTATCGATCTCGCTGCTGCCGGCGAGGCTTGCTGGCTGGTTGCTGGCCGCACTCGGCGCGCTCGCTCTGGTGTTGTCGGCCCTCGGCACCTACGGTGTCTTGTCGTTCCTCGTGCGATCGCGCTCGAAGGAGCTGGCCATCCGGCTCGCCATCGGCGCGTCGCCCGCGCAGGTAGGCTTCATGGTGATTCGCCAGTCGCTCGCGTGGACAGGTGTCTGCGCCAGTGTCGGCATGGGGCTCGCGCTCGTCGTCACGCAACTGCTCACATCATTTCTGTACGGCGTGAATCCGCGCGACCCGTTCATCTTCGGGCTGGTCGCGGCGCTGATCGGTAGCGTTGCCTGCGCCGCGGCATTTGTACCGGCGCGCCGCGCGAGCCAGCAAGATCCCCTGGTGACGCTGAGAGACGCGTCGTCGAAACCTATTCAGCGCGGAGCGCAATGATGGGATCGACGCGCGACGCACGCTGCGCCGGGATGTATCCCGCGATTGCCGTGACGACAAAGATGATCGCTGCCGAGAGTGCAAGGGTAGCGACATCTCTCGGCTCGACATTGAAGAGCAGCGCGCGCAGTAGATCAGTGCCGGCGGCGCTGACGGCTATCCCAAACACGACACCGCAGACCGCGACCAACAGCGATTGCCGCACGATCATCCAGCGAACGGCGCCGCGGTCCGCGCCGAGTGCCATCCGGATCCCGATTTCACCAGTGCGCAGCGCGACCATATAAGCCAGCAGTGCATACAAACCAATCGCGGACAGCGTTAGTGCGACACCTCCCAGCCATGCCGCCAGCGTGGCAAAGAGCCGCTCGCGGCTGACGGACGCCGCAATTTGCTGCTCCTGCGTTCGTACTCTGTACATCGATAGATTGGGGTCCACGCTTCGAACGATCTCGCGCGCCGTCGGGGCAAATGCAGCCGGATCGCCGGCGGTTCGCACTTCGAGCGTCATCGGGCCCGCTCCGTGCTGCCGGTAGGCGACGTACATCGTTGGAGTCTTTGCTTCCCGCAGGGAGCTGTAGACGGCATCCGTGCAGACGCCAATAATTTCGTACAACGGTGGACCGGACCGCGACTCCGTCCGAAAACGCCGCCCCACGACGTCGTCCGTGTTGAACAGCTGCCGGGCGAGTGCATAGTTGACCACCGCGACGGGCTGGCTGGCCCGGTTGTCGCGGTCGTCGACGGCACGCCCCCGGTCGATCCTGATGCCCATGGTCTCGAAGAAATGCGAATCGATCGCCAGCCGCCAGGCCAGATGGCTATCGGTGAAGGCGGGTCTGTCGACACTTGCGCGGTCTACGACGGGCTCGTCAGTGCGGGCGGCAACGATGACGTTCGCCGAGTTGCTGACGAGTGTCTGGTTCGAAAGCGTCGCTTGTTCAACGCCTGGAGCTGTGCGCAGCCGCTCGAGAATACGTGAGTAGACATCGACCACGCGTTCCTCTTTGTAGCCGTTGAGACCGGGATCCAATTTGAACGTGAGCACACGGCTCGGGTCGAAGCCGAGATCGACCTGCTGTAATTGGCGGACAGAGCGCACGAGGAGAAGGGCAGTTGCGACGAGAACCATCGACAGGGTGATCTGCGAAATCACCAGTGTGGCTGACAGCCCGCGACGGCGATGGCCGGTTGCCGATCCACGTCCCGCTTCATGCAGCCCCTGCACGAGCGAGGCGTCCGTCGAACGCAGGGCTGGGACGAGTGCAAAGAAGACCACACAGACGCTGGCCAAGGCGGCGACGAAGGCGACGAGACGAAGATTCAAGCTGGTGGTGATCGTCAGCGCGTCAGGGCCAGTGTGCAGCGCCGGCAGCAACGCGCTGGCAATCCAGCGGGCACCGAGCAACCCGAGCCCGCTGCCACACGCCGCGAGGATCATGCCTTCGGTGAGAAGTTGTCGCACGATTCGGCGTCTCGGTGCGCCGAGCGCGATCCGGACGCTCAGCTCGCGGGCTCGCGCGCGTCCTCGCGCCAGAAGTAAGTTCGCCACATTCGCGCAGCCGACGAGCAGCACGATTGCCACGACGATCGACATCATCTTCAGCGGCTCCCGCATATGGTCCCGTACCTGCGCTTGTCCGCGGCCGCCTGGGAGCGCCTCGACGCTCGGGAGATCCGGATCGGGGGTATCAGGACGGGCGGCGCGGACCGTCTGCTTGAGAATCGCATCAAGTCGTGCACGCGCGAGTTCGGGATTGGAACCAGCCTTGAGCCGCCCCATCATGAGAACCCACCAATCGTTCGGATCGGCGGGATTGCCTCGGTCTGGAAAGATTTGACGCTTGTACGCAAGCGGAACGAAGACGTCTGTGGAATCGTCCACTTGGCCGGTTCCGCGGAAGGACGGTGGTGCGACACCAACCACCGTAAATGGAGTCGCGTTGACGACCAGTGTTCGCCCGATTGCATCCGGAGATGAGTTGAATCGTCTCTTCCACAGTGATTCGGTGATCACTGCCGCGGGCGGCGCTTCGGCTCGATCGTCCGACTCGACCAGCAGCCGTCCTTGCGCCGGCACCAATCCAAGCACGCTGAAATAGTTCCCGGACACGCCCGTGGCTTCTCCGAGTTCGGCGATTCCGTCGACTCCAAGACTGACGCGATCCAGGCCGGCGAATCCGAACACCTCGACGACGTCCCGCGCCTGGAGCCGCGACCGGTGAAGGGCTTCCGACGAAAATGACGTGCTTCTCTGGGTCGTGTCGTCCCCCCATGACGTCCCACTCAGCGACGAGAACGGATACCGTGGGCCTGAGCGCCACTGAAAAACGAGCAGTTCGTGGGGCGCCTGGACGGGCAGATACTGCAGGAGGATGACATCGGCCAGGCTGAACACGCCGGCGCTGAAACCGATGCCAATCGCGAGCGACACAATCGACGCGATTGTCACCGTCGGGGATCGCCGGAGCAGCCGAGCTCCATAACGCACGTCCTGAACGAGTGTGTCGATGGAAGGGAAGCCCCACATCTCACGTGTCTCCTCGCGAATCGCCGTCGCGTTGCCGAACATCCGGTGTGCCTGTGCCGCTGCTTCCTGTGCATCCATCCCCGCGTCGATCAACGCTTGCCGACGCAGTTCGAGGTGAAGCCCAACTTCGTCGCGCAGATCGTCGTCCAGGCGGCCGCGCCGCAACCACAGGAGGATGCGCCTGAACGTCGTACGTAACGAGTCCCCTAGACGATCCACGGGAACCTCAGGCCGGCCGCATGACCCGGGTAATGGCGTCGATGAGGCGCGCAAAGCTGGATTCCGACTCGCCCAGCTGACGCCGCCCGGCGCGCGTCAGCCGGTAGTAACGCGCGCGCCGGTTGTTGATCGAGTGCCCCCACTCCGACGCAATCAGCCCCTGCAATTGCAGGCGCTGCAGCGCGGGATACAACGATCCCTCCTCCACCTGGAGAACTTCGTCCGACATTTGCCGGATGTGTTCAGCGATGCCATAACCGTGCATGACGTCGCGCGACAGAGTTTTCAGGATCAACATGTCGAGCGTGCCAGGCAAGAGTTCCTGGCGCGCGTGCTTCTTCTTTCCCATAGACCTTCTATGGATACACTCGATAGGCGTTCAGGTCAAGTTTCCGGCCGCCCAGATGGCCGATTCGGGCGAAAACCCGCAAAATTATTGTTCCGACATTTTTGTCGGAGGCGCGAATGCTTTTGTCGAAGTTCGTCAAAACCGAAATCGAGTGTTGAAGCGTGCAGCACGCGTGCGGATAATAACCGCGTGGTTCGTCGTCATCTTTTGTCTGTGATTTCGAATAGAAAGGACATAACCGACATGGGTTCCGCTTCAACAGGTGATGCCATTCGCAACATGAGTCATTGGGGTAACACGCTGAGCCAGCGGACGGTCTCGCTCGCGACAAAAAAGATGACCGACGAATTTGGCTCTCTCACCTTCAATGATGAAGCTCAGCGCGCGCGGCTGCCCAAAGATGTCTATCGCGCGTTGCGGCGCGCGGTGGCGCACGGCGAGCCGATTGATTCGACGGTCGCCGACACGATTGCGAGTGCGCTGAAGGACTGGGCGGTCGAACACGGCGCGACGCACTACACGCACTGGTTCCAGCCGATGACCGGCATCACCGCGGAAAAGCACGATTCGTTTCTCTCCCCGACCAGCGACGGCCGCGCGGTCGCGGAATTCGGCGGCAAGGAACTGATCAAAGGTGAGCCCGACGCGTCGAGCTTCCCGTCGGGCGGGATGCGGTCAACCTTCGAAGCGCGTGGTTACACCGCGTGGGATCCGACCAGCCCCCCGTGGCTGCTGGTGACGCCGAACGGCACGACCCTCGTCATTCCAACCGCGTTCGTCAGCTGGACCGGCGAGGCGCTTGACAAGAAAACACCGCTCCTCAGATCGATGGAGGCGCTCTCGAAGCAAGCGGTTCGCATCCTGAAGCTCTTCGGGTCGCGCGCGCACCGCGTCTTCACGACATGCGGGCCCGAGCAGGAGTATTTCCTGATCGATCAACAGTTCTATTACAACCGTCCAGACCTGATTAACGCGGGACGGACGCTGTTCGGCGCCAAGCCCCCGAAGGGCCAGGAGATGGAAGACCAGTATTTCGGGTCCATCCCCGATCGCGTCCTCGCGTTCATGCACGACCTCGAGCGCGAGCTGTATCGCGTCGGTGTGCCGGTCAAGACCCGCCATAACGAAGTGGCGCCGAGCCAGTACGAAATCGCGCCGGTGTTCGAGAACGCCAACGTCGCCACCGATCATCAGATGATGACGATGGAGATGATGCGCCGCGTGGCGCCGAAGTACGGCCTCGCGTGTCTGCTGCACGAGAAGCCGTTCGCCGGTGTCAACGGCTCCGGCAAGCACTTGAACTGGAGCATGAGCGACGACCTGGGCAACAACCTGCTCAGCCCGGGCGACACGCCGCACGACAACATCCAATTCCTGGTGTTCTGTGCTGCCGTTCTGCGTGCGGTAAACAAGTATCAGGGACTTCTGCGCTATGCGATCGCGAGCGCAGGAAACGACCATCGTCTCGGCGCGAACGAAGCACCACCGGCGATCCTGTCGATCTTCCTGGGCGACATGCTGACCGACATCTTCGGCCAGATTGAAAATGGCGGCGCGAAGTCGACCAAGTCGGGCGGCATTCTCGACACTGGCGTGTCGGTGCTGCCGAAGCTGCCGCGCGACGCGGGCGATCGCAACCGCACCAGCCCGTTCGCCTTTACCGGCAACAAATTCGAATTCCGCGCCGTCTCGGCCGGCCAGAGCATCGCGTTCCCCAACATCGCCCTCAACGTCGCGGTGACCGAGGCGCTCGATTACATGGCGACCGAGCTCGAAAAGGCGCTGAAGGATGGCAAGAAGCTCGACGCGGCGGTCAAGTCGCTGCTGACGAAGATGATCAAGGAGAACAAGCGGATCATTTTCAACGGCAACAACTACTCGGCGGAGTGGGAGCAGGATGCGGCCAAGCGCGGCCTGCTGAACCACCGCACGTCGGTCGACGCCTACGGTGAGCTGATGAAGCCGGAGGTGGTGAAGACCTTCGAGCAGTACAAGGTCCTCAACGAACGCGAGCTCCGGGCGCGGTACGATGTAGCGATCGAACAGTACAACAAGACGGTCAACATCGAAGCGCAGCTGATGGTGCTGATGACGAACCGCTACATCCTGCCGGCCGCGTATCGCTATCAGACGCAGGTGGCGCAGAGCGTCTCTGCCGTGAAGGCCGCAGGCGGCTCGGTGAAGGAAGCCAAGAAGTCGCTCGACAAGGTAGTATCGCTCGCCGAGAGCTGCAAGACGACGGTCGACAAGCTCCAGTCGCTGCTCGAGCACGAGGCGAACGGCGACGCGGTGAAGCACGCGAAGTACTTCCGCGACAAGGTGATTCCGACGATGGTGACGTTACGAGAAATCGGCGACAACCTCGAATGTGTCGTCCCACACGACCTGTGGCCGTTGCCGACGTATAGAGAAATGTTGTTTGTGAGGTAGTTCAGCCTCGCCGGTGTGTTCGCGAAGCTTGAACGCACCGGCGATCTCGCCGTCGCTCGAATGCGATCACGCGAGCGAAGGCGGATTTCTACGGCTTCTCGAACTGCCCACTCTTCGCGGATCGGTAAATCGCTTCGATAATCGCCACGCTCGGCCGCGCTTCGCGCCCATCACAGGCAGGGGTGCCGTTCGTGCCGATCGCCCGGATGAAATCTTCAAAGATGCGCTGATGCGGCACTGCGTCGCTGACGGTTGCCGACGCCGCGTTTTCCGGCGGCGGCTCCGCTTGCGCGGCTTTCGATGGCGCCACGCCTTTCAGATCGGTTGCGGCGAGCCGATCGCTGTCGAGAATCAAGGTGCCTTCCGATCCGCTCACCTCTACACGCCGTGCATACCCGGGGTACGACGAGGTCGTCGCCTCGATGATCCCGAGCGCGCCGTTTTCGAATTCGAGGACCGCGCCTGCCGTGTCTTCGGTCTTGATTGAGTGAAGCAGCGTCCCGGTGCGGCCCCCGACGCGCGCGACGGGACCGAACAGCCACTGCAGGACGTCAACGGTGTGAATCGCCTGATTCATCAGCGCGCCGCCGCCGTCGAGCGCCCACGAGCCGCGCCACTTTGACGTCGCGTAGTACTCGGGTGGCCGATACCAGCGGACGTGGCCGGCGATGAAGATCGGTTTTCCAAGCTTGCCCGAGACGATCATCTGTTTCATCGCGGCGATGTCCGGCTTCAATCGATCCTGAAAGAAGACGCCAACTTTCACGCCCTTCTTGTCCGCCGCCGCGATCACGCTGTCGACCTTCTTCGTCGTCACGTCGAGAGGCTTTTCACAGAGCACGTGCCGTCCGCGCTCGATCGCGGCAATCGCTTGTTCGGCATGGACGCCTGACGGTGTCCCGATGGCGACGATGTCGAGGGGGCGATGATCGAGGAAGCGATTGAGATCGTCGAATGCGACGCCGCCGTACTTGGCGGCCATCCGCTCAGCTTTCTCGCGATTGGTGCCGCACACGGCTGCGATCTCGACACCCGGAATGCCGAGCGCTGCGCGCGCGTGTGTGTCGCTGATGTTTCCGGCGCCGAGAATTCCGACTTTCACGCGATGCGCCGGATCTTGATGCTGCGGAACGACACCTGGTCGCCGTGATCCTGCAAAAGGAGGTGCGCGTTCTGCCGCTTGCCGAACCGTTCGATGCCCTTGAACTTGCTTTTCTCAATCGCCGCGTTCAGCGCCGGGCTGTTCAGCTCGTACTGCAGCACCTTTTTGTCGTTCAACCAGTGCTCCACCGTCTGTCCGCGTACGACGATGCGCGTCGTGTTCCACTCGCCGGCCGGCTTAGTCGGACGATCGGCGGCCGGCAGCACATCGTAGAACGCCGCGGTCTGCCGATGAGGCCCGATTTTCGCGTCGGCATGATGCTCGTCATCGATCACTTGATACTCGTGACCGATCGCCGAATCGCGATCCTCGAGGACGAAGTACTTGATCCCACTATTGCTGCCCGACGCGACTTTCCATTCGATTGACAGTTCGAACTGCTCGAACGTGTCTTTCGTGATGATGTCGCGCTGCCCGTGCGTGTCCTTGCCGTCATGGGCGGGGAGCGAGAGGGCACCGTCGATCACTTTCCACCGCGAGTCCGCGGCGTCAGCTCGCTTGTACCCGCGCCACCCGTCAAGCGAGTGGCCGTCGAAAAGCAGAACCCACCCGGCCTTTTTCTCGGCAGGGGTCAAGGTATTCGGAGCCGGTCCGTTGTCGGGCGCCGCGGTCAACGTCACGGCTACCACAGCCATTGTAAGTGCGCTCAGAGCGAGTCGTCGTAGTGGCATAGGCACTCCAGAAAGTGATACAAACTCTATCGCTAAATCGGGTTTTGAGTCGACGACGATCATGAGGTGAACACCGTGACCAGACTCCATAAGGCCGCCTGCGCAATCGCCGCGCTTGTCGTCGCACTCGTCGCCAACAGTGCGGCCCAGTCCCAGCGCGTTCAGCTTGTGGTCAATGAAGCAGGGCGCCGCGTCGAGGTGCTCGTCGACGGCCGGCCGTTCACGTCCTATATCTGGCCGACGACGTTGAAGAAGCCGACGCTGTTTCCCCTGCGCAGCGCAAAAGGCACCATCGTGACGCGCGGGTATCCGCTTGAACCGCGCAAGAACGAGCGCGTCGATCATCCGCATCACGTCGGTCTCTGGCTGAATTCCGGCGACGTCAACGGCCTCGACTTCTGGAACAACTCGGATGCAATCAAACCCGACCAGCAGCCGAAGATGGGCACCATCCTCCATCGCAAGATCGTCGACGCCAAAGGTGGCAACGACAAGGGCACGTTGGTCGTCGAGACCGACTGGGTCAAGCCCGACGGAATTCCGCTGTTGAAGGAACGCACCGAGTTCGTGTTCCGTGGCGACGCGACGTCGCGCACGATCGATCGGACGACGACCCTGACCGCGCTGAGCGAGAAGGTGTTGTTCAAAGACAACAAGGAGAACTTCTTCGGCATGCGTGTCGCCCGCGAGTTGGAGCTGCCTTACGACAAGCCAGAGGTTCTTACCGATGCCTCAGGCAAGCCATCGGAGAAACCGGTCATGGACAACACTGGCGTCAGCGGCCAGTACACCAGCAGCGAAGGGTTGCAGGGGGATAAAGTGTGGGGCACGCGCGGACGCTGGATGATGTTGACCGGCACCGTCGCGTCCGAGCCCGTCACAATCGCGATTCTCGACAAGCCTTCGAATCCTGGTTTTCCGACGTATTGGCACGCCCGCGGCTATGGACTCTTCGCCGCGAACCCACTCGGCGCCGCCGTACTCACCGAAGGCAAGCAGTCACTCGACCTGACGCTCGAGCCAGGCAAGTCGACGACGTTCGACTATCGCGTGGTGATTCTGAGCGGAACGGCGAAGCCCGCGGATGTCGAGAAGGCATATCAGGAGTTCGTGGCCGCGGAAAAACGAACCGCGGAAAAACACTGAATGACTCAGCCACGGAAGAACACGAAAAGCACTGAATAGCCACGGAAAGAACACGGATCGGTATTGGCTCACGGCGTACGAACGGAGGGCGGGGTTGTTGCGCCCCGCCCTCGGCTTGTACACGAAAGATCCGTGTTTATCCGTGTTCTTCCGTGGCTATATCCTCCGTGTTCATCCGTGGCTTAAAACACGATCTTTGCCGCGAGCTGAATCTCCCGTGGCAGGTTGTTCTGGCTCGTCACCTTTCCGAAGTTCGCGTTCGTCGGATCGGTGTTCGCGTCGTTGTACACGACGCGATTCAACGCATTCAGGATCTCGACGTTGAACTGCAGCCGAACGCGCCCCTGCAACGGCACCTGCTTGACGATAGACATGTCCCACAGGTTCAGGAACGGACTGCGCAGACCGTTGATCCGCGACGGGAAGTAGCGGATGTTTCTTTCCAGGCGGATACGTGAATCGGCTCGCTGCTTCACCGGATCGTCCACGCCGTTGGTCTGCACTGCGGCGTCGTGGAAATAGAAGCCACTGAGATCCCATACTGGCGCGTCCACGTTGTCGCTGTACTTCGCCTTCAATGAGCTCGTGTCGCCATTGAAATAGATGTTGCGGGCGTTGAAATCGAGAGGACGTCCGCTTTGCAGTTGCCCGAACGCATTGACGCTCCACCCGCCGATGAACGCGTTAACCACCGGGCTCGCACCGCTGCCCCACGTCTTGCCGCTGCCGAATGGCAGTTCGTACAGGATGCTCGCGGTGACGCGGTGCGGCACGTCGTCGCGCGCCAGCCGCTTCTCGTATGCCGTGTCGGTCGAATTCAACTGGAAGACGCGCTCTTTGTAGTGCGACCACGTGTAGGTGCCAATGATCGAGTATCCGTGGCTTAAGCGCCTCTCGACTTTGAATTGCGCCGAATCGTACTGGCTGGTTCCGTCGGTGGCGTTGCTTGGAACATTGTTGAACTGCGGATAGGGGCGAAGCAAGTTGGACCGAGCGGTGTTCGCACCGTTCTGACCAGTGGGGAGCAGCCCCGCGAACGGATTGGGCACCTGGGTGGCAAGATAGTCAATGACGGCCTGATCGCGTGCCTGTGCCGTGGACAGATATTGCGCCGGCACGCCATTGAGTTCGATTTCCGTCGTCAAGTCGTAGCCGTGGCTGCCGACGTATCCTGCCTCGAGCAGCCACTGTCCCGGGAGTTCGCGCTGCAGCGTCATCTGATAGCGGAGGATTTTCGAATTCCTCACGTCGAGTGGCGCCCAGCGGGTGAGACTTTGACCGAGGAAGGTGTTCGGCCCGAGAGTGTTGCCGACGGGCTGCAACACGCCGACCGGATATGGATTGGCCAACGTAGACTGGAACGTCAGGCCTCGATCCTGGGTGGCGGTGAACGGCGTGGACTGCGAATAGCCCATCTGGTTGGTGCCGGCGATGACGAAGGGGACGACGTAAACGCCGGTCCCGCCACGAAGCACCATCTTGTCGTTCAGCTTCAAGGCGAATCCGGCCCGGGGCTGAACATTGTTGGTCGCGGCGTTAAAAAAGCCCGGGGTCGTGTCGGACGCGAATCCCACGCCGCCGCGCGCGCGCCAGGAGGATGCAGGAATCACGTCCGGACGGGCGGCGTATGCCGCCTCGGCCGCGCTCGTGATCGACAGCGTCGCGCTCGGGTCGAAACCGCGAACGTTGCGATTCTCCGAATCGACGGTCGCGGTCTCGTAGTCGTAGCGTAGCCCCAGATTGATCGTCAGGCGGCTGGAGACCTTCCAATCGTCTTGAACGAACAGCGCGTGATACCACACGTCGTTCAGTCTCGAACCGTTGATGTCGATGTTTCCGCCTGTCGGGTAGCCGAGCAGGAAGCTGGCAACATCCTGAAAATTTTGCGCCGCACTGTTGTCCTGCTGCCGCGTGAAGGCTCCACTGTTGCTGATCGTGTACTCGCCGGCCTGTCTATTCGGGTTGGTGTTGAATTCGTGATAAAGGCGAACATCGTAGCCAGCGTGCACCGAGTGGTCGCCCAAGAGGCGCGTGTACGTCGGCTGAAACGAATAGATCGTGTGCTCGGTATTGGCGCCAAGGTTGTCACCAATGTCGTTGATCGTGTCGAACGTAAACGACGGAAAATACTGGGCGCCGCGGAAGAGAGCGGACACTGCCGACGAGAATCCCAGAGACGCGGGATCAAAGAGTCCTTCGTGCTGTCTGACATTCGGCTCCTGAAATCGCTGCCAGCCGGCGCGGATGTCCCACAGTGAACTCGCCGATTGCACGTAGGTGTGGTCAACCGTCACGCCGTCGTTCTTCCGGAACAAGAAGTTGCCGGTCGGCACAACGCCGTTGACGGTTCCCAGTTCCGCACCGCGTGATTCGCGTCGATTGTTACGGGTGTAGCGCGCAAACAGTCGCTGTTTCGATGTGATCGAGTGGTCAATCCGGATCGACTGCGAATTGAATTTATCGGTGCGCGGGTTCTCGTAGACGAAGTTGTCTTGGAGCGAGGCGCTGGGGGTTTCGTTCGGGAGCGGATAGTAGCTCAGCACGTTCGCCGCAATCGGACTGATGCGATTCGACGGAATAATGTTGCCGGGGAACGGCTGCCGGACGACCCGGGCTCCGACCGTCTGAGCGGACTGCGGGTCATAAATGATGATTCCCTGCGACAGCAGTTCGGAGAAGTCGCCTTTGCGCATCTTTTCCGTAGGCACGGTAGTGGTAATCGGCTCCGGGAACCGATCGGGGAGCCATTCGAACGCGCCGAAGAAGAACGTGCGGTTCTTGACAATCGGTCCGCCAATCGTGCCCCCCGGACGCTTGTACGAGAGCTCCGGCTTCGGCTGCTCCGAACGTTTCAGAAAGAAGTCGGTCTCGGCCAACTTGTCTGAGCGGTAATACGTGTAGGCCGATCCGGTGAACGAATTCGTCCCGCTCTTGAGCGTGACGTTCACGTTGGCGCCGCCCGTGTGGCCGCTGGCTGCATCAAAGCTGGCGGTCTCGACCTTGAATTCCTGCACGGCGCCCGCCGGTGGTACGAAGGCCACCCGCCGGCCACTCGCCATGTTTGGCGAGCCGTCGAGCGTGAATTCGTTTCCCCCTGTCGCGCCGCCGGTGACGATTCCCGAGGTCCCAGCATTGTCGAACGGACGAGAGAATTTCAGGTCGCCGTTGTAGGTGATCCCCGGAGCGAGTCGCGCCAGTGCGAACGGGTTACCGTCCGACAGCGGCATCATCGCAATGCGTTTCTCATCGACCACTTGTCCCGTCGATCCTGAGGTCGTCTGAAGAATCGGCGACTCCGCGGTAACGGAGATGGTCTCCTCAATCCGGCCGACGTCCATTTTGAGATCGAGGCCGACGCGATCACTGATGCGAACTTCGACGTTCTCCTGCACGACCTTCTTGAAGCCGGAGAGTTCTGCCGTCAACGAATACACGCCCGGTGTCAGGTAGAGGATGGTGTAGTCCCCTTCGCCGTTGGTGGTGGTGGTCGACGCAACTTTGGTCGCAACGTTGGTCGCGGTCACGGTCACGCCGGGCAGGCGTCCGCCCGACCCGTCGGTGATTCGTCCGGTGATTCCGCCACGGAAGTCCTGAGCGTTTGCCGTGGCGACGAGGGTGCCAAGCAGCACAACAGCAAGCACGCACACACGTTTCATTCAACCCTCTCCCTTCAACCCCTTCATCCAGCCCCGCCTCTGCCTTCGCCAAGGCTTCGGCGCGACTTCGCCGTACGCGAAGGCGGGCACATCCTACACCAGTTCAGTCCGCGCCGGACACACTTTAACGCTAAAGTAAATGCAAAGTTGTGAAAGGTGCTTTGACTCGCACAGTGAAGTGTGAAATAGTCCCCACGACGCCACGGAAGAACACGGATTGGCATGGGGATGATAACGCGCACCGTGCTCGCGGTCGACCTGAACGGGTCCGCCTCCAGCATTGAGGCCTATAAGGCACATCACCGCCGTGTCTGGCCGGAGGTCGTGACCAGTTTGCGCCGCGCCGGCGTCCGCCGAATGGACATTTACCTTCTCGGCCGCCGCCTGGTCATGATTTTGGAGACCAACGATCCTGATTATCGACGGTGTTTCGCCACGCATGTCGCGTCCAGTGCCAGGGTCGCGGAATGGGAAGCCCTCATGCGCTCGCTGCAAACCCCGCCACCGGGAGCGCCTCCAGGGGATTGGTGGACGCAGATGGAGCCGGTTTTCAGTCTCGAGCACGCGGAGGACGCGTCAGCGACACCCGAGCCGGCACGGCGAAGCTGACGGATCCGCATAGTGGCGAGGCGGTGGGAAGCAAGACGCGAGTGATTGATGACTGATTTGACCCAGGTCTGGCCCAGGCCATCACATCCCCTTCCGATCGCGATCATCGGCGCCGGTGCCATCGTTCGCACCGCCCATCTTCCGGTCTACCGTCGCCTGGGATTCCCAGTCGCCGGCGTGTACGACGTGAACTGTGCTGCCGCGCGCCAGACGGCGGCGATGTTCGAGATCGACCGCGTGTTCCATTCACTCGAGGAAGCCTGCGGCCTCGACGGCGTTGTCTACGACCTTGCCGTGCCTGGCGATCAGATCCTCGACATTCTGACCTGCCTGCCTGAGGGATCCGGCGTGCTCATGCAGAAGCCGATGGGGCGCGATCTCGACGAGGCGCAACGGATTCGGCAGATCGCGCACGACCGCGGGCTGATCGCCGCCGTGAATCTGCAGCTTCGATTCAGTCCGAACATGCTCGCGCTCCGCGATTTGATTCGCGCCGGCGTGCTCGGAACGCTGGTCGACATCGATGTGCGAATCGTCATCGATCAGCCGTGGCACAACTGGACATTTATGGAGGGCGCGCCGCGTCTCGAGGTGCCCTATCATTCGATTCACTACCTCGACGCGATTCGATCGTTGGCCGGCGAGCCAGACGGCGTGTATTGCCGCGCCGTGCCGCATCCCGAGTTGCCCCGCCTGCGCGACACGCGCAGCTCGATCATTCTCGATTACGGCGATCGCATCCGCTGCTCGCTCGTCTTGAATCACACGCATCGTGCAGGTCCCCGTTACCGCGAGTCGTTGATGGTCGTCGAGGGAACACTTGGCGCGGCGCGTTTGACCATGGGGGTCAACCTGTCCTATCCGACCGGTCCCGCCGACACGATGGAGATCTTCACCGACGAGGCCTGGCGCACGCTGCCGCTCCGCGGCTCATGGTTCATCGAAGCCTTCGAAGGTCCGATGTCCAATCTTCAACGCGTCATTTGCGGTGAAGATGCGTCACTGGTCAGCTCGGTCGACGACACGATCAAAACAATGGCAATTGTCGAGGCGTGCTACGAATCGAGTGAGCGCGGTGCCGTCCCCGTCCAGTATTGACTAAGCAGAAAGACGTATCGATCAATCGTGTGACTATCGATTCACACGTCCATTTCTGGCACTACCACCCTGCCGAGTACGGCTGGATCGACGAGACGATGACGGCCCTTCGCCGGGACTTCATGCCGGAGGACGCGCTCGCGGTGATGCAGCCGGCGGGAATTGATGCGTGCGTTGCCGTGCAAGTACGGCAAACGCTTGACGAAACTCGCTGGATGCTGCGGCTTGCCGACGAGCACCCGTTCATAGCTGGAGTGATTGGCTGGGTCGACCTGCGATCGCCCGATCTCGACGCGCAAATCGAATCAGTTGTTCATCCGAAACTCCTTGGCGTGCGACACATCGTTCAGGCTGAAGCTGACGATTTTCTGTTGGATCAGCGATTTCGACGAGGTGTGGGGCGGCTGGTCGAACACGGGCTCGCCTACGACATCCTGATTTATGCCCGTCAGATGCCAGCGGCAATCGCGTTCGCCTCTCAGTTGCCTGACGTGCGTCTCGTGCTCGATCATCTCGGGAAACCCGACATTCGACAGGATGGCTTCGACAGCTGGCGGCGCGATCTCGCTCGCATAGCGGCCATCCCCAACGTCTGCGCGAAGCTATCAGGTCTCGTGACCGAAGCGGACTGGAATCGATGGACCATCGAGGACCTTCACCGCTACGTGAACGCCGCCATCGACGCGTTTGGGCCGGAACGCTTGATGTTTGGGTCCGACTGGCCAGTCTGCACGCTTGCGGCGCAATATGGCCGGATCGTTGAGATCATCCGCACGGCCATTGACGAACGGCCGCAAAGTGAACAGGATTCCATTTTCGGCGGAACCGCTCGCCGCCTCTGGCGCCTCGCGGTCTGAAAAAGAGCGCCCGCGAGCGGGAGCGCGTGGGGGTGGGGCCCCACGCGCAGTGATAAAAGTAGATCATGGAGCAGCAGATGCGTCGAGTCTTTGCGGCTGGGATCGTGACGGTAGCCGTTTGCGCGATGTTCGCCTGCAACCAGGCTGGCAATCAGTCCTCTTCATCCTCCTCGAGATTGACCATTGCCATGATCCCCAAGGGGACGACGCACACGTTCTGGCAGAGCATTCACGCCGGCGCGAACAGGGCGGCGAAGGAACTCGGGATCGAGCTGATTTGGCGCGGGCCGTTGCGCGAAGACGATCGCGATTCGCAGGTCTCCGAGATTGAAGGATTCATCAGCCGTGGAGTATCGGGCATTGTGATCGCGCCGCTCGACGAGGCGGCGCTGGTCGGCCCGGTCAACGATGCCATGGACAAGAAGATTCCCGTTGTCATCTTCGACTCGGGGTTGAAGGGTGACAACTATGTCAGTTTCGTCGCGACCGACAATGTCAAAGGCGGCCAGCTTGGCGGCGAGCGGCTGGTCGAGTCGATGGGTGGCAAGGGGCGGGTTGTGCTGCTTCGCTACGCTGAGGGTCACGACAGCACGACGAAGCGTGAGGAAGGGTTTCTTGCCGCGATGAAGACCCATCCGACGATCGAAGTTGTGAGTTCGAATCAGTACGTCGGCACCGATGTCGAGGAAGCGTACAAGCGCACCGAATCCATTCTCAGCACCTACAAGAAACCAGACGGCAGCTTGAGCATCGACGGAATTTTCTGCGCCAACGAATCATCGAGCTTCGCGGCGATGCGTGTGCTCAAAGACAATGGCTGGGCAGGGAAGCTGCATTTTGTCGGCTTCGACTCGTCGGAAAACCTCGTCAAGGGTCTGCAAGAAGGCACGCTTGACGGTCTCGTGCTGCAGGATCCGGTCAAGATGGGTTATCTCGCCATCAAGACGCTCGTCGCACACATCAAGGGTGAAAAGGTCGAGCGGCGCATCGACACAGGCGTCGCGGTCGCGACGAAGGCAAACATGGATCAGCCTGGCATGAAGGAGCTGGTTCACCCGGACCTCGCAAAATGAGCCCGACGCCGGGGGCGGGGCCACCCCGCTTCGCGATGCGCGGCATCCGCAAGGCCTTCGGCGCAACCATTGCGCTGGACGGCGTCGATCTCTCGGTCAATGAAGCAGAAATTTGCGGCCTCATCGGCCAGAACGGTGCCGGCAAGAGCACGCTGATGAGCATCCTATCCGGCGCGCTGCAACCCGACGCGGGTGAGATGTGGATCGACGGCCGGCCTTTCATTCCGCACAGTCCGATCGACGCGCGCCGTGCCGGCGTCGCGATGATCTATCAGGAGCTGTCGCTGGCTCCGCATCTATCGGTGATGGAAAACATCATGATGGGTGCCGAGCCGATGCGATTCGGGCTGCTCGACCGGGCCCGGATGCGCGAAATGGCGGCGCAAGCACTGGCGGCGCTCGGTCACACCGACATTCCACCCGATGGCATTGTCGGGATCTTGTCCGTCGCCGCGCAGCAGATTGTTGAAATTGCTCGTGCGATTGCCGTCGGTTCACGCGTTCTGGTGCTCGATGAACCAACCAGCAGCCTCGGTCGTGCCGACGTCGAACATCTGTTCGATCTGCTGCGGCAGCTCAAAGCACAAGGCCACGCGATCGTTTACATCTCTCACTTCATCGAAGAGGTGAAGACGGTCGCGGATCGATTCATTGTCCTGCGCGACGGACGAAACGCCGGCGGTGGCGACACGGCATCAGCAACGCACGACGATATTGTCGCGTTGATGGTGGGCCGGTCGGTTGACAATCTGTTTCCTCGGTCTTCACGGACCCGCGGCGACGCAGTCCTGGAGGTCAACGCCCTCGAGCCACGGAAGAGCACGGAAAAACACGAGCCACGGACGAACACGGAAAAACACGGGCCACGGACGAACACGGAAAAACACGGAAGTATTGCGGGATCGGCATCGTTCACGTTGCATCGAGGCGAGATCTTTGGCATTGCTGGCGTGCTGGGATCGGGCCGTACCCACTTGTTGCGAACGCTGTTCGGACTCGAGCCGGTGCGCAGCGGTCGCGTCCGCGTCGGTGTCTACTCCGGCGTGGCGCGTCCACATCAACGATGGATGCAGGGCATGGGTCTTCTCAGCGAGGATCGGAAGGAGGAAGGCCTCGCCCTCTCGCTCGACGTTGCCGACAACCTGACGTTGAGCAAGCTGTCGCCGTTCGGTCCGGCGGGATTGCTCTTTCCCGCGCGGCAGCGCCGTGCGGCCGCCCGATGGATTTCTGAGCTGGCGATCAAATGCGCGGGGCCGGCACAGAAAACAGGCGAACTCTCGGGCGGCAACCAGCAGAAGCTCGCCATTGCTCGTCTGCTACATCACGATGTCGACATTCTCGTCCTCGATGAACCGACGCGGGGCATCGATGTCGGCAGCAAGGCCCAGATTTATCGGTTGATCGATGCGCTGGTGGCGGACTCGTCTGGGCACAAACCGCGAGCCGTGCTGATGGTGAGCAGCTACCTTCCTGAACTCCTCGGCCTGTGCGATCGCATCGCTGTCATGCAGCGCGGCCGGTTGGGCGAGGCGATTCCAGCACAGTCGCTCACCGAACACGAGCTCTTGATGGCCGTCACTGGCGGAACCGCCGCATGACGACACGATCGCTCATCGAGCGAGCGGGGACGTTCGTCGGCCTGGTGCTGGTGGCGATTATCTTTGGCCTGCTGGTTGGACCGCAATTCTTCGCGCCCACGAACCTCGAGCTGATGGCCCGGCAAATGGCTATCGTCAGTATCGCCGCCGTCGGCATGACGATCGTCATCGTCGCCGGCGGGATCGATCTGTCTGTCGGGTCGATGATCGCGCTGGTCACGGTGGTGATTGCGCAATTGCTGCGGATGGGCGTGAGTCCATTGTTCGCGGCACTTGGCGGGATCGCAACCGCCGCTCTCTGTGGACTCGTCAACGGTGCGCTCATCACGCAGTTACGCGTCGTGCCCTTCATCGTGACGCTCGGGACGATGCTCGTCATCCGCGGCGCGGCGAAAGGACTGGGAGAGGAGCGGCGGATCGAGGCGCCGGCAACATGGCTCAACGATCTTCTGCGCGTCACGCGAGGCGAGACATTGCTGCCGTCAGGAATTTGGGCGGTGATCGCCCTCTCGGTCCTGGTCGGGCTGCTACTGCGCTACACACGATTCGGCCGGCACGTCTTTGCGATTGGATCGAACGAGCGTATGGCGCGGCTGTGCGGCGTCGCGATCACGAGAACAAAAATCGTCGTCTATGCGCTGTCGGCGGCGTTCGTCGGATTTGCCGGTCTTCTGCAGTTTTCGAAGTTGTCGGTGGGTGACCCAACGGTGGCCGTTGGTCTCGAGCTCGACGTGATTGCCGCGGTGATCATTGGCGGCGGGAGTCTGCTGGGGGGCCGCGGCACGGTTGCCGGGACGTTGATTGGCGCGGCAATCATGACCGTCATTCAGATCGGGTGTTCGCAGGCAGGGCTCGCGAACTGGATACAGCAGATCGTCACCGGCGGCATCATCGTCGGGGCGGTGGCATTGGATCGCGTGAGAGGCAGGGTCTAGTCAGATCCGGGGGGCTTCGCCCCCGCGGACCCCCCACGCCTGCGCTCGCGGGGCCCCAATCGTCCCGCTGCGCTCCGGCGGGGCCCGTGGCGCGCCTGGAAGACGATGTAGGGCACGGTCTTTAGACCGTGCTAATGCACTGATATGAGAATTCGAGACCTTGAAATCATCGATCTGCGCTTCCCAACGTCGCGCACGGCGGACGGGACTGACGCGATGCATCCCGACCCGGACTACTCCGCGGCATATGTGATTCTGAAGACCGACGGCGATGTCGAGGGCCACGGGTTCACGTTCACCATCGGCCGCGGCAACGAGGTCTGTGTCGAAGCGATCCGTGCGTTCCGGCCGCTTGTTGTCGGGCGCCGGCTCGAAGAGATCGTCGATCAACCGGCGGCGTTCTGGCGCGAGCTGGCATCCGAGAGTCAGCTTCGATGGCTTGGGCCCGAGAAGGGCGTCATTCACATTTCCATGGCGGCAATCGTCAACGCCGTCTGGGACCTGCACGCAAAACGGGAGAAGAAACCGGTCTGGAAACTTCTCGCCGACATGACACCGAAGCAGGTCGCTGCCTGCATCGATTTCCGCTACATCACCGACGCCCTTACGCCGGATGAAGCGATTGACCTGATGTCCCGGCAGGAGAAGACCAAGGGCGACCGCGAGGCACAACTGCTGCAAGAAGGGTATCCGGCATACACCACATCAGCAGGATGGATCGGTTATTCGGACGACAAGATCCGTCATCTCTGTCGGGAGGCGCTGGCCGACGGGTGGACCCACTTCAAGGTGAAAGTCGGGGCGACGGCGGCGGACGATCGGGCGCGAGTTGGCCTGGTGCGTCAGGAAATTGGACCTGCCAGCAAGTTGATGATCGATGCGAATCAGCGGTGGGACGTCTCGGATGCAATCGAACGCGTTTGCGCGCTTGCCGATCTGAATCTGTTCTGGATCGAGGAGCCGACCAGTCCGGATGACGTTCTCGGACACGCCGCGATCAGAAAAGGTGTGCGGCCGGTCGGGGTTGCGACCGGCGAGCATGCCCAGAACCGGATCATCTTCAAACAGCTGCTGCAGGCGGAGGCAATTGACTTCTGCCAGATCGACAGTTGCCGTCTTGGCGGCGTCAACGAGAACCTCGCAGTCATCCTGATGGCCGCGAAGTTCGGCGTGCCTGTCTGCCCGCATGCTGGAGGCGTCGGCTTATGCGAGCTGGTCCAGCATCTTTCGATGTTCGATTTCCTTCGCGTGTCGGGCCGGATGGACGACCGCGTCACAGAGTTCGTCGATCACCTGCACGAACACTTCGTTGATCCGTGCATCATCCATCGTGCGCGCTACATGGCGCCCAAGGCAGCGGGGTATAGCTGTGAGATCAGGAAGGAGTCACGGGAGGAGTATCGGTATCCAGATGGTCCCGCATGGACGCAATCACCTAGATCTTGAACAGGAGAAAGGGGAGAAACGAGAGCCAAAACTTTATGACTCCCGTTTCTCTAGTTTCTCCTGTTTGTGACATGCGAATGCTTACTTTCCGGCCGCGGACGTAGGGATTGCTTGTGCGCCTTCGAATTCGACAACGACGACGGTGGCCATCGGGTCTAGCATCGGCCGTTCCAACGTCAGCGAAGTCTTCCCGTTGTCGCGTGTCAGCTCCACAGGTGCGCCGTCGGCCAGCCGATAAGCGCGCGTGATTCTGTTCTTGATGGCAGGAATTTCGAAGGGCGCACGAGGCTCGCTGAAGAATGTGATGTAGAGCTTGCCTGGCTTGGTCGTAACGCGCCACTCCGTCTGCGGCAGAAACAGCCGCTGTCCGCGCACGTCCTTACCGCCGCGCGACGTGTACTCTCCGAATTCAATACCGAATGGCGACGCACTCGCGCCGTACACGGCCTCTCCATTGACTTTCAGCCACCGGCCAACAGTGCGAAGGATGTCCTGGCTCGCCTGCGGAATGACGCCTTCCGCCGTCGGCCCGACGTTGAGCAGGTAATTGCCCCCCTTGCTGACGATGTCGACGAGCTTGAAGGTGATCTGTCCTGGTGATTTCCAGTTGGTATCGTCTTTTCGGAATCCCCACGTGTCGTTGACGGTTGCCGGAGTTTCCCAGGCCTCGGTCGACGCCTCGGGCGGAACCACGTTGTCGCCGGTCGACCGATAGTCGCCCTCCGTTCCAAGCCGTCCGTCGATCAGGGTCTGGGGCTGGATCGAGCGGACGATGTCAGCGAAGCGCTGACCGCGTTCGGCGGTCATCATCCGCGGCGTGTCGAACCAAATCAGCGCGACGGGTCCGTAGCCGGACAGCAATTCCTTGACTTGCGGCTCTGCTTTCGAGCGCAGATAGTTGTCGTAATTCTTCAGTTCCTTTCCCTCCGGTCCCTGGTCGGGGCCGAAGTCCCACGTGTTGCCGGCGCCGTCCTTCTCGTGCCAGTCCTGTGACTGCGAGTAGTAAAACCCGAGGCGCATCCCGCGCTTCGCGCATGCATCGGCAAGTTCCTTCAGCACGTCGCGCTTGAACGGTGTCGCATCGACGACGTTGTAAGGGCTGACTTTCGATCGGAACATCGCGAAGCCATCGTGGTGCTTCGACGTGATGACGATGTATTTCATCCCGGCGTCCTGAGCGAGCTGGACCCATTCGTCGGGATTGAACTTGACCGGGTTGAACCGCGCCGCGAGCTTCTCGTACTCGCGAACCGGGATTTTCGAGCGGTTCATGATCCATTCGCCGAGGCCGAGCGATCGCTTGCCCTGCCATTCGCCAGCAGGAATCGCATATAGGCCCCAGTGGATAAAGAGGCCGTACTTCGCCTCGCGAAACCATTCGAGCCGCTTCTCGCGGGCAGGATCTGGTGGGCGTGGCGCAATCGTCTGGGCCGTTAGCGCGAGTGTCAGTATCGACAGGAAACAGACGAGAACGAAGGACAACCTTTTCATCGCAATTTGCCAGCCTCGAATTCGTGTAAATTCCGGACGACCTTCTTTTCTGTCAAGGTTGCACGTGCTAACGGGTACGTCGAAGACTCGAAGATCCGAAGATCCGAAGAAGGGAGAGAGATTTTTCTTCAACTCTTCGAGTCTTCGAATCTTCGACGAGAGCCGTCGGCTCGTCGTCGTGTAACGCCCAGGAGCCAACAGCCAGACGCCAGCAGCCGATTAGAAACTAAACCTCGCCGACATCTGGATCACCCGTGGCGGCCGCGTCGGGTTGGCGATTCCGATCGCGGTGCCGAAGTTCGGGTTGATCTGCGCGCCACTTGGGTCGAACCGCGCCGTGCGATCGACATCCTGGAACTGAACCGAGTTGAGCACGTTGTACGCCTCGAGACGGTACTGGAACGAGCGGCGGCCGCCAATCGGGAAGTTCTTGAAGATCGCAAGATTCCAGTTGTTGATGCCGGGCTTGCGGACCGCGTTGCGCGGAGCATTGCCGTAATCGCCGCGCCCCGCCGGACGTTTGAAGACGGACGTATCGAACCATCCAGTCAGCGGACTGCCGATCTGGGCCATGGGATCGCCGGTCATGACGGGACGAACGATACGGAAACCGCCGCCGAGATCGTTGCCGGTGCCGCCGTCCCCTCCGGTGAAATCAAAGTTGTCGCTGGTCGTCAGAATGACGGGAGCCCAGTCGCCACTGACGAACGCGTTCTCTCCGGAGAGCTGCCATCCATCGAGCGCGTGGTGCAAGACGGCGTTCGAGAAGTGATCCTGCGAGAGGTCCCACGAGTAGTTGATCACCAGCGAATGCCGATCGCTCTGTGCCAGTTCTGCATAGAAGAAGTCACGCGGCCGGTTGTAGGCAATCGACAGGTTGCCTGGATCCTCGTCGGCGAGCCCTCTGGCTCGCTGCAGCGTGTAAGCGCCGCCGAACTGCACGCCGTGAATGTAGCGGCGGTTCACTTGGAGCTGCAGCGCGTGGTAGTCGGACGTCGCGGAGTTACCGCGAACGCGAATGCTCTGATAGCCGGAGTACGGACGCAGGAACTCCGGCGGCAGGACCGCGGTCGGACTCGTGCTGCCTGGATCGTGTGCCGGTGGATTGAGGTCCACGTAACGAACGCCGTCCTGGACCGCGTTCAGATCGTAGTACATCTCCATGTTGCGGCCGGCAGTTCCGGTGTAGGTCGCATCGAGCGATGTACCCCATCCGAGCTCGCGGCGCAGGCCGATCGACCAGTTGAACGAACTCGGCGTCTTGTAGGTGGTTTCAAGGGCTTCGACGTTCCCCGGACGATTTGCAGGAACGACACCGGGCACGAACGTCGTCGACATCGTGTTGTAGAAGATGATCGGATTGAGGATGTACGGCGGGTTGCGCAGGTTGCCGGCCGACCCGCCACCGAGCCGCGCGTTGTGGAAGTGGCCCAGGCTCGAGTGGACAACGGTCCGCCCTCCGCCGGTGAGGTCCCAGCTCAACCCGACTCTTGGCTCCATCTGCGGCGGCAGCACCTTCCGGAATCCTTTCGGAACGCCCGAATCGGTCTGCCGCACCATCCCATTTGCCTGATTGCCCGTGTTGGGGACATAGGCGCCGATGTAGATCGCATTCAGCGTCTGTCCGGTCACCGGATCCAAAGCGACGCGCGTGCCATTGACCAGCGCCGGCTGATAGAGCCGCGGCGCATTGGCCGCCTTGTATGTGGCGGGATCGAAATTCGCGATCTGCTGATCGGGTCTCCAATACGGCGAATACATCAGGAACCGCACACCGTAATCAACTGTCAACCGCGGGTTTGCCTGCCACGTATCCTGGCCATACCATTCAGTCCACCACTGCCGATTGTGGGTGTCGCCGTAGCGGCTTGTCTCGGTGTATTGCTGGTACACACCGAGCGCCATGTTCGAGAACGCGAAGTTCGTGTTGAGCGGGTTGCTGGCGTTGTTGTTGAACTGATACTGGCCCATCCACGTGCCGCCGCGCGCCTCGTTGTTCGTCATGAACTCGAGATGGCCGCCGACTTTCCATGTGTGGGTGCCGCGTGTGAGCGTCAGGTTGTCGCGGACGCTTGCGAGGGTATCGAAGGCCGTTGATCCGAGCCGGCTGTCGTACGTGAAATCCGGACTGTCGACGCCCGTCGTCGCAAGACCGAATGTCGTCGTTGGAATGACGCCGAGCTGATTCAACGCCGGGTTGAACTGCGCCAGCGTGTAGCCGACCGTGGCCTTCAGGATGTGATTGAGATCGGCGTCGGTCTTCGTGCCAAACCCCTCGGTCGCCCGCCGGAAGCCGGCGGACAGTTCGTTGACGCCAGTGCTCCCCATCACGTGGTTCCAGCCGCCATTGATGGAGCGGTCGCCGGAGACATACGAGCCATCGAAGAACCCCCATTTGGCCGGACCGGCCGTGATTTCGGATCCGTACTGACTTGAAGAGAACGTACGGAAAGCACCCCAGATCGCGTTGTGCCCCGAAGGCCGCGCGTCCACTCGAATGAGATGATTGAACCGCGGGTTGGTCGACGTTTCCTGCCGGGTGAAGTTGTAATTCGGGCTGACACCAAGCGCATTCGGCAACGGCATCAGCTTCATCAGCGCGATCGCATTCGCGTCGAGCCGGTTCGACGGGATGACATTTCCTTGGAAACACCCCGCGCCGCCAGTCGTGACACTGCACGCGGCGGTCGAGAGAGGGTCCTTGATGTTGATCCATCTGCCGTTCGCATCGAACGTTTGGGAAAAATCTCCCTGACGCTCGAGCGCCGTCGGCATCCGATAGAGACGAACCTGGCCGGGCCGCTGGACCTGCGGACCTTCAAACGAATAAAAGAAAAAGAGCTTCTTGTCTCCTTTCTGCTCGTACAGCCCGGGAAGTCGGACCGGGCCGCCCAGGTTGAAACCGGGTGTGTCGACGTGGAGCTTGGGTTTCGCGAGGCCGCTGCGATTGTTCTCCCACGGCGTGGCGTTCCAGGCATCGCGCTTGCCGTAGTAGTAGATGCTGCCTGAGTAATTCGAGGAGCCGCTCTTGCTGACGACTTGGATATTCGCGCCGCCGCTGTGACCGAACTCCGCTTTGTAGGTGTTGATCAGCACCTTCACTTCGGCGATGGCATCGAGGTTGATCGACGAGTTCATACGGCTCGTGCCCGACAACTCGTTGCCATTCAAGCCGTCGACCGTGACCTGGTTCCAGCCTTTCCTCATGCCGCTGATGTTTGGAATGGATGATCCGAAGCTGTCGCCCATTGCTTCGATGTCCGCCTCGTAATGGACGCCGGGTACCAGCCGCAGCAGGTTCACGACATCGCGTCCGCGGCTCTGAATCTGTGAGATCTGGGTTGCGGTCAGGAGCCCCGAGTAATCGCTGTTCTTCGTTTCGATCACGCTTCCTTGCGACACGACAGAAACCACTTCAGTGAGGGTGCCGATATCCAGCTTGACGTGTCCCAGATCGAGCGTGCCGCTGGCATTGAGGACGTTGCCTTTCAGCTGCATCGTGCGGAAGCCGGTAAGTTCCACCCTGACGGTATAGGATCCAGGCTCGACGGCGCGGAACGCGAACTCCCCCCGGCTGCCGGAGAGCATGGTCCGGTCGTCCGAGGTGGCTTCGTTGATTAGGGTCAGGGTGGCACCAGGCACGACCTGCCCGGTATTGTCGATAATGGTGCCGGAGATGGTCCCAGTGTTTTGGGCGGCGGCGGGCGCGGCGGCGAGCAACAGCGCCACGACGAGTACGGACAGCGACCGGCCAGGGATCGACCGAAGGGTCCAGTTCATCACGCGCCTCCTCCTGACGGGCAGGGTTGACGGCTCGATGGGCGAGCGCGGCGCCTGTGATACTATGCTTTACCGTTAAAGTCAACTAACTTTAACGCTAAAGTCAAAGTCGAGGCAAAACGCCCACGGCGGCGGCAGCTGAGCGCCCGGGGCCCGGCGAGCGCCCTCGGAGTGAAAATGGCATCGACGACGACAATGAAACGGATTGCTGGAGAGCTCGGCGTCTCCATCACCACCGTTTCCAAGGTCCTCAACAATCGCGACGACATCGGCCACGCCACCCGCGCGCGGGTGCTCGCGAAAGTCGCCGAACTCGGATACCAGCCCAATGCCGTCGCCCGCAGCCTCACCTTGCGGCGCACGCACACGCTCGGCGTCGTCATTCCTGACTTGATGCACTCGTTTTTTGTCGAGATCGTCGCCGGACTCGAAACCATCGCCAGCGCCCGCGGCTATGGTCTCCTGCTCTGCAGCTCGAATGAGGACCCGGCCAAGGAACGCGCCGAGATCGACATGCTGCGACAGCGCCAGGTCGACGGAATCATCCTCGCCTCCGTGAATGCGTCGGGGAACACCGATCTCCTCCAGCGCCTCGGCTCGCTCGGCATCGGGCTCGTGATGATCGATCGCGACGATCATCCCGTCGTGAAGTGCGATCGCGTGGTCACAGACGACGTCGAGGTTGGACGGCTGGCGACGTCGCACTTGATTGAGCAGGGAAGGAAGGCGATTGCACACATTCTCGGACCGCCAATCGTGCACGCGAAGCGGCGTGCCGAGGGATTTCGCCAGGCATTGAGGGAACACAAGGTGCGGTCGCGCGCCGAATGGATCGTGCGAGGCGGTTTCATGGAAGCGGATGGCTACCGCGCGATGAAGAAACTCCTCGCGGTCAAGCCACGTGTCGATGCGGTCTTCGCCGCCAACGACCCAGCGGCGATTGGCGCGATGAAGGCAATCTGGGAGGCCGGGCTGCGTGTGCCCGAGGACATCGCCATCGTCGGTGCTGGCGACATCGCGCTCGGAGACCTCTTGCGCGTCCCCTTGTCGACGGTCAGCTGGTCGCGCGATCAGCAAGGCAAGGAAGCGGCACGGCTGTTGCTCGATCGCATCGGACCGAATCCATCACCGGAAAAATTTCAGTCAGTTGTCATTCCACCGCGACTCATCGTTCGCCTCTCGAGCGGCGGTCTGGAGTCGACCACGGATAAACACGGAACGGAAGGATGTGATGCGCCTGTTTGCGCCGGCGGCGTTGCTTGCCGGGCTGATTGCCACGCCCGTCGAGAATAACGTCCCCTTCCCGATCACGATCGCCAGCCCGAACTCCGCGATCAAATTCGATCTGAGCGTTCGATCGGAGAACCGTTTGTCCTACCGCGTCACACAGAACGGCCGTCCTGTCATCGAGCTATCGCGCGCGGGCATGATCGTCGATGGCGTCAACCTCGGCGACGGCGTGTCGCTGACTGCCGTTGAACGAACGCGTCAGGATGAGCGCTATCGAACTCGCGGGGTGCATGCTGTTGCGGTCAACCGCTACAACGGCGCAAAGGTCGCGCTGGCGCATCAGCCCTCGGGAACTCGTTACGCCATGGAAGTCCGTACTTTCGACGATGGAGTCGCGTTCAGATATGTCGTGCCGGCGGCAGCTGCGAACGCCGTGCGGGTGCCAGACGAAGCGAACGTATTCAATTTTCCGCCGCGCAGCACCGTCTGGTATCACGACCTCGACGGCCATTACGAGGGCGTCCACGAGAAGAGGGACATCGAAGATGTGCGCGAAGGGGACTGGGCGGCTCCTCCAGTAACCGCGCAGCTGCCAGACGCGACGGGGTACGCCTCGGTTACCGAGGCGGGGTTGAACGAGTACGCCGGCATGGTGCTGCAAACGGACCGTCGCGGCGGATTCGCCGCACGCCTCGCGCATGCCGCGCCGGCGTCCTATCCATATCGACTGCGTTATCCGGCGCTCGATGTACGCCGGCTGGAAAACCCGGCATCAATCAAGGGAGAGATCACCACTCCGTGGCGGGTCGTTCTCGTCGGTCGCGATCTCAACGCGCTCGTCAACAACGACATCATCACCAGTCTGTCGCCGCTGCCGGATCCGTCGCTCTTTCCGCAGGGCATCGACACCGCGTGGGTGAAGCCTGGACGCGCCGTGTGGCGGTATCTCGATGGTGGCGAGAACACGTTCGAAGGGATCAAGTCATTTTCGGAAATGGCCGGCCAGCTTGGCTTCGAATATCAAGTGGTCGAGGGACTGTGGCGCCGATGGACTGACGATCAGATCCGCGATCTCGTCGCGTACTCCAACGAACGGCGAGTCGGTCTTCTGCTGTGGGTTCACAGCCGGGACATTCAAAATCCTGAGTCGCGGCGCACGCTATTCAAGCGCCTCCACGATCTGAGGATCGCCGGCGTCAAGATTGATTTTCTCGATCATGAGGCGAAGGAAGTCGTCGATCTCTACCAGGCGATCCTGCGCGACACGGCGGAGTTCCAGTTGCTCGTGGACTTTCACGGCGCGAACAAACCAGCCGGCGAAGCACGGACATGGCCGAACGAGCTGACGCGCGAGGGCGTGTATGGCCTCGAGCATCGCGCGCAGACCTGGGCGCGGCACAATACGACGATTCCCTTTACGCGATACCTGGCCGGACACGGCGACTACACGCCGGTCGTGTTTGGCGATCGCCGGAAGGAAACGTCATGGCCTCACCAGATCGCAACCGCCGCCGTCTTCACGTCACCATTGTTGGTCTACGGCGCCAACCCGAGGAGCCTGCTCGACAACCCGGCGGTCGATCTCATCAAAGCGCTGCCCGCAACATGGGACGAAACCATCGTGTTGCCGGGCAGCGCCATCGGCGAACTCGCGGCATTCGCGCGGCGCAAGGGAGACGCGTGGTTTATCGCCGTATTGAATGGGCCCGAGGCGCGGACGTTACGCGTCGATCTGAAATTTCTCGCGCCCGGCAACTACAGCAGCCTGCTCGTGCGCGACGATCCGGACAATGCGGCAGCGGAGCGGATCGAACGGCTCACACTGACACGGCAGGGATCGCTGACGATCAATCTCCGCGCTGGCGGCGGATTCATTGGGCGGCTTGCACCGGGCGCGCGGCGTTCACGGTAGAACTGAACGCACCGTCGGTGCGTCTCAGCGGGACAGTGAGGGATGTTGATTGAGACTCTTTTCATCTGCCTTCCCGACTTACGAGATATAGATCACGCCCCGCGTTCTCAACGACGAGCGTATCCGGGTCGTCGCGGAACGCCCGCGGATCGAACGTTTTCACATCCAGATAGCCGAGATTGACACGGCGAGTGGTCGCTTCCGGCAGGTTGGCTGCGAGTGTAATGCGGTAGCGTGGCACGACGACGCCATCGTCCCCCTTTTCCCCCGCATACGCGACGTGAGCGAGGTGGGCGGCGACACAGAGATTCGCCCGTAGTTCGTCCGAGCCTTCCACCATGTCGCGGACCCGTTCGAGCGGAGCGTAGCCGTATTTCTCGATCAGCGCGCCATGTGTCAGCGAAATCGCGGACAGATGCGGCGCGTAGATGATCAGTTCCCCGCCCTTTTCGATGATGCCGCCAAGCTTGTAGCTCGCCTTCCCACCGACCCAGAGTTCGTCGTAGTGCTCGTCGAGGATCGCGACGACGCGTTTGTAGTAGCGTCCCGTGTAACGGACGTGCACGTGCTGGCTGATCTGGGCGGCGCGGCGCACCGTGCCGCGGATGTCGCCGGTGAAGAGCGCTCGAGTCTTCAAGCCGCTCGCATCGCGCGTCGCAACCGTGGTGAATGCGATCACCGGCGACGGAACGAAGGCGGCCGCCGCCTCGATGAGGTGCCGCGTAGGGGTTTCGACCCGACCTATGACTCGTTCGATTGTGGCGAGCGCACCGAGCCAGTGCGTCAGGTGCGTCAGCTCCGGCCCCGCTACGCCGGGAAAGAAGTATTTCGCTCCTCCCGCGAATCCGGCGACCTCGTGCGGTACCACCGCGCCGAGCACGAGCACGTGGTCGTACTGGCCAGGGGCGAGCCGTGCGTTCAGCCGAACCTTGACCGATTCGTTCAGCAGTCCACTTGTTTCCTTTGCGATCACCTCGCTACCAATCGTGCCGAGCGTTGTCAACTCCGATTCGCGATCCCAGTGATGATCGAAAATCGTGCCGAGAAGAGGCATCGGCGCGAGACCGGCGCCGATCTTGGCACGCTTGTCGACATCGTTCATCGCGACATGCGTGCCCTGGGCGATGAGGACGTCGAGCGACGCGGCGCCGATACGCGCCAGCGTCTGCGAAACCAATGGAAACAGTTCCGGGGTGTTGTCGTCGCGCGTGCGATCGGATACGACCGCGAGCACACGAGAGCCGGCGCCGATCGAGCGCAACGCCTCTTCGACCATCGGCCCCATGTCGGTGACCTTGAGATCCGCCGATGCGGCGCCCGTGCCGAGAACGCTGGTATCAACCTTCATGTATTAGCCCGCCAAATTGACGCGCTCGAGGCGCGGCGCGAAGAGATGAATGACGCCGAGCGCGACGAGATAAATGAGCCCGGCGACGAAGAACATCGGCAGGTAAAAGCTGGGATCGCGCTGCAGCACACGGCCGGCGAACTCGGCAATCAGAATGCCGCCGATACCGCCCGCGAAGCCGCCGATCCCAACGACCGTACCGACGGCCCGGCGCGGGAACATGTCGGACGAAATGGTAAACAGATTCGCCGACCAGGCCTGGTGGCAGGCTGTGGCCATGCCGATGAGGCCTACCGCGAGCCACGCACTTCGTGTCTGCCCTGCGATGATGACGAACGGAATCAT